>JBBSBF010000007.1:0-30588 GCA_038251535.1 Minisyncoccia bacterium
AGATCGGCAATCAGAAACCCAATCGAGTGAGATTTTTTCTCAAAAAACAAAAGATGAAATTTCTCTTTTGGATTCAAAAGTTGAAAAGTTGATGAACTTATATTTAGAAAATGTTTTGTCTTTGGAAGAATATCGTGATTCTAAAAATAAGTTAGTGAATCAAAAACAACTTTTAAAAGAGAAATTATCAGCTTTTGAGAAAAAATCTCATAATCGGTTCGAACTTACCGAAAATTTTCTAAAAGCCAATATTCATATGGCGGAATTGGCTAACAAGAAAACAAATGAAGAAATTCTTCATTTGTTTAAAAAAGTCGGTTCGAACTTTCAAATCTTGAATCGAACCGTCTTTTTTGAGCCACGCTCTGCGTGGCGAACCCTTTCAGATTCAGGGTTTTTTGGGGGGAATAGAGAACAGACGGCACTTCGTGCCGACCATATTTTTGGTTCAGAAATCCTTTTCGAAAAATTGCGGAGGATGTGAGATTCGAACTCACGGTCCTGTTACAGACGGCGGTTTAGTAAACCGCTGGTTTCAACCACTCACCCAATCCTCCAATACGCACAATAATACCACATTTTCAGTATCTCTAAACTACATCTTTTTATATCCCTAATTCGTGCGAATAATGGATATATAATGGTTTTGAAAGTATATTACATATTTTTTATCACAGATTTTACCAACTGTTGCGGAATCCTCGACAACCAATAATACACCTTTAGCCCTCGTTGCTCTTTTTCTATAATATCAACTGCAGTTAGTAGCGACAGGTGCTTCGAAGTAGCTTTGAATGATAGCTTTATCTTATTTGCAATTTCCCCTACACATGCCTCTTTCTTCTCTTTTAGAAATATAACAATCTCTAATCGACGTCGATTTGCAAATGCTTTTAATATTTTTTCATACTCTTTCATACACTATAATCAGTATACCTCTTATTCGCGCGAATAGATACTTTTATAGTACGTAACTTAACTGTAAATTTTTTTCAAATTGTATTATGTTCAATTTTATTTCTCCAAAACTACCTTAAACTTTGCCAGCACCGTGTTCCAGTTCCCTTCTGAATGCTCTTTTTCTTTTTCGTCTTTGTTATTGTCTTGAGTAATCGTCAGTGTCGCCATATCGCCGTTGGGAGTGATCTCGTAGGTCACGGTCTTAAAATTTTCAGGAGTTTCTGGACCAAATGCGATAGACCAATAACTTGTTACCAATTTTTTGTTTGGTTCTACTTCGAGCACTGTGCCGTGATCTTCGTACGCCTTCCCTTCCCATTCTCCCTTGTACACGATCGGACTTCCTACTTCCCAGGTCGTGTGCATCTCAGTTCCAAAAAGGTACTGCTTGACCATGGCTGGATTGGTCAGTGCTTCCCATACTTGCTCAGCCGTTGCGTTGACGGTAATACTACTGGTAGCGATGTTATCTGTGTGTTCCATACTATTTTTACATTAAAGTAATAACAACAAGTATACCTATACTTTATATAGTGTCGCAATACTTCATAACTTTATAACTTTTCAAAAGCTCCCCTAATGTCCGTATATCATAAAAAATACCGGCCATAGGGCCGGTACGACATTACTTTTTTTCATGACGGGAAAAAACTCTTTTCATGACCTTTCTAATGTCATCTTCGCCGACTTCAGAAACGCGTACCATCATAGGTGACGATACAGCTGTGTCAATATAAAAACTATACGACGACGACGTGTACACGACTACATCAGATTGTATCTTTTCTAGATACAACATGATTTGCTCAGAAAGTTCTCGTCCATTGGCGGTCATACGAAAATCGTTCCGTATGAAGTATTTCTTACCACCTGTATCGTGGTGTTCTGATCGAACGAGCAATTTACTGATCAATGAATCCCCTCGTACGTATTGCGAATCCAGATACCGCACCGCGAAATCGTACCCTGATTTTAGGTCATACACAGCATGGTTTGTATGGAAAGAATCAACATATGTATACAGATGCTGTAACGAATCTTCGAATGTTGGCAATACTTTTTCGTTTATTATTTTTGAAGAAGTGCATGTGAGGATACATCCAAGAAAAAAGAACAGTACTATTTTTTTCATACAGTGGTTTTCTTCAAGTGTATGCTAGTGATGACAAATAGCAACCATTAATTTTGTGTGTATGGCTTTGCAGTACTCCACAATCCGTCAAACAATGCCTGCATCGTGTCAGTATGTTCCTTTGATGTCACCAAGATCGCATAACAATTTTCAAATGACGATACATAGAGGGTCTTGTCATCAAACATAAAAATAGTTGTCTTAAACTTGTCTTTCATTACTGTGGGCAAAAGCCGAATCTCTGAAAACGTCGAATAGTACTTTTTGAACTCTGCAGGATCAATCTGTACTTCCCACAAATTGCGAGTCGTAATATTGCGACTCCGACGTTCTTCGATATACTTGCGCAAAAATGCTTCTCCAAATCCCCAAAAAAATGTATGTTCAGGGACAATCAAGTCTACTCGGTGACTTTTTGTATACATCACATCCATCACCACGTGTTTAACTGCGTCTATCCCTTCAAAAAATGAAACTGCGGGTCTTTCTATTTGTGTTGTTTTTTTAGCTGTGAAGGCGGGGATCAGCTCCGCAATATGTTCAGTCAGAGAGAGTGCTTCGTCTTCCTTCTCGCGAGCAATAGCAATCAGTCGTTCAAAGGGGGCGAGAGTGAAGGCGAAATCATTCCCCAACTTTGAAACAAGTCCCCGTTTCTCCAGCGAGTTAAGCGCGTAATATATCGTCGGACGCTTCATCTTGGTCGTTTTCAAGAGATCCTGTGCAGTCACCGCTCCGGCAACCATCCGTAAATAAACGGTAATTTCTGACTCAGAGAGACCAAGCTTTTTGAGTTGGAGTGTTGGGTCAGTCATATTTGTCTAATTGTTATTATACACTATTAAACATATTTGGCAATTAGGCTACAGTAAGTGAAATTCTTCACAATATAAACCCACAACTCATGACAATCATTCATCCCCTCTTTGTACTATTGCAGGTATTCCTTTTATGGCTCAGCGCCGACTTCATCACCGGTATGGTGCACTGGTGGCAAGATGCCTACGGCAACCCAACCTGGCCGATCATTGGTACATTTATCATCCAACCAAATCTCAGACATCACCATTGTCCACGCGAGATGCTCAAACTCTCGTATTGGCAACGGATCAATACTTCAATCATCACTGCTGCGGCAATCATAGGTATGTGTCTATGGCGTGAATGGTGCCCATGGCAACTCATTGTCGGCATCTGCTTTGCAAGCCAGGGAAATGAAATCCACGCAATGGGACACCGCAGCGATCGTGAAAATGGGAAGGTAGTTCAATTCCTCCAAAAGATCGGTTTGATCCAACGCCGTCGCACGCATGGCTGGCACCACAAAGCTCCCTATGATACCAATTTCTTTGTAATGACTGAATATTTAAATCCATTTTTTAACAAGATTTATTTCTTTGAAAAGCTGGAATGGGTCATTCAAAAAGTTTTGCACGTTAAACCTATTCGTGGAGCTTCTGTTCGCGGTGGTGTTTGAGTAATTCAAAAAGCACGTCTCTTGATTTTCAAGAGACTTTTTGTATACACTGGTGAAATGAAAAAACAAAAGATCATTTTTTGGACAACAACCATTATCATATTTATTTTTGAAGGAGTCATTCCCGCATTGACGTCTCAGACCGACGTCGCAAAAGAAGGCATCCGACACCTCGGCTACCCAGACTATTTTGGAATATTACTCACACTGTTCAAGGTCGCAGGGTCTGTCGGTCTCATTTTTGCTCGGGGTCGTGTGCGCGAGTGGGTATATGCAGGTTTTGGATTTGATTTCACATTCGCTTTGTTGAGCCTCGTTATCGTGGACGGCATCACACCACTCGTTATCCTTCCGCTTGTCTGTATGATCCTTCTCGTTCTTTCATATCGATCGTATACCAAGATACAAACTCTCAAGAGAGCGGTGTAATTTCACCACAATTGTGATACAGTAGCACGATTGGAGACTTCTCTTTTTGAGACAGGTCTCTCAATGGAGACGTGTCGGAGTGGTCTAACGTACCTCCTTGCTAAGGAGGCAGGTGTCACAGCCTCGCGAGTTCGAATCTCGCCGTCTCCGCCAAAAAACGAAATTGTTTTTTAGCCAAATACCGCACAGGAACTTTTAAATTTATTTTTTTATCTCCCAATTAAGCTCTTGGATCGTATTCTATTGTCCATTCAATACCGTATTTATCTCTAAACATCCCGAAATATGTCCCCCAAGGACTATTGGCAACGGCCATTTCAACAGTTCCGTTTACCGAAAGTCCATTAAATATCTTATCTGATTCTTCTTTGCTTTCTGTGCTAATAGATATTTTTGACCTGTTTTCATTTTCATTGACTCGCCCCATAAATTCAGGAACATCATTGCCCATCAAAACATTTTTGCCGATGGGAAGTGCGATGTGCATGATTTTATCTCCTTCGTTCTCAGATACTGGAGATCCAGGCATTGGCAAATCTTTAAATCGTACAACTCTTTCGAACTCTCCGCCAAAAACTGACTTATAAAAGTTAAATGCTTCTTCGGCATTGCCATTGAAATTTATATAGGGATTTATGATTGCCATGGTGTTATTTCTTAATGTATTATAAATAATGAGTCATCTCTTAATAAGGGAACTATATACAATGTTGCCCTATATTATATACTACATTCATGCATCCGATCATCAAGACACGCTTTGAACAGTTTTCTGACGGCGTGTTTGCTATCGCCATTACCCTCCTCGCGCTCGAGCTCCACGTCCCCCACCTCGAGTACAACACCATGAGCGATGCTGCGACTGAGCTCACCCCACTTATCCCGAACATCATCACCTTTGTCCTATCATTTGTAACGATTGCGATATTTTGGGTCAACCACCACCAGCTCACGCAGATGATCGAAACGATCAGGAAACGACGAGTCATCTGGGGCAACATGCTCTTTCTCCTCTTTCTCACACTTATCCCCTTTGTCACCCAGGCGGCGAGTACAAACCCCTTTCACCCACTCGCCATGCTTACCTATAGTAGCGTGCTCGCAGGAGCATCGATCTCATTTAGTCTCTTGCGATACTTCATCCATCGAGATTGTGGGGCTACCGCAGTACCCATGGGTCGAAGTCTCATAGGGCCTATATTTTACGTCTTGGCTGTCGGGATATCGTTCTTTTCAATCTGGGTATGCTATGTACTGCTCGCCTTTCCAGCCCTCTATTACTTCCTACCCCGAGAGCACCGAGTGGATTGAATATGGCGACATAGCTGTGGTATACTCCCAGAACTGTAATGTCCCCTCTCGAACAGGTGCGTTGCATATAATAATAAAAAATAACTAAAGTAATACATGAACAACAAAGTTTTCGTCGGAAGTCTCGCATTTAGCACCGACAACGAAGGATTGGCAGCTCATTTTGCAACAGTTGGTACCGTTACCTCTGCAAACGTCATCATGGACAAAATGACAGGCAAAAGTAAAGGATTTGGCTTCGTTGAGTTTTCAGACGAAGCAGGTGCTCAGGCTGCAGTCGACAAGCTCAACCAGAGCGAACTCGATGGCCGTGCAATCTTTGTCGATATCGCTCGTCCGAGTGAAAAACGCGAAGGTGGAGGCAGCCGTGGAGGAAATGGTGGAGGAGGATTCCAAAAGGATCGCCGATTTTAATTTCTCACCGTACTCAAACAAAAAATCCCTTTCAAAGGGATTTTTTGTTTGTTATATAAATAACCCTCTTTTTTGTATACAATACCTCTATGCTCACCCTTCACTCCCCCATTTCTTCTCTTATCAGACTCAAAGATCAGACCAAAGCAGGACTTGCCAAGCTCGGCATTACGACAATCAGCGACCTGTTGTATCACTTCCCCAGTCGCTACGCAGACATATCGACCTATACCTCTATCGCACATCTCCAAGAAGGCCAAGAAGCAACGGTGCGAGGGAGACTTACCAAACTTGAAGCAAAGAAAGGTTGGAAGAGCAAAATGACTATGACACAGGGCGTCATCGAAGACGTCAGCGGCAGTATGCGCATCGTCTGGTTCAACCAACCATATCTATCCAACATGCTCTCCGTTGGACAAGTCGTCGAACTCACCGGAAAAGTGTCTCTGTACCAAAACAAGCCAACCCTTACCAACCCGAGCATGCGTCAAGAAAAAATCATCTCTATCGATACACATGATTCGCTTTTTTCTTCGCAAACTTCTGGAGAATCTATCGATACCGGACCACTTACTCCGATCTATCCCGAAACCAAGGGCATCTCGAGCGAGTGGTTTCATCACACAATAATGCGAGCTCTCGCAAGTATCGAAAACATCCCAGACCATATACCTCCCGCAGTGCTCAAGCCGTACTCACTCCCGACGCTCAAGACTGCACTTATTTGGATCCATGGCCCCAAATCAAAAGACGATGCACAAAAAGCGCGCAAACGTTTTGCCTTTGATGAGATATTTACGATAAACCTCGCCCGTCAAAAGGAACGCAACGAGATCAAAGAAAAAACGGCGTACAGCGTTGCACTCGACACTGTTGATATCGATAGCTTCGTCGCACGGTTCCCTTTCCCTCTTACCAGTGCGCAAACAAAGGCGACAACACATGTCTTGGAAGATCTCGAACGAGACGTGCCGATGTCCCGCCTTCTCGAAGGAGATGTGGGGAGTGGCAAAACCGCCGTTGCTGCAATCGCAACATATGCAACGGTCATGAATCGCCCATTCAAGAAAAATTCTCCTGCAGAAAAAACTCACGATAAACAAACATATGGCAACCTTCAGGTCGCGTATATGGCGCCGACGGAAATACTGGCAACACAACACTTCGAAAGTTTTATTGAATTTTTTAAACATACCGGTATCTCTATCGCGCTCATCACCGGCAGTGGTGCCCGTAAATTTCCGACCAAGGTCGCGTCGAGTCAAACTCCATGGACGACGATCTCAAAACCACAACTCAAAAAATGGATCGCTAACGGTGAAATACCGATCGTGATCGGGACCCATGCACTGATCCAAAAAAGTCTCGAGTTCAAACACCTAACCCTTGCCATCATCGACGAACAGCATCGGTTTGGATTGCAACAACGAAAAGGCTTGGCAAAAAAAGATGCGCACTATCCACATCTGTTGTCGATGACTGCGACCCCGATCCCTCGCACGCTTGCGCTCACCGTATATGGAGACCTCGACTTATCGGTACTCGATGAGATGCCCGTCGGGCGCAAACGACCCCAGACCCAGATCATCCCGGAAACAAAGCGCGAGGCTGTATATGAAGCAATACGGGCTGAGCTTGGTCTCGGGCGTCAGCTCTACGTGATTTGTCCTCGCATCGATATCCCAGATCCTGAAAAACAAAAAGCTCTCCAAGTAACATCGGTGCGAGCAGAGGCAGAGCGACTCGCACGAGATGTGTTTCCCGAATACTCGATCGGCATCCTCCACAGCAAAATGCCCACAAAGGGAAACTCATCTGAAACCAAAGAAGGTGTCATGCGTGACTTTGCTGAAAAGAACATCGATATCTTGGTTGCAACGTCAGTCGTTGAAGTTGGAGTCAATGTCCCAAACGCAACCATGATGATCATCGAAGGTGCAGAGCGGTTTGGACTGTCACAACTCCACCAGCTACGCGGACGCATCATGCGTAGCAGTCACCAGCCGTACTGCTATCTCTTTGCCGAAAGCAATAGTCCCAAAACAAAGGATCGACTCACCTACTTTATCAAAGCAAAAAACGGTTTTGAGCTCGCTGAGTATGACTTGCAACTGCGTGGCACCGGGGAGCTCACAGGTAGACGACAGTGGGGAGTCTCCGACATCGGTATGGAGGCGCTTCGAAATCTCCAGCTTGTCGAAGCAGCACGCCAAAGTGCTACCGCGCTTTTGAAATCTGACCCACACCTCGACATGCATCCATCGCTCTCAAATCGAGTCAGTGCAATACAACACCTTCATTTTGAATAGTTCGTCAACATTACCCACATACAAAACACAAAGCACCCGCAGAAACGGGTGCTTTGTATTATCAAAGTGATAAAAGTACGAAACTACTTTACATGTTTGGTGTAGTAGCTACCATTGGTGCTGCCTTACTTCCGCTAAATCCAAAGTATAGCGCGAGTACGGCGATCACGATGTGCAAAAGGTTGTCTGCACCATTGACCACAAAAATACCGAGGATAGTACCACTTCCAATAAATCCGATGATTGCTACAAGTGCGTAAACAATACCGAAAATTTTGAAATATGATTTTGCCCCATTGTAGCTGCCTGCGAGCAGGAGCGCGACGATACCTGAGAGAATGTGAATAATGTTATGTACTGTATCAACTGCAAATATCCCTAAGAGATTTCCATTTGGAGTAAGCACACTAAAAAATCCAAGCACACCGATCAGGATAAATACGATACCGAACCATTTTGCTGCTTTTTGTATATTCATAATATATGGATTGCCCATGGTTATAAAGGGCAACCTGTAAGTCAAATTATATCAAAAAAATAAAAAATACTCCAACCATACGGGGATAAAAAATCCGCACTTCATTCATAAATGAAGTGCGGTCTGAAAATAGATTATTTGATGTAGACAAAGTTACTCGCTACCACACCAGAACTTAATACCTGAGAAGATCCCTGGCGATTAAACCCAAATTCTAGGGAACCAAATAGGTCTCCGTGAATGCCAGTTGGCACATCCCCTATTATCAGTACTGTGTCGACCGCATGTTGGGTCGTCTGTTTGATGTTGCAGTCCACATATAACAAGTCGTTATTGTTTTTAAAATTCTCTATATAGAGAATACTTACATTATTTTTAATGATAACAGTAACATTTTTTAATGAGGACACATCAAATCCCCTCGCACCAAATTTCATGGTGCAGCCCACGATAGTAGGTACGTTTTCTGTATTTGCAACGTACTTAAACAACAGTACATTGTTTTTATGTGTAATTGTATCTTGTGTTTTTATATTTTTTAAATTAAAAACTGGTTCGGCATCCTGAGCTTGTTGCTTTGAACAAGATAGGAGCGATACGGTACAAACGACCAAGAATATTTTTTTCATATTTATTTTTTAAATGAACGATGTTTTTTGAATTAAGAGCATTGTATCATATATTGACCAAATGTCAATATCCCTCCCCTTCAGGCCTATTTTGCACATTTTATAGAAGCCGTATAGAATTCAAGGTACTTCCGCCTGTAGTAGAGTTGTGTACCCGCCCGAACGGCTAATGCCCTTCAGTCGGGCAGGAAGCGCCGAGCTCACCGACGCTGTGAGGGGAATGTAGGCAAACGGATGGGAGCATAGCTCAGTTGGTAGAGCGCCGAGCTTATACCTCGGTGGCCGATGGTTCGAGTCCATCTGCTCCCACCCGTTTGGATATAGTACCCGAGCAATATCAGCTCCAAAAGAAGACTTCGGTTGCCATTGGTTTGAGCCCAATTAAAAACAGACATGCGTTCCCCTCTTTGCTATACTATATGTATGATGAATGAATTTGTAGCAAAAAAGCTCGGTGAAGTATTGGCATTTAATCAAATCGGTACTGACACGATCAGTCATGGTCGCGCTGCGCTCGTCGCTGCGTTGGGCGAAGAGAAAATAATCGAAATGGAAGAAAAAAACCGCATGCACGGTGAGTCAGTGATCAACATAGCGACCGAAGCAGGGGTGATCGATACGACACTTGCAAAGGCAGAAAAAACTGGAGAAAAATTGAAAAAAATGCGCGACCTCTATGTCGGCGATCAGTGGCACAATGCCGTCGAGCTCATGGAGTGGAGTGGATTTTTTGAAGGAGCGGCCGTCGTTCACTGGGCGCTCGTCCGTGGCGCAGCCGAAGCACTCAACAACGAAGCGCTCTTACTTCTTGCCGAAGAAGGTGTCAACTGGCACTACGAACTCATCGAAATGGCTGAAAGCGAACTCGGACAAGAAGGGGGAGATAAGGCAATGGCCTAGTTGCAAAAATATTAATTTTAATTAGAATGAGCATGGATGAGCCTTGTACACACCGCCCAGAAAATACAATGCGTTAATAAGTAGAGTAGTACGGAAGTATACTTGAGATTTAATAATGTATCTGGGGGCTCAAAACTACTATTGTTGTTTAATTCGATGATATGCGAGAAACCTCGCTGAAATAATAAAATAAAACTTGTGCCGTGAGGTGTTTAATCAACAACGAGTTTCATTATTTCAGGACAATAGTAGTAAAAGCCGCTCTTTTGAGCGGTTTTTTTACGGCACAAACGTCTTCGTCACCAACATACTCGAATCAAACGGCACGATCGGTTGTGAGAGGGAGTATCTGTCGACAAAATTCGTATTAGGTGTACTATTTTGGTATATGAAAAATACATTGATTATTATCTTAATTCTCGCAGTTATTGGAATTGGGTACGTAACACTCAAACCAAAGCAAATCGTCGCTCCAGTTGTCCCCCCTTCGGAAACACAATTGCCTGAGTCGACAGAAAATCAGAATACAACAACTAATCTAACCGCAACGACTCCATCTCAAACTCTGGGGATGAAAACATATTCAAATATACAGTTAGGAATTTCATTTCAATATCCTTCTGATTGGAAACTAACTGAGGACTCTGCAAAAAAACAAGTAACAATAACGACAAATGATGTTGCAGCTACATTTGAGAATGGCACATATCCAACGTATTCGTTGAATTTTAAATCAACCGATAAATCATTTTTTGCCCAACCAATTGGTACAAAAATGGGTACATTTACATATGATGAAAACAAGATGGCACTTCTTAATGACAATCAATGTGAGTCGCCCACCCCATTCTTCAATAGCTCTCTTCAAGCAGTACGCTACGGCGGAAGTCTCATGAGCGATCCTGCATATAATGATTTTGCAATCACTACCACTAATGGAGTTATCATCATTTTACACGCCGAACAAGGAGGGGTAATAACAGACAATCTCACAAGAGACATCCAAAAAATCGCAAATTCTTTTGGTCTACTAAATGGCAATAAAATATTTGTTGCTGCGTGCACAAAAAGTTAATACCTACGGTACAAACTTCTTCGTCACCAACATACTCTCATCAAACGGGACGAGCGGTTGCGGAACAAATTGTCGAGACAGTGGACTCACCTCTTCAGTAGCCGTGAGAGCTTTGGTCGTCGGATCAATGGAGACTAGGGCTACCATGCCGTGCATGGTGTGTGGAGAAAAATATTGATCAAAAATATAATTGCCGAGAGAATAAAAAATTGGTTTGTTGTGATACATTTCAACACGCTCTATGACATGCGGATGGGTACCAACAACGATATCAGCTCCTGCATCTATTACACTATGGGCGAGTTTTTCTTGATGAGCGTTCGACGGTGAGTATTCTACTCCCCAATGAAAAGACATGACGAGAATGTCGACCTGTTTTTTCGCTTCTAGAATGATCGACGGGAGTTCTGGGTCTGATGCGAGGAGAATTCCAGGGTTACTTTCTTTTGCAGCGAGCCAGTTGGGTCCGACGTCAGTTGCACCGAGAAATCCGATATTCATTCCTCGTACCGTGATAATCGTCGGAGTCACTACATCTGCACGACTCTCCCCTGCACCGGTAAAGGATACCGTGTGATCACGCAAATTTTGAAGCGATTCTTCAAACCCTTCCATGGCATAGTCTCCAACATGGTTGTTGGCAAATGAAACGATGTCGATACCGCTGTCGTGAAGTGCACCCAAACTCGTCGGGTCCATATGAAATGAAAATCGACTGCCGACATTATGTCCGCCCGTTGCGACCGATCCTTCGAGGTTTGCAAAAGCGATGTCGGCGTCCTGCAGATATGTAGTATTCACAAAGAGCGCGTGGTAATCACCGGCAAAATTTTTGATCACGCTTGATTTGACCCCTCGATCCATCATGATGTCTCCAACAAAGGTGAGCGTTACCGGAGTAGGCAGTTTTTGCTGACTGGTAGTAGATATCTGAGAAACGGGAGCGGTCGCTTCATAGCGATATAACACAACAATCGCAACTGCGCCAAAGGCGATAAGGGCAATACTACGCGTCGATTTTTTTAAGTGGTATGCCATGAGCGGTGAGTATTGATTCGTATTCAGCTTGTTCCAATGTCTCAACTTCGATCAACTTCCGAGCGATGATATCGAGGACCTTTCGGTGTTCCGTCAGCACTACACGCGCGCGATCGAGTGAATCTTTGATGATACGATCGACTTCACTATCGATGACTGCCGACATCTTTTCAGAATATTCTTTAGATTCTACTCCCATACCAAACATCGGAGTGCCTCCATCGTTTTCGAGTGCTCTCGGACCAATGATGTCACTCATCCCCCATCGCGTCACCATCGCACGTGCAAGGTTGCTCGCAACTTGAAGATCGTTGGATGGACCAGTCGTGACGTCCCCAAATACCATTTCTTCAGTCACGTAACCCCCCAAGGACATAGCGATATCATCCAGAAATTCTTTTTTGCTATGGAGTTTCTTTTCTTCGAGCGCTATTTTCATAGTAAATCCAAGTGCATTGCCTCGAGAGATAATGGTGATTTTGTGTACCGGGTCAGCATCAGGTAACACTGATGCAACAAGTGCATGGCCCGCTTCATGATACGCTGTAATTTTTTTCTCTTTTTTACTTAACAAGTGACTTTTTCGTTCTGGCCCAATCATCACCTTTTCGATTGAACGAAGGAGATCAAACTGCATGATCTGTGTTCTATTTTCTCTTGCAGCCAATATCGCTCCTTCATTCATGAGCGAAAAGAGATCAGCACCCGAAAATCCCGGTGTCCGCTCTGCAATGGTTTTGAGGTTAACGTCTTCGGCAAACGGTTTTTTGTCGGCATGAACATTGAGAATGTCTTCGCGATCACGGCGGTCAGGGAGATCGAGCGTCACGCGTCGATCAAAACGGCCCGGACGCAAGAGTGCTGGGTCGAGAACATCATTTCTGTTTGTCGCGGCGATCATGATGACTTTGTCGTTGGGTTCAAATCCATCCATTTCAACAAGTATTTGGTTGAGTGTCTGTTCGCGTTCATCGTTTCCCCCACCATATCCTCCTCCTCGCACTCGCCCTACGGCGTCGATCTCATCGATAAATATGATTGACGGTGCTGCTCGCTTTGCCATTTTGAACAAATCTCGTACACGAGATGCGCCGACTCCCACAAACATCTCAACAAATTCACTTCCTGAGAGGTGAAAGAACGGTACCGAAGCTTCGCCAGCAACGGCACGAGCAAGCAATGTCTTTCCCGTTCCGGGAGCACCAGTCAGTAGCACTCCCTTTGGAATACGTGCACCGATATCCAAGAACTTTTTTGGATTTTTGAGAAAATCAACGATCTCTTTTAGTTCTTCTTTTGCTTCACGAGCACCCGCGACGTCTTTGAATGTGACGCGATTGTTCGTATCCGCAGGATCAGTTACTCGAGCCTTTGACTGACCAAACGTAAACGCCTGCATCCCAGCTCCCTTTGCCTGTCGAGAGAGCATCCAAAAAAAGAATACAACAAGTATCACGGGCAAAATGATCGGTAAAATAGAGAGAAGGAAAAATCCAATACCCGACTGCGCAACAACACTGATATCGACTGCGGCAAGTTTCTCTGGAGAAACGCCATACGACACCAATGTTTCAGTGAGTGCTGCGTCGGTCTCCTTTTTTGCTTTTACTGTCGTATCGTCTGCTTTGGTGACGGTGAGATCTTGATCAGTAATGTTGATTGATTTGATCTCGCCAGCATTGACCATACGAGCAACTTCGCTAAGTGCAACAACGTCGTTTTTCTTTTCGGGCAACCTACTGACAAATGAATATACCACTGCAATAACGGCAAAGATAAGGAGGGTCGAAAACGCATATGACGCAATAGAGCGCTTTGGCGCTGGTTTTTTGGGTTTTGGTGACTGGATTGGTGGCATAGCCAGTATTATACACAAAATCATTTTTTGTGCTGTGGTTTGTGGTACCATTTTATATATGGAATATCTCCGCAACAACGTCGTTTTTCTTTTCGGGCAACCTACTCACAAATGAATACAGTACTGCAATAACTGCAAAGATAAGGAGGGTCGAAAACGCATATGACGCAATAGAGCGCTTTGGCGCTGGTTATTCTGATTTTGTTGATTGCTCTGTTTGTTTTGGTCGTTGTTCATACTAAAATGGATAGTTACGCGTATGTTGCAATAAAAAAAGCCCGGGGTTATCCCGGGCTGGTTCAACTATGAACGAAGTTATATTATTTTTTTGTGCTCATATCGAGACTTAAATCTTTTGCTGCTTTCATGCCCATTATCTGCATAAAATCTAAAGCATTACTTCCTCCGACAGAACCACCGCCTGATTGATACACAGGAACTATATTGCCCGTATATTTAGAGAATGCTTCCCACATATATTGTTGAGATTTTACCCAGGCATCCAATTTTACATCTAGGGCACCGTTTGCATTCATTATCAATCTTTTCTTTTCTGCTTCTCCTTCTCCTTCATTTATCTGTTGTTGTTTATACAAACCAGATCTATCGGTGTTAAGTTTTTGGACTGCCAGATTTTGCTCTGCTTCGGTAACCAGAGTAGCTTTAATTACTTCTTGTTTCCACTTTGCTTTTGCTGCATCTGCTTCTCCTTGTTTTTCCGCAGTAATTGCGTCTTGTTCAGCTCGCTTTGCATTTGCTTGTGCTATTTGAACCTGAGTAGTTGCTTGCTGACGTTGGGCTATCTGATCTTCAACAATCTTGTCATATTTAATTTCAGAAATACTCATGGGGAGCAACTTTACATTAAATTCTGCGAGTATTGATCCCTGTTGACGTTTTGGCGCACCACTGGCGTCTCTAACTATCTCTGTAACAGCGACAGTTTTTTTAACTCCAATGAGTTGATCAACAACTTCTTTTTCACGTACCGTTGTAACATAGACACCATTTGCAGCTTGATCATTTATATATTGCACTAATTCAGATCTTCGTTCTCCAGACGATTCTGTAGAACTCATCAATGGACCTGCCAGATACACAGCGTTGTCAATCATTTTAGCGACTGCATACTGTTGTACTGCTTCAGCACTACCAAAATTTTTATGGATTGCAACAATGCTTTTTTTATCAAGCGGCATTTCCCATGAAACTGCTCCATATAAATTCGCATGTCCACCATCATTGAAGCGTAATTTTTTTGAATTATCAGTGCTGTCTTCATCGTTAACTTCCATTGAAAAGGTATATTGCGCCCTTCTCTTATATTTTGTAACTTTACCCCACCCTTGGTACTTAAGGCCAGGATCTGTGTAAACTTCAAGATTACCACTCACTGGACTTTGAATTACCATGATTTCATTTGCATCTAGGTTTTCAAATAAATTACCAGCTGCAATAAATGCAAAGATTGCTAATACAGAGCCAATGGCGGCTTTTACAATTTGTTTCGTACTCATGACTACTTGTTTTGTTTTTTGAATGTTTTAGAATTTACAGATAAAGAAGAATTAAAAAATCCTCTGTGTTATAGATTTTTTACCTTTTCATTTAAACTGGTTGCATTATCGAGGTTTTCTTTTGTCTTTTTATGGACATCCTTTATAAATGCATCAGTTTTTTTCTTTAAGCCTATTGCTACTTTGATCTGATCCCGCAAATCATCGCCGGTATTTTGTTCAACAACTTTCCCTTCTTTGGCTAAGATTCCCTTACGGAATAGCCAAAATAAATGAAAATGTTTTGGAACAAAAAGAGGCATAATAATCTGTGTTAATAAAATCACAAACAACAAAAGACCGCAGAAATCAAAAAATAAGATTCTGAACATAATTGTTTTTTTTATTGTTAATGTATAGATTTTTTTTATTATATCATTGATATATATAATGTCAATAGATTTCTATTAATTGATTTATTCTGAGATAAAACAACAATTATGCTACCATTTTATATATGGAATATCTCCGCAACAAAAAAGCGACCTTTGACTATGTGCTCATCGAGACAATCGAGGCTGGCATCAAACTGCTGGGTACCGAAGTCAAATCTCTCAAACAACACCACGGCTCACTCAATGCTGCCTATATAGGAGTAGTAGATGGTGAACTAGTGCTTCTGGGTTCACATATCCCTGCCTGGCAAGAGAAAAATGCGCCGGTAGGATTTGACCCATACCGGACTCGTGTATTGTTGGTCCATGCAAAAGAGCGTACTCACCTCGCCAAGCAGCTCCACGTGAAAGGTTTGACTATTGTCCCCGTCTCCCTGTATGGTAAGGGAGGGTTGATCAAGATACAAATTGCCATAGCCCAAGGAAAGAAGAACGTTGACAAACGAGAGACCATCAAGAAACGCGATTTGGATCGCGAGATTCGTCGCGGAGAATAAAAGCAAATTCGTGGCGCGAAATTTGCAATTCCTAAACGAAAATGTCCGACTCTTTTTTGTGCGCAGCACAAAAAACTCGCTGGACGATTTTTGCAGGAGGAAACAAAAAATCGGGACTGTTTGGTTTCGACAAACATGATTCGAATCTGCACGCATGTCGAGTATGGACGTATTCTCGTAAACCATCGTCCACAGCGTCCAACTGGCAACAGAACCGCTAAGGTGAAGTCTCCCTATATGGGAGGGTTCATTCCAATATTCGCCTAACTTAGGCCAATTTGGTGTCGCATATCCGGACTTCCGATAACGATATCGCGGCAACATTCATCGGAATAGGTAGTTCGCCTTGCTTCTGGCGATCGCCAAATCATGGGAAGCTCGAGAATGATTGTTTTGCATTGTTTTAAGATCATCCTCTAGACATCAAACATTGCTACACATGTAGATCTGTTTATTCATTATGTTTACACGGGGGTTCGATTCCCCCCAGTTCCACTGGTAAAAACATTTGCACCCTTTTGGGTGCTTTTGTTTTTTCAGTGGAACTGGAGCACGCAAACTGCTTTGCGTGCGTGGGAAATTCGAACGCCGGAAGTATGTCCGAAGGACAACTGAGGCGGTGCCCAGACACAGGCGAAGCATTGTAGTCGCGGGCGATTCTCTCAGTTAAATTTTGCTTGACTTTTTCTTACATAAATGCTAGGATACATCTACAAAAGAGCGAGGTTGAGAAAAGAGTCGTTTTCTAGAGACAGTTCATTTTGTAGATTATTAATAAACAAATCAATTCAATGACTGGTACAATCAAATCACTCAAGGAAAAAGGTTTCGGTTTCATCACCTCAGAAAGTTTGCCAAAGGATCTTTTCTTTCACTCAAACTCTCTCGTTGGTGTAGCATTCGACGAGCTCCGTGAAGGAGACGCCGTTTCGTTTGAAACAGAAGACTCTCCAAAAGGAATGAATGCCGTGAACGTGCAACGCGCGTAACCGATATTCACAAAAAGCCGCCCCACTATGCAAATAGTCGGGGCGGCTTTTTGTGTGCGGTAATGGATAGTAAACTTGATTTATTTACAAAATATGCAATAATGACAAAGATAATTTCTTTACACAATTTAAAACTTAATCATCATTATGTGCTTCAAAAAAAAACTTAAAGATGCCTCCCAGGGAGACATGATTGATCTAAAAAAACTGGATCTACATTCAATCAATGAAGAAGATAAAACTATCGCGGAAGCAGTAGCAATTGCAATACAGTTTGCTATTAAAAAAAGGCTGCCCGGTTTTATCTTGAGCTACAAAGATTCTCGATCGGTCTCTACTATCAGAGTATTACATGCATCTAAAGCAAAGATTACAACCCAACACCCGCAGTATGTGCGTAAGATTCACAATACAGACTTTTGTATTGTAAAAAGCTCCACCGCGGCTTAACCATTGTGTAAAAAATTATAAACGCCCCGAATTTATCGGGGCTTTTCTGTTGCTTCGTATTCGCCAATCTTTATTCGTTTGATACTATACGCAATCGCTGGTATTCCTATCTGTTGCCCCAACCACTCAGCGAGAGACCGCATATACGTCCCTGACGAAGCATGGATACCGATAGTCACGAGTTGCACTTCAGTGTTCGAAGGATACTCACGCTGCAGCATTTCCCATGTTTTAATGATATCTGTTTGACGGAAATCGCCACTCACCTTTTCAATGTCGGGTATCGTTTTTTTTATTAATGTAGAAAATTGTATTTTTTGGATGTTCATCAAAGCAGCACGATGTATGGTCACTTTTTTGTTCGGTACTGATACGGTATTGCCCGCTCGTGCGTGGACAAAGAGCGGTGTACCATCAACGGGAACAGACGAGTAGAGTGGATACGGGAGCGTCGTTATAGCATGCATCTTTTCTACTACTGACTCAATCACTACCCGATCTATTTCCGGTATATCTACCCGAGTTATCAATCCGAGCGGGTCAAGTGTATCAGTCGCTATACCAAGGAGTACTTCTACTTCATATATTTTGGGCAATCCGAGGAGGGCATCTTTTTCAAACCGAGATTCTCCCGCCAATATGAGGACGATACCCTCTGCCATAGGGTCAAGTCTCCCTGCATAGGTGAGCTTTGCTGTTTCGTCGAGGTCGTGTGCTGTACGAAATCGAACAAGGAGATCAGCGAGCGTCTCGCCGCGTTCTTTCCATACAGGGTAGACTCCAGAAAAGCATTGACCCGGTACTAGATCTCGACGTCGAGGCTCACGAACGGCTTGACTTTGCATACTTTTTTTAGTATGATGTGAGGACATTATATAGCACTATATCTGTCTTGAAAGAAAGAATCAACAAACAAATCCGGGCGGTCGAAGTCCGCATACTCGATGCAACGGGAAGCAACCTCGGTGTCTTCCCTTTTGCTGAGGCACTTGCCATGGCAGAGGAACGAGGAGTCGATCTGATCGAAATCAGTCCAGCTGCAAAGCCCCCCATATGTAAACTGATGGAATTTGGCAAATATCAGTACGAGCTCAAGAAAAAGGCACAAAAGGCCAAATCGGGGGCAAAAGCAACTGAAACTAAGTCCATCCAGATCAAAGTAGGCACGGGAGATCATGATCTCGAGCTCAAGGCGCGCAACGCCTCGACATGGCTCAAAGAGGGTCATCGTATCAAAGTAGAACTCTACCTCAGGGGGCGTTCCAAGGGTATGGATGACGCCTTTCTCCGAGAGAGACTTGACCGGGTCTTGCATTTTATTACTGAACAATATAAGATAGCTGAACCACACAAACGCTCTCCTAAAGGCCTTGCAGTCGTTATTGAGCGAGACAAAGGAATAAAAGAAAAACCAGCCCCTAACGCTGATTTGACTAAAAAACCACAATGAGTACTAAAACGAACAAATCATTTACCAAACGCCTCAAGGTTACAAAAAACGGCAAAATATTGGCGCGTAAGCCAGGATTTAATCACTTTAATGCCAAGCAATCTCGAACAAAACAGCTTGCCGGCAAGAAACCAGTAGTGTTTGCGATGACCAACAAGGCAATATCACGATTTATTACCAAATAACCTATCCATTATGACACGAGTAAAAAGAGGAACAATTGCAAATAAACGTCGAAAAAACATCCTTTCCCAAACAAAGGGGTATCGGTTTGGACGATCAACCAAGGAAGCTCAGGCAAAAGAAGCGATCTTTCATGCAGGAACCTATGCATTTGCTCACCGCAAAGACAAAAAGGCTGACGCTCGTCGTCTCTGGCAGGTACGGATCAATGCTATCGTTCGTTCATACGGAGGTACGTATTCTACTTTTATGAATGGTATCAAAAAGAGCGGCATTATCCTCGACCGCAAGATCCTCTCCGGCCTCGCCCAAACCCATCCCCTGAGTTTCAAACGAATTTTTGACACTCTTGAAAAATAATAAAAATCCCTCACCTGAGGGATTTTTTACTTGGTCAATATCTCCGCTCCCTCCTCAGTTATAAGCACCGTGTGTTCAAAATGTGCGCTTCGAGAGCCGTCTGACGTCTTGAGTGTATACCCGTCGGGCATGAGCACAATATCTTCGCTTCCTCGTGTGAGCATCGGCTCTATCGCAATCACCATGCCAGGCTTGAGCGTAGCGCCCTTACCCTTCTTTCCGAAGTTCGGCACGTAGGGATCTTCATGAATGGCACGTCCGACACCGTGTCCTGAGAGGTCACGTACGATGCCAAGCTTGTATGGCTTCACGAAGTTTTCTATGGCGTAGCCGACATCTCCTGTTGTAGCTCCAGTAGTGATCGCTTCAATCCCAACTGCAAGCGCGTGCGCTGTCACGGACAAAAGCTCTTTGTCTTTGGGTTGTATCTCTCCTACGGCAACAGTCACGGCGTGATCGAGGAATACCCCTTCATAGTTGAGCCCGAGATCAAGCGAAATGATGTCACCGTCTTTGAGTATGCGATCTGAGGGGATACCGTGAACAACTTCATCGTTGATTGAGGTAATCAACGTCGCTGGATACGGTCGATCGGCTCCTTCGGGTTTGTAGTTGAGAAATGCTGGCGTACATCCTGCATCAATGATGAGCTTGTGCGCAAGGTCATCGAGTGCCTTCGTCGTAATGCCCGGCTTCACTGCATCAGCAACCTCGCGCAAAATAGCGGCGAGGATCGGTCCCCCTTTTTTCAATCGTGCTATTTCGCTGTCTGTTTTGATAATTATCATAATGAGTGAGCAAAAGAATATGTATTTTGAGACTTGCGCAGCGCGACTGGCGCGAGCACAGCAATTTTTCACCAGAAAAATATGCGTGTCTCAAAATACATATTCTTTTGTAAATGAATGAGCGTTCAGCAGAAAATTACGCGACGGCAAAAGGATAGTGTCTTGAAGTTGCCGTGCCTTACAATCTCAACTTCTCGCAAATCTCCTCGTGTATTTCAAGTATCGATCGTTCTCCATTTATAACACATATGTCTACTGATTGCTTCAACAGCTCGAGTGCGGGAATGACGTTGGAATGAAACCACGCAATCCGTGCGGCTCGTTCAGTAGTATCGAGATCATCGGGCCTTTTGCGAGCAATCAAGCGCTCGTTTGCCCACGTGTCACCTACCTCGAGGTAGATAACTTTGAGTTTCCATCCATAAAAACGAGCAGCGGAGAGCAGTATCGGTACCTCTTCAAGGATACGAGGTGTACCATCAATGCAGACGAAACGCTGCCCCGTGTATTGGTTGATCAGGGCGTGACTCCACACATGAACTCCAATAAAAGACGGTGGGAGTATCCCTTGCGCCATGAGTTCACTCGTCATCGTCGCAGTGTAGTTTTCTTCGGTAATAAATGAACGAAAAATAAGTCCTGTTTCTAGATGAAGTACGGTTTCATGAGGATAGATCGTTTTGATTTTCTCTTGGAGGAGAGATACTTGTGTTCCTTTACCCGAACCTGATTGTCCGATAAATATATAGGCAAACTTTTCCATCCAAAAAGTATACCAGAGTTAGGTAGTAGCGAGTAGTGTTAGTACTCTTGCATCGAGATTTGTGCACTGACTCGACGAACGAGATCGATGACCACTGATACAACGATCAAAAGCGACGTTCCTCCGATTGCAAACGCAGTAATCCCCGTCGTTGTTCGAATGATGAGCGGCAATACTGCAACAACACCCAAGAAAAGCGAACCGACGAGTGTAATACGAGTGACGATAGTGGCGAGATAGTTAGTGGTCGCATCTCCAGGACGTGTCCCTGGTATAAATGCTCCATTTTTCTGTAGATTCGTTGCAATCTGTTTTGGATCAAAGGTCACTGCCGTATAAAAATACGTAAAGAACACCACTAACAAAAAGTATACAATGGAGTACAACCAGGTACTTTGGAGGAAGCTCGTCAATCCATGACTTACTGCTTGGAGACGTAGTGAGTGAGACGTTTGAAAAAGACCTGCAAGAAATTGTGGGAACAAAAGAAGAGATGACGCAAAGATAATCGGCATCACCCCCGCTTGAGTGAGTCGTAGTGGTAGATAACTCTCGTCCCCTCCCAACGTACGTATACCGCGTACCTGACGAGCGTAGGTGACCTTTACCGGACGCTCAGCTTCATAAATATACACAACTCCCACGATCACAATGAGTCCGATCGCAATATAGAGCAGGACGAGCGGGATTTGATCAGTCGTGAGCGTAAAAAGAAATTGAGAAATCTTTGGAGGGAGAGATGCCAAGATACCGGCCATAATAATAATCGACGAACCACTCCCAATACCAAACTCGTTGATAAGCTCCGACATCCACAACAAAAGCATTGATCCTGCCGTAATGATAATGATGTTTGAAGCAAGTGCACCGAGAGAAAGTCCTCCGATCGCTCCTTGGCTCTGGAGGTATTTGATGAAACTAAATGCCTGCAATACGCTGATCGGAACGGTCAAAAGTCTGATGTACTGGTTAAACGTTTTTCTCCCCGCTTCTCCACTTTCCTGCATCAACTCTTTCAAACTAGGCACCATCATCGAAAGCACCTGCATGATGATCGAAGCGGTAATGTATGGACCGACACCAAGCATGACGATAGAAAATGTCGACAGTCCTCCACCAGAGAGCACGTTAAAAAGTCCAAGGAATTGGTTACTTGAAAGAAACTGATCCAACCGAGCGATGTCTACTCCTGGCACCGGTATTGCAGCCAAAAACCGAAATACGAACAACACGCCGATCACAAAGAGTATCTTGCTTCGAAGTGTTTTGTCGGTAAATAATGTGCTGAATTTTCTAAAAAAGACATTCATGAGTTTATAGGTGTACTCCCTTGATTACGCCACCTGCGAGCTCGATTTTGGTTTTTGCACTTGCAGTTACCAAGCAGTCGCAAATAGTGATCGCGTGGGTGATCTCTCCAGTACCAAGTATTTTTACCATCGGTACGACACCCTTTTTTCGTCGAATTATCTTGAGTTCTACAAGCGCTCGAGGAGTAACTACTGACTGTGCAGTAGGAAATGCCGTTGCAAGCAATCCGATATTTACGATTGCAGGAATATCGTGAAATGTTTTGTTGATATTTTTGCCACGACCGCGGAGTTTTGGATATTTCTTTATCGTATCTCTGATCTCAGGACGAATCTTGTGCCCCGCTCGAGCTCGCTGACCTTTTGTACCACGACCAGATGTTTTGCCGCGTTTTGAACCTCGTCCAACGAGCTTTGATTTCTTATTTTTGATGTTCCTCTTTAATTCAATCATACAGTTTATTTAGCTCCTCCCTCTGGTGTACCTACTTTAGGTTCTACCTTAGCTCCAAAAATATACGGTGTACTGATCGACCCAAGTGCTTGCATACAAGCGCGAGCAGTGTTGAGTTTGTTTTTACTTCCTGATATAACTTTCCCCGATACATCTTTCATACCCGCTATAATCATGATATCACGAAGCGCAGCTCCGACGACGAGCCCCTTACCCGGATTTGGGAAAAGCATAACTTTAGATGAACAATACTTTGCGTTTATGCTATGTGGTATTGAATTTTTTTCAGTTCGCTTGATTTTTATTGCATTCTTTTTCGCATGCTTGATCGCCTTTGCGATGGCAAGTGCTGTGTCATTTCCCTTTCCTGTACCAAGTCCAACAACACCATTTTTATCTCCGATAATCATTGAAACCGCAAAGCTCATACGGCGACCTCCGGCAACGACACGAGTCACGCGTCTGATGTCGAGTATCTTTTGATCAACATCTTTTACTCGATCGGCAAAAGACTTCCCTTCACGACGAGGTGGTCTACTAAATGCTGGCTTTTCTGTTGTTTTTGTTGGGGTAGTCATAGTATTAAAAATTAAGTCCGGCGGTTCGCGCTGCATCTGCAAACGCCTTTACCCTCCCTGCGTATTTGAATCCATTACGGTCAAATACCACCGCAGAGACGCCCTTTGCTTTTGCCTTTGTGGCAATAGAAGCTCCTGCAGATTGAGCACGTTCGACCTTGGTTCCCTTTTTTTCACTCTTGTCACTGACTGCGGCGATGGTGGTTTGCGTCACATCGTCGATCAACTGTGCATAGATAAAGTTGTTTGAACGAAAGAGTGAAAGACGAGGGCGCGAAGCAGTACCCGAAATAATGGCACGGATCTTTCGCTTGCTTCTGATTCTTTTCTGTTGTGGGGTTGCTTGTGACATATATGTTTATGCGGTCTTTTTACCTGCCTTACGACGAATCACTTCGTCATGGTAATGAAATCCTTTACCTTTATATGGTTCTGGCTTTTTTAGTGCTCGAACCTTTGCTGCAAATTGCCCGACGAGTTCTTTGTCGATACCAGTAATCGTCACATTGTTTTTTTCTGCTGTTACCGTAAGCTCGGAAGGGATAGCAACGACGACAGGGTGTGAGAAACCGAGTGCGAGATGCAAATCACTACCGTTACCGCCTGTCTTCACCTCGCTTTTAAATCCAACACCATCCAAGATCAGCTTTTTTACATATGGAGTATGTACTCCTGCAATCATGTTTTTAACGTGAGAAGCGTACGTACCCCAAATCGCTCGAGCAAATGGATCATCACCCTTTTGTGCAAAACGAACGGTGTTGTCTTCAATCATTATCTCGACGACATCCTTGAATGTTCTCTCGAGTGTACCTCCTGGACCTTTTACGGTAAGAAGCCCATCGACGTATGATACGGTCGTCTGAGGAGGGATATGTAGTTGTTGTTTTCCAATTCTACTCATATATATATTACCAAATCATAAACAACGCTTCTCCGCCGACCATTTCTTTGCGGGCTTGCTTGTCGTTCAATATCCCCTTTGGGGTCGACAATATAACCATACCATGTCCGTTTTTAACGGAATGAATATCGTGCACACCCAGATAGGTACGACGAGATGGCTTACTCATACGCTTGATGTCATGGATCTTTGGTCCCTTTGCATCATATGCAAGCGCAATTTCAAGTATCGGGATATTTTTCTTGATGGTCTTTTTTGAAACATCGGTCACATACCCATGATCTCTCAGAGACTGCGCAATCGCGTACTTGAGCTTTGAAAACGGAACCACGACACTAGCCTTTGAGACGAGTGCACCGTTTCTTATACTTGTTATCATGTTTGCGATTGGATCGGTTGTCATACAATTGATTATTGGTGGTGAGCTTGTCGAACTACCATGAACTCTTTCTGATACCTGGAATCATTCCTTCGTTAGCGAGCTCACGGAAGCAAATACGGCAAAGACCGAAGTCTCGCATATACCCATGTCGTCGACCACACCGAAAACACCGATTTACTTGTCGTGTGCTAAATTTTGGTGTTTTTTTTGACCGTGCTATAACGGATGTTTTTGCCATATCTGAGGAAATGTCCGACGCAATATCACACGCTAATTTCTTTGATTTCTACAAATATATAGAGTTCAAAGAGAGAATCGTGGATTGCCGAAGAACTGGGGTATCGTAACAGAATCTAGCATTAGAGTCAACCAATAAAAATAGCCAACAAATATTCGGCTATCACCCATTTAATCTCTTTTGCTTCGTCTCCCATATTTTCGCAGATTGGACATTTTCTCTTTGGTATCTCTGTAGGTGCCTATTGCAAATAACACCAACGCAAATACAAGTATGATTGCAGTAATATATTGATATTCCATATAAATATTTTTATACATAGCGTAGTCGATACACCACAAATGTCAAACACCCGCCTTATGAGCGGGTGTTTGGGTGTAAAAAAGTGTCCTTGTATCCTTATTTCTTTGCTTCCTCCTTCTTAAACGGAATGCCGAGGTGTTCGAAAAATGCGAGTGCTTCAGCTCTCGTCTTTGCAGTAGAGACAAGGGTGATCGCAAAGCCAAACACGTCGCGGAGATCTTCGTCAGACGTTTCAGGAAATATAGAGTGTTCCTTGATACCGATCGTCATGTTGCCAATCGTATCAACTCCCTTTCGCTCGATACCACGGAAGTCCTTGGTACGAGGGATGGCGATGTTGATCAACTTATCCAAGAAATGCTGCATACGAGCACCTCGAAGCGTCACTGATACACCGATCGGATCCCCTTCACGAACTTTGAAACTCGCCACGCTCTTTTTGGCAACACGGAGTGTCGGCTTTTGGCCAGTAATCTTGGTCAAGCGGTCAACGATCGTGTTGTTTTTTTCTCGATCTTTTTTCATACCGCTCCCCGTACCACTTGAAACAACGATTTTGACCAATCGAGGTGCAGCAAGACGCGCCTTGTAACCAAATGTTTTCAGCGTTTCGTATGTAGTATCTTGTTTTTGTTTCGTTAGTTGCATATATGTATATAAAATTATTTCAGCTCAATGCCAGTTTTTTTTGCGACACGAACGCGGCTGTCTCCCACAGTCTTTGTCCCGATACGACTGCGCTTTCCGTCACTTGTGATCATGATATTTGATACGTGGAGCATTGCTTCGCGTTCGACGATACTTCCTTTTTCTGATTTTGTCTTTGGTTTAATGTGATGCTTGATCTTGTTTACACCATCGACTCGTACACGGTCCCCTGAAAAGGCACTCACTTTGCCCGTCGCACCTTTGTGCTTTCCTGTGATGACTATGACGTTGTCTCCTTTTTTGATTTTCATATTGTTGTGTTATTTCTATGATCGTTAGAGGACTTCTGGGGCAAGGGATGCGATCTTTTGATATCCGAGCTCACCAATCTCACGAGGGATTGGTCCAAAGATTCGCCCTGCCTTTGGCTCTTTTTTACCTTTTTCAATGATCACCACTGCGTTATCATCAAAACGGATGTACGAACCATCTTTGCGTCGAAATGCATTGCGCTGTCTCACCACAACTGCGTACACGACGTCTTTCTTTTTCACTGCCTTTCGAGGTTCTGCAACTTTGACTGAAAGCACGACGACGTCGCCAATACCGGCATAGCGTCGCTTTGAACCGCCGAGCACTTTAAATATCTTACCCTGCTTTCCGCCGGCGTTATCTGTGATTTTTACGATTGATCCGTCTTGTAACATATAATTAAACTACAGGTTCTGTTATTACTTCAAAACGCTTGTCCTTGGACAGTGGTCGTGTCTGGCGCAAACTCACCGTACTTCCTACCTTTGCACTGTTGGTTTCGTCATGTGCCTTAAATTTCTTGGTTATTTTCAAGAATTTCTGATACTTTGGGTGCTTCACAAAGCGAGTGACCGATACAATCACTGTTTTTTGCATTTTGTCTGAGACAACGATGCCTTTGAGTATTTTGTTGGTAGTAGTAGGGCTTTTCATAGGTAGATACTTATATTACTTATTTTTCGAGCTTTGTCGAGTCAGCAAGACCTGGGGCGTTGATCGCAGTTTGTACCCGAGCGATGTTTTTGCGAGTCTGATGATACGTGGCGCTATTTTTACCTTTTTGAGACTTGGTGACGGTATCGTAGAGCGTGTGACGAAGAGTCGAAAGTTCGCTTCGTAGCTCTTCGGCTGATTTATTTGTGTAAGAAATTTTCTTCATATGTTGTTATATTCGTCCTACGATACGTGTTTTGAGTGGAAGCTTTGTGCTCGCCTTTCGAAGCGCCTCTCGAGCAACTGACTCTTCGACGCCATCGACTTCAAATATGATACGTCCAGGAAGCACTTCCATGCAGTATCCATCGAGATCGCCCTTACCTCCACCCATGGGTACTTCGGCTGGTTTTGAAGTAATTGGCCGATCAGGAAATACTCGGATCCACATACGTCCTACCTTGGTCAAATGTCGAGACGCTGCCTTTCGAGCTGCTTCTATCTGGTTACTGGTGATACGACCCAAACTTTCTGTTTTGAGACCATATGAACCAAATGAAACGACCGTACCACGTGTTTCAACTCGTCCCTCCATGTTGGTACGTTTCTTTTGCCACTTTCTAAATTTTACTTTTTTCGGGAATAACATGATGTTTTCGTTACATTATTTTGTTTCGCTTTTTTCGAAGACTTCGCCTTTGTAAATCCATACCTTGATACCGATAACGCCGTAGGCAAGGTTTGCTCGCTCACGTGCAAAATCAATATCCGCACGAAATGTCTGCAATGGGATAGATCCGCGTTTCAACACTTCGCTTCGAGAAATTTCAGCTCCACCGAGACGACCCCCGAGATAAAACTTCACTCCTTGTACTCCTCGCACTGCCATGACCTTTTCGATGAGCTGCTTCATAACTCGTCGGTATGGCAATCGCTTTTCGAGTCCTTCTGCAATCATAAATGAGACGAGTTTTGCATCTGCGTCAGGAGTTGGGACTTCGGTGATTTCAAGCTTTATGTCTTCGGTCACGTTGAGCTTTGCTCGCTTGAGCTCCTTGACAAGGTCAGCCTTGAGCTTTGTCGCGCCTTCCCCACTACGTCCAATGATCATACCTGGACGAGAGGTACGCAAGATGATCCGGATCGCCTTTTGGCTTCGTTCGATATCAACACTCGACAAATACGATCCCCGCAAACGCTTTTCGAGATACTCACGCACGGTGACATCAACCCTGAGGTTTTCGACGTACTGTGCATCTGTTGCAAACCATCGTGATTTCCAATCGCGAAGGATGACAAGTCTATGGGCATATGGGTGGACTACTTTTGACATATTATTACTTGCCCCGCGGAGCTTTAGCGGCGTGGGGTTTTTTACTTTTAATGGCGATCTGACTCAATGTGACCGTAACGTGACTTGAGCGCTTGTTGATAGGTTTCGCAACTCCCATTGCGCGCGGCATTGAGCGTTTGAGTACCAACCCTTTGTTTACTTCGATATTTTTGATCATCAAGGTATCAACATCGGCACCGAGGAGTGCTGCATTTGCTGCGGCACTTTTTACGAGCTTTTGTATCGGAAGCGCGCCTCTTTTGACCATATACGCGAGTGTCACATCAGCGTCTGCAAGACTTTTGCCCTTGATCGCCTCGGTAATGAGACGAACTTTGCGCGGTGATTGACGATAGTTGGTGAGGGTTGCTTTCATGATATAGGCGTTAGATTATTTCTTTTTCGTATCTACCACAGTCGCCTTTGCTGACTTTGCTGCGGTGATTTCAGCTTCTTTTTTCTTTAGGTCAATGTCCTTCTGCATTTTACCGCCGTGACGAGTAAACTTGCGTGTTGGTGAAAATTCACCCAACCGATGTCCGACCATGTCTTCGGTAACCAATACTTCGAGATGTGCCTTTCCATTATGGACGCCGAACGTATATCCTACCATTTCTGGGGCTATTTGACTTGCCCGTGCCCATGTCTTAATCACCCCCGCTGTTTGCGGTTGCTTCCCTTTGATTTTGAGTAATAATTTTGGGTCGATATACGGACCTTTTGCAAGTGATCGAGTCATAGTGTTGAGAAAAAAAGAAGCTCGTAGAGCCGGGTCTATAGTAGCAAATACAGTGGCAATGTCAAACATCACTTTTGAAGCAATGTATCGCTAAACCAAAAGAAAAAGGACTTTGGGTATAAAGATGACAATCCCGACAAGGGCAGCGCCGAGAGCAGTGATGAGGACTGCTCCAGAAGCCACATCTTTAGTATCTCGAGCAAACGGATGAAAATCAGGGCTCGTGAGGTTGATATCGATCTCAACGGCAGTGTTAAAGGCCTCTGCGGCGAGGACACTTGTAACAGAGAGCAGTATAACTGCCCATTCGACTTCACTGATATGGAGCCAAAATCCTAGTACAACAACGATGACCGTTGAAACTCCGTGCAACCACGCATTGTGCTGGGTCTTGAATATGATCCCAATCCCCCGCAATGCGTATCTGAAACTCTGCGCTCGAGCCCTAACGGTAAATGGTTTCTTTTCTGAGGTTTTTTCCATGTGGGTAGTATAACAAAAAAAGGCACCGTTATGGTGCCTCTGACTTTTACACGTAGATTCAAAATTTGTAGTTGTCAATTTCATGAACCAATTTACCTAGTAATTCTTCCGGCATTACTATCCTAGAAATTGCAATTGCAATTTCTCCGGGCGAGATCGTGCTGTTCTCTTTTAGTTTTTTTAAAATCGGTTTTTTAAATCCATTGATTATCTTGGCTTTAGCAAGTGAAGGCTGTTGCGCAGTAGTATCTTTCCTACGCTTTTTACTCTTTTTCTTTTTTGCCGTAACCGACATTTTGACCGATTTTTTCCATGCTTTAAGCTTATCTTCTATATTTTCAATGTGTTTGAATTCCTGCAAAAGCATGTTAAATTCATCATCCGTTGGGGTTCTGTTTGCGTTAAAAAGTGTAGCGAATTGTGGAATTTTTTTTGAAAGATCTGATGCATGTTGCGTGACAAGATTTCGAAAAAATGGAATGTGGATATTTCTATTATCTCTATTCATGAGTATATATTTTATTGGTTAGGAGTTTTTTTCAATACTACTTATAAATCGATTTTTGTCAACACAATCAAAAAACCGCCCTTTCGGATGGTTTTTCTTTGTAAAAAATTTTGAGTTACTATTAGTGAGCTTGTCGAACTATCGCTTCCCAGTTTTGCGTCGAGTAATGACGTTTTGGTTGGAGTATTTCTTGGGAGTGCGAGTCTTCCTGCCTCCCGTGACCTTGCCCCACATGGTCTTTGGACGCTTCGTACCGCGGCCCTGTTGGCCCTCACCTCCTCCGTATGGGTGATCCACTGGGTTC
>JBBSBF010000008.1:0-25487 GCA_038251535.1 Minisyncoccia bacterium
CAATATATTGTCTTGATAGAACTCAACTTTAGTGACACCAACATTGTCATTTGCCGTTGCAACAAAGGCTACCGTACCAGTGACCGTTGTGTTGTTTGTAGGGCTCGTGATTGAGATAGTTGGTTTGGTGGTGTCGAGGACTGGATTGGCGACAGTGATGATAACCGTAGCGGTAGTGTTGTTTCCTGCTGCATCAAATGCAGTTGCATTGATAGAGTGAAGTCCGTCACTTACGGTTGTCGTATTGAGTGATGTAGTATATGGACTTGTTGTATCACTCGTGATGAGATTGCCATCAACATCAAACTGAACTCTACTCACTCCAACATTATCTCCTGCAGTCGCAGAGATACTGATAGTGCCTGACACGGTACCACCAGTAGGACTAGTTATTGAAACTGTTGGTGCAACCGTATCTCCCGTCGGGCTATTTGAAATAGTCACGTTCAGTGTACTCGTCGCTTGATTACCCGCTGCGTCAAATGCAGTAGCTTTGAATACATGAGCGCCGTTTGAGAACGCAGTTGTATCGAGAGAGGTACTATACGGACTGGTTGCGTCGCTAAAGATAAGGTTGTTATCTACTGCAAAATCTACTTTTGTAACGCCAACATTGTCGCTCGCTGTTGCATTCAATGCGACGGTTCCTGAGAGGGTCGCATTGTTTGCAGGAATAGTGAAAGAAACAGTAGGGTTCGTATTGTCGATTGGTGGAGTGGTGCCTGGAAATGCGATTGAAAAAGTTTGTTCTGCGATAGAGGCGAGGTTCGATATTTTCCATCGATGTAAGCCTGCATGATAACTCTCATCCCCATGATAGAGGTACATATTGCCATTTGAATCTTTTACGACGACTGGACTGAGTGCATTTCCTGCAAAACCAATCGGTGCGGGTGGGTACACATTTTTATTTCCGGATATTTTAAAGAAATCAGTTCCAAACTGCCCTACCGCCAATCCGTCGTCATTGTAATGATTGTAATAATTGGTCTGCCCATTCTTCCAAAATTCTCCATGATAGCCAGTGAAAATATTATTATCAACAACATTCACATTACTTCCCGCAAACTGGTTAACACCGTTACCAATTTCGAAAATATCTGCTTCGGGGAAATTACCAGCATAACTTGTGGTATTTGCTTTTTGTGTCTCCCATGTCCAGCTACTTGCTCCTAGTTTGATAGCACCTAAGTGATACCCGCTATACGATAAGGGTCCGCCTGTCCCATTGTAGGTTGTTTGTGGAACATAAAAAATTGCCTTACCAGAACTTGTCACAAAATTGTACGACTGAGGGGAAACTAAGGAAGGTCTTTCAATAGGTTGAGAAACTGTGCTTGTTTGTGGAGGAGTTGTTGCAAGTACGGTACCAGTTGCACTCCATTGTGGATTACCCGAAGCATCAAAGCCTGTCAATGGATGCTTGAGCAAGGTAATACTTTGATTGATACCATCCCCACCTGTCCACTTGGTTAATGAGCCGTCGGTGTTCATCAAACCATTTCCAATAGAAGCTCCTGTTGATCGCAATCCTGTTGCAGAAAGCTCGACTAATCCTCCTCCAGGTCCAAAATCGTGCCCATATGTTCTGCCATTGCTTAGTGTTACCACGTTCAACAATCTTCTGGTACTAGTATTTGCAGTACTATTGTACCCCCAGTTTTTTGCAAGCTTCCACCCACTACTGCCCGTCAATGGTTTGGAGTAATCGATTGCAAATTCGAGATAATTTGCAAATGCTCGAGTAATATTGTTTGGATCAACAGTGGCTGAGTACGTAACTCCGAGTGACATAATATAGTCAATATAGTTTTTGTTTGCATCAAAATGGAGTTCGCGATAGTTGCCCGTATCTCCTACCCAAAAGCTTCTGTCTGGGGCATAGGAGAGAAATCCGTAGGTGTTTCCACGCAAGTCATTAAAAAAGAACTTTGTATTTGTGACATCGGGACTCGTCGCGTATCCGCCCGTTGTTCCTAATGGTGAGCTTTCTGAACCAGTGGATGTATTGAAAAATCTAACTACTTGTTTTGACTGATCGATGACTGCAAGTGTCCCAGAACCATTTGATTGTATCGCACCAGGTGTAGTGACACTCGAGACTGTTAGACTTGGAGAGCCGAGTGTTCCATTGGTATTGATAGGGTATTTTGCAATAGTGTTGGTACTGGTGACCATCCACAAATCTGTGCCATCAACTGAGAGATATCTTGGATTTGTATAAGAAAGTGTTTGCACTAGTGCTCCAGTTTGTCTATTGAAAACTTTTAATTGATTCAAGCCCCCGTGAGCAACAAACAAGTATTGACCTACTCCATTTTGTTGTACTGCAAGTCCACTCGGCTGCGCCGTTGTGCCACCAGTCGTGAGTTTATCGATGACTGATGAATAGGTCTTTGGGTTTCCAATACCTGCAAGTTGATATGATGATCCATTGGCACCAAAAGAATATTGTGCATCGTTTGCCAGTGTAGTAGCGACCACCATACTCGCTGCAGTAGTACGACTGTTGGCATTGTATCCAGCCCAAAATACGTTCACGCCATCAGAAGCAACAAAGTCAGCTTGCATGGTAGATATATCTCCGCCAAATCCATTGAGATTTATTCTTGTTTGTGGGTTACTCGTATCAAACTTTGCTTGACTCGGAAACCTCTCTGAGTATCCCGTTGTGTAGTATGCAGTATTTCCAACAATTGCCATGCCGGTCATCGACGTATAGTACCCTTTGTGTACAGCGGTGCCACTTTGTGCCGTTGAAGTGTTGCCCACAACACCCTCCCATGTGTATTGGACATTGTTGGTAAGCACCTTTACATCATAGAGAGAGTCAGGTTTTGAAAGAGTATTTCCATAGTCATCCTTCCCATCCCAGTATTGAGTATACGTTCCCGGTGCATATACTTTGTCAGCCCAGAGCGTGCGCACCAACGTACCATCCTTCTTAAATACTCCAGCACTCGTCCGTGGTGCAGCTGAAGTGACATTGAAGGAAAACGATCCATCGTTTACTGCATTGGAAGAACCGGTAGAAAAAATAAATCCTGTAACAGCAACAAGAAAGATAATCGCAAATCCATAATGGATAACTCGATGTCGAGGATTGCGATGCCATGAACGATACCAGGCAATCTTTTCTTCCAGACGTTGATGCAGTTGTTTCATAAAGCGTGGATGGATACCTTATAGACTTAATAAATAGTTACTCTATATATAGTAACATGCAGGAATAAAAATAACACCATACTGTATCTTTACTCGTGTTATTTTTACACCCTTACGGTACCTGTTTATCCAAAGGTAAATGCAAACGCAGTAAGTCCCGGGGTTTCAATCGTGATTTCTATGGTGTGTACCCCATAATCCTTGCTTTGGATGAGTTTATACAGCCGATTTTCTTTAATAACGAGCGTCCCGTCGGCAGATACATCCGCACCTCTATCAGTGGTAACGACCTTGCCATCTTCTTTTATGGTGACTTTTACTCCAGTATCTGAACTTGCGACAAGGTATATGTCTTTTGCGTTGTACGTATAGACGATTTTGCTTTGAGCGGTCGTACTTTTGGCGGACTCTGCTTGTATATCCCACGAACCATCCAGATAAAGTGTATTTGCAGCAATTGTTACGGGGAGCGTGAACGTCTGTGTTGCTATCGCACCAGCCTTGCCATTACCGAGGTGTTCATTTCGAAGCGCTCCGAAGTACGTCTCAGGACTTTGCACTTTTGAAGCATCGAGTGCTACTGCATCGCTCGGATTATAAACGCTGGTGTCGATAGTTTGATGTAGTCCAAGTACACTCTGTCGCTCCGCTAATGCTTTTTGGATTTCTCTCTCGGTTTCGGTATAGCCACCTTCTCCAATATGGTCATAGACAACATATCCATCAATGTCGATCAAATACTTGCGTGGCCAAAATCTATTTTCATACGCATTCCAAGTCGAATAATCATTATCCAACACAACAGGATAACGTATGCCTTCACGTCCTACCGCTGCTTTGACGTTGTCATAATTTTTTTCGAAATCAAACTCTGGAGTATGTATCCCGATAATCACCAGTCCTTTGTCTTCGTATTTCGTATACCACCCATTGAGATACGGTGTCGTTCGTTGGCAGTTGATACAACTGTACGTCCAAAAATCGATCAATACTACTTTTTTTCCAATATAGTCTTGGATCTTTACGGGCTGATTGTTGGTGTTGATAAAACCATCGGGCGTAGTGATTTCTTTTGCCAAGGTATACTTTGCAGCTTTTTGTGCCGTGGTGAGTTTTGTAAATGATGCGGTTGTTGAACTTGTCGGAGAAATGTCTACAGCCGATCCTGTGGTACCTTCACCTTTTGTATCCGTCATCAGCGGTGTGTCATCAGACGCAGTCGTTGTTTGATCTCGAGGGATAATCGTGACTGCATCAGTCGTGCCACTATTTTTTACTTTTTTAGACTGAAGAAACCAAATTGCGGTAACGATAATAACAATAGCGACAAATAACGTAATAGTATTTTTTTTCATAATGAGGATTACACTTGGTTGATAATAGATTTTTTGACCGTCGCAGTCGATGCGAGGTACGACAGAAATCCCGGAATAATCGGTAACACGCAAGGACTCAAAAACGAGGCAAGCCCCGCAATGAACGATATGGTTATATTAAATAGTGATAGTGATGCAATAGTTGCACCTCCAGAGTACCCAGCGTTCAAATGAAGTAGTGCCTTGGTCAGAAATTCAAAGTTTGCAATCTTTGACAACTCTCCCACAAATATCAGTATCCCAAGTGCAACCAATACGACAGCAAATATTTTTTGAAAGATTTCGATTGCCTTGCCGCCACGAGTAATCAAAACATTTGCCTTTTCAGTAAACAATCCTACCAAAAGGAACGGTACTCCGAGACCCATCGTGTACGCAAAGAGTAAAATAAATGCGCTCCCCGGCTGTGCAGTTGCGAGCCCAAGTATGGCACCAAGGGCTGCGGTCACGCACGGCGTCCACCCGACTGCAAATGCCGCGCCAAATATAAATGAGGTAACAAAATGAGACTTGAAACGTTTTTTAACCGCAAACGTATGTGTCGTATTTAAAAACGCTGGTTTGATAATACCAAGCAAAAATAATCCAAACAAAATAATAATCACTCCCCCTACCCGACCAAGCCATACCTGCGCTTGTGCTCCCACATGAGAGAGTACTGTTTGAAGCAGTACTCCAACAAGCGCAAAGACCAAAGAGAATCCCAATACAAAAAATAAACTCGAATAAAATATATTCCAATCGCGCGGATGTGTAGTGGTTTGTTGTTGCATGTTCCCAGTGTAGTAGTAGCCTGTCCGTATGTCAAGTTAACTTTACATTGGTATGGTGCATAACTTTTTTATTTCAAAAGAAATCGTAGCGTTGAGACGAGTCGTATCTTTTTGTATTCAGGAGAAGCTGGATCTTTGTCGGTGATATCAAACACACCTTGATTGCCTCGAGTAACACTTCCAACAGAGGCTCCGGAGTTTTTTGCAAACTGTGCTGCAGTATCTCGAGCATTTTTAATCGCCTCGGCGAGCATATCGGGCTTGATACTATTGAGGTCAGAAAACTCAAAGGTAATATTGTTTTGACTAAGGACTACTCCCTCTTTCACCAAAAGCAGCGCTTCATTTGAAGTGGATCGTGCCAAGTCTACCTTTTTTGTATACACAGAGATTTGGTTGTTGGAGTTGTAACGAAATGCTGCGTCTTTGTAGGTGTCCTGATAAATATTGACTGGCGCAACATTGATCTCAGTAGCGTCAAAACCCCTTTTGGTCAAAAAGGTTTTAACAGCACTAATGTTTCTCTGTGTTTCTGCATACAATCCATCGATCGTGTTTGATTTTACTTCAAAGCTCATAGACCAAATGGCAGTGTCTGCTTTGACAATCTTTTCTGAAAGACCCTTGACCTCTACATACGAGCCTTGTTTTGAAAAATCGTGTGCGGATATAAAAAACGCAACCGCGATAATAAAGGCAAAGACAACAATAGCTAACCCTATGGTAAAAAAAGTATCGTTTTTTATCATTTTTATAGATTTCATATGCTTGAGTATACCACGTTTTAGCTTTTTTTTAAAAATGTTATGCTTTATAGATACAAGTAATAAGTAACAGTATTGCAAAAACAAGCACCTATGAAAAAAATAATTCCTCATCTTTGGTTTGACACAGAAGCAGTAGCCGCAACAGAGCTTTATACTTCGCTCTTTCCGGATTCACAAATAAAAAACACAGTCACGATTCCCAACACTCCTTCGGGAGACACTGCCATCGTTTCATTTACTCTGGCTGGACAAAACTTTATGGCGATTAGTGCGGGGCCTTATTTCAAACTTAATCCTTCAATTTCATTGTTTGTTACTTTTGATACGCAAGAAGAGATTGATGCAGTATGGAACAAGCTCGTCGACGGTGGCACCGTACTCATGGAATACAACGAGTATCCGTGGGCAAAAAAATATGGATGGCTACAAGACAAATACGGTCTCTCATGGCAGCTATCCATGAGCGAACATCATCAAACTGGTCAAAAAATTACTCCGATGATGATGTTTACTCAAGATGTCGCAGGTAAGGCACAAGATGCAATCACCACATACACGAACATCTTTCCCGATTCAAAAACAGACATGGTCGTGCACTATGAAAAAGGTGAGGGCGACAAAGAATCGTTCATCAAACACGCCCGCTTTACACTCAACGGTTTAGCGTTTATGGCAATGGATAGTAGTGGACCGCACACGTTTACTTTCAACGAAGCCATTTCTTTTATCATCAAATGTGACACCCAAGAAGAGTTAGACCAGTATTGGGAAAAACTATCTGCAGTACCTCAAGCAGAGCAATGCGGATGGTGCAAAGACATCTATGGAGTTTCGTGGCAGATCGTCCCAACGCAAATGGACGATATGATGACCAATGGCACTAAGGAGCAGGTGGCTCGAGTAACGGCCGCATTTCTGAAGATGAAAAAGTTTGATATTGCTACGCTCGAAAACGCATATACTGCCTCAGAGTAAATCTGAATCGCCTAATGAAACCTTCTGTTATATACACGAGCAGCTATTTTAAAGATAACCAAAACGACAAGTGCCGCCAATAGCCATCCATCTACCGCGACATGTTTGAGGGATTGCACGACAATACCAAGGAGTATGACTAAGAGCCCCGCGGTATATCCTACTCTTCCCGCTCTGTCGCGATGCGACTGCTCGCGTTCGTCGGTGACTGATTCGTATACGACGAGACCTGCAAAGAGCCCGACGAGTACGACGAGGAGCGCAAGCACGAGCATCTGCCACATCGTCGGCATAAATATACCAAACGGATTGCACAACATACCGACAAGGACAACCAGTACGATTGAGAGTGATAATTCTTTTTTAGAAATTGAGGCCATCATATTAATCATACCAAAAAAGAGACTCGACAGTCGTCTTGAATACACGGGCAACTGCGAGTGCAAGTGCAACTGAGGGTGTGTAGTTTCCCTTTTCGATCGCGATGATCGTCTGGCGCGTCACACCAATTGCTTGCGCCAAATCTTCTTGGGTCAGGTTTGCTGCGAGTCTCTCTGTATAGACATTATTTTGTAATTGCTGTTGTGTCTGCTTCGACATGCACGTACTCTATCGTAGAGTGAGACGTAAAGTCAACTTTACTATAGGCGTTGTGTGCGTTTCATGATTTATTCATAAGTTTATTTGTATAGTATCTTGTATGAAGCATAGGGTAAAAAAATATGTAACCACGGTGTTCATGATTGGGCTATTTGGCGTATATGCAGCATATCAACATATGCCAAGCAGTACTCCTATACCAATAGTTGTAGAAAACACTGCACCGGTAACTCCGACTATCGAGACCTCGGGGTCTTTGGCGAAGGCAACAGCGGTATCAAAGACTACGCCAGTATTAACCAAACCAACGACGACGACAGTAAGCCTAGTATCGACATCAATGAGTGGATACAAAGACGGCGTCTATACTGGAAAAACTATTGATGCATACTATGGAAACGTGCAAGTAAAAGTTGCAGTCAGCAGAGGCGTCATTACCAACGTTTCCACTCTCCAGTCCCCCGGCAATCGACGTCAATCTATATCCATAAACAATCACGCGCTTCCGGTATTACAGTCAGAAGCTGTCTCATCACAGACTGCAGACATCAATGCAGTCAGTGGTGCGACCTATACCAGTGCGGCGTACAAACAGTCGCTTGCATCTGCTATTTCTCAAGCAAAAGCATAACAGTATGAAACAAACTCGAATAGACATTATGGGTATGCCGATAACGATTGAGGTTGTTGGGGCACATACTTCCTCGAGCGATCTTGATGTGGTATTTGCATACTTTGATGCAATCGACAGACGTTTTAGTACGTACAAACATGATAGCGAAATCATGCAAATCAACCGATGCGAAATCAGCAGTAACGAACAGAGTAAAGAAATGTCTGAAGTATTTAAGCTCGCCACACAAACCAAAGAACTGACTGCGGGTTTTTTTGATATCAAAAATCCGAACGGATGGATCGATCCATCAGGGATAGTGAAAGGTTGGGCCATTCACAACGCGGGCAAGCTTTTGAAGAAACGCGGTGTTTCAAACTTTTATATCGATGCCGGAGGAGATATCGAAGCCTTTGGAACTAACACAAAACATGAACCATGGAAAATCGGCATTCGCAATCCTTTCAACCCAAGTGAAATCATCAAACGAGTAGAGCTTTCTAACCTCGGCATCGCAACGTCAGGGACGTATATTCGTGGCTCGCATATCTATAACCCACACGACACTATTGAAAAGCTCTGTGAAGTTGTGAGTATTTCAGTTATCGGCCCCAACGTATACGAAGCTGATCGATTTGCTACCGCTGCGTTTGCAATGGGAATTCAGGGTATTTATTTTATCGAATCCCTCGACGGCTTTGAAGGGTACGCCATAGATATCAATGGTCGCGCAACATACACCACCAATTTTAATTCTTACGTTATATAAATCATATGACTACTTTTATTGATCGCATCCTCAACAAAATCCCAATGTATCGCATAACACTCTATGTGCTCATCTTTCTGTGGATCACCGCAGTTCTGCTGGGCTTTATTGGCGTACTTCCTTATAGCGGAAGTACCATTTTTCTCTCGGGAATCTTTTTAGTACTTATCTCTTGGATATCAAACGAGCTCTTTGCATGGGCCTTTGGTGCGATCGTAAATCACGAGTCGGCATACATCACCGGTCTCATACTTACCCTGATCGTAACGCCAGCAGTATCGGTCGGGGGTCTAGGTAGCCTTGTTGCAGTTGCAATGATCGCAATGGGCTCAAAATATATTTTGGCAATTCATAGCAAACATGTCTTTAACCCTGCAGCAGTAGCCATACTGATAACGAGTTTTTTTGGACTATCGGCGTCGTGGTGGATAGGTACTGCAGTTATGGTACCGTTTGTTGCGATTGGCGGATACCTTTTGGTACGAAAGATTGCTCGACAAGATATGGTCTGGAGTTTTATTGTAACCACTATCGTTGTTGGAGTTGGATTTTATGCTATCTCAGGATTAAGTATTCTTCTATTTCTCAAACAAACCATTGTTAGTTCTGGACTACTATTTCTCGCGACAGTCATGTTGACCGAACCACTGACGACTCCACCAACCCGGAGACTACAAATCATCTACGGTATCCTTATGGGTATTCTCGTCCTACCGTTTATCCATATTGGATCTCTATACCTTGCACCAGAACTCGCCCTCGTCATCGGCAATATCTTTGTCTACATCGTAAGTCCAAAACAAAAACTACTACTTACCCTAAAAGAAAAAATTAAACTCTCAGATGACCTCTATGATTTTGTATTTACTGCAAATAAAAAATTTACGTTCCGCGCAGGTCAATACCTCGAGTGGACAGTTGGAAATGTTGCCTTCAACATGAAAGGTAACCGTCGATATCTCACGATTGCATCGTCTCCGAGCGAACGAGAAATACGGATCGGCATTCGACTACAACACCCGATCAGTGCATTCAAAAAAGAATTGCTCACTATGAAGATCACCGGTACGGTCACAGCCGCACAACTTTCTGGAGATTTCGTTTTGCCAAGAAACAAATCTAAAAAGCTAGCGTTTATCGCAGGTGGTATTGGCATTACCCCATTTCGAAGTATGGTAAAAAAGCTTGTCGATACAAACGACGATCGAAGTGCGGTTTTATTTTATACTGGAAAATCTATACACGATATTATCTATACTGACGTCTTTGAAGACGCACGGGAATACCTCGGAATGAAAACAGTCTACACACTTACTGATATCAATGCAGCAGCTACTGGATGGTGTGGATACACTGGACGCATTTCAGAAACAATGATCAAGAAAGAAATGCCAGACTACAAAGAGCGGTACTTTTATATCTCGGGTTCCCTTGCGCTTGTATCAGGGATATTGATAACTCTCGAAAATCTGGGAGTCCATCAGTCACATATCAAGACGGATTATTTTCCCGGCTTTGTATAATATCCTCGACACACTTTAACTAATCGTTATTCCCATTATTTTTAACAACAACGGAGTGAAGGGGTCAGCGGAAAGACCGTACGAAATAACTCCACCAAGCATTCCCGTTACAGAAATTGCAATGAAGCCCACAACAACAAGAATAAGCGAAATAGCTTTACTACACAGTATGCGCTCAACTGACTTGAGAACTACGGCAAGCCACTCAAGTCCTTTTTTGTATTGAAAATTTTTTGAATTTATTATTGATGCTATCTCTCCGACGAGCAAGGCTGAGTACATCCACGTCGAGAGGGCTGCAAAAGTCGCATGAACATTTACGAGTTGACGATTTGGATGGACCAAATGCTCTGCAGTATCTCCTGTCGCCAATGCCGCAAACGAACCGAGCACTCCAACCACCAACAAGATGCGCTCGATGTCTTTCCATGCAACAGAGGGAAACCATTTCTGAAATGGAAGAATTTTAATTATCGAATATATACAGAGCATCGCAATTGGAAAGTGTACAAAGATCGGATGGATGTTGTATGTCATAGAGTATTACTCTGTTGTTACTCCATCAAACTCTTCATCGTCGTGTACTGCATCCGCTTTTGTTGCGTGGATCGTACCATCCTTGTGATGTGCGGGAGAATATATCGTGTACATTTTTAGATCTTCTGTTTCTGAGCTATTGATGACGTTGTGTACAGCTCCCGCGGGAATAATCACTGCAGCACCGTCAGATACTGCGTATTCATTGCCATCGATCGATACTTTTCCTTGCCCTGCTTCAAACCGAAAGAACTGATCGTTGTCGGGGTGTGTTTCAAGCCCTATCTCCTCAAGCGGCTTTAGACTCATAAGTACGAGCTGGCTGTGTGCTGCAGTATAGAGGACCTTCCTAAAGTTAGTGTTTTCTCGTGTGTCTTTTTCGATGTTGGTGTTATATCCTTTCATGAACTAAGTATACACCTTTTTACATCCACCGTTTTACGTAAGACCGTATCAGAAGTATTCAAGAAAATAGAAAAGGGTTCCAGAGATTACTGAGATTTCCAAAAACACACTAAATATTTATGTGCAATAAAACCCCTCATGGTGAGGGGTTTTATTGCAACATTATTTCTTATACCATGTCGTTTGCCACGATTTCATATCTGCAATCTCTTTTGCTTGAGCAGAAATGATTGCCGCAGCCAAGTCTTTAATCTCTTGATGTTTTGAGCTCGTAAGTGCAAGAGTTGCCATGTCGATTGCACCCTGATGGTGAACTATCATTTCAGAGAGAAAAGCTTGATCAAATGCATCGCCCGCCTTGCCTTCGAGTCCAGCGTTCATATTTGCCATCATTGAGTCCATCGCATCGTCATATCCTTCTCCCATCATGGTACCGTCTGGCATCATATGAGTTGGGCTAGTATAGTTACTCATCATTCCATAAGGGCGAAGTGAGTTTGTTCGTGTATACCCTCCGAACAACAGCCCGACAATAAGCGCAATCCCTCCAACCACTAGTACGTTGTTTTTATTTTCCATATGATTTTAAATTAAATTTCTAATAGTTAAGAATTTAATAGTCTCCTATGGAGCTTTAGAGTGAAGTATTCCTTGAGAAAATAACGCAGTGATCGAGCTTTCACGAAATGGTCTTTTGTATAAACGACTTCGAGCGAAGTTTGGTGGGTGAAGGTAGAAAACGAAGAAAACAAAAAGTACAGGAAGTACGAGCATCATGATTTTTACCAATGGGCCATTGCTGAGAGTTTGCCACGCACCTATATGTTCAGCATAGTTCATGGTGCACAGCGATTGTTCTCCGACCATGAAGGGACAGTTGCTCATCGAAGTCATCGAGTGATGGTGCATAGAGCTCATAGCAAAAAGACCGAATACGGCAAGGACTATATATCCTATGAGACTAAGGCTGACAGTTATCTGCTTTAAGACTTTCATATTTTAATTATACCAAAAAGCCGTTGCCGCCGCTGTGGCAGGATGTTCCCAGTTTTTTAGTTTCGAAGAAACTGTTAAAACTGCAATCCTTTAGGGCAACGATTTCTTAAACCGAAGGTTTGTTGAAAACAAAGTCCTTTAGGGCAACGATTTCTTAGGTTTGAAAAACCTCTTGAAATCGGCGTCCCCCAGGGCTCCCAGTTTCTTAGACCGATAGGTCTCTTGAAAATGCAGTCCTTTAGGGCAACGATTTCTTAGATTTGAAAAATCTTTTTGAAATCGTCATCCTCTGGAGGGTTGGAACCTTTTCAAGCGCAAAAGGTAGACAAGCGCTATCAAAAAATGATAAAACATGGGCATGTCAAAACAAATTTTCATTAACTTAGCCGTAAAAGATGTAACAAAGTCCATGGACTTTTATAGTGCACTAGGTTTTACAAACAATCCACAATTTTCAGACGATTCAGGAAAGTGTATGGTGTGGAGCGATTCTATTTTTATCATGATTTTGTCACACGAGAAGTTTGCAAGTTTTACAGCAAAGCAACTTGCAGATACAAAAGCAACCATAGCAGCGCTTTATTCTCTCTCTGTTGAAAGCGTGGATGAAGTAAACAGCGTAATGACCAAAGGCCTCAATGCCGGAGGAACAGAACCTAATGAAATGAGAGATTATGGGTTCATGCAACAACGAACACTGGAGGATATGGACGGACACACTTGGGAGATATTTTATATGGATATAACCAAATTCCCTCAACAGTCTTAGGTAATAAAACAAAAAACCTCTGGAAAGTTTCTCGGGGTTTTTTACTGCAGATACTGAAAGAAGGTTGGAACTTATTACTATTCAAATAAATAAGATAGCAATAATATGCAACCTTTTGGTTGTATTAAATATAGTTATGTTATATGATTATTGAGTCACACCTTAGCAATTAACTTAAAGAACAATATGCAAGACGTTATAACTCGCGAAATAGTAGTACAAGCATCAAAAGAAAAAGTCTACGCCGCTATTACTGACCCAACCAAAATCGTCTCGTGGTTCCCTGATGCGATAGAGGAAGGATCACTAGAAGTAGGGCAAGAACCAGTGTTTGTCTTTAATGGAGGAAAACACCGAGCACGAGTACTCATTGAAAAAGCACTACCGTATGAATACTTTTCATATCGATGGGTTCCCGGTGCAGTAGGCAGTATTGAGCATGTGCTCTCTGTACCAAACACATTGGTTGAGTTCTCTATACAAGAAGTATCAGATGGTACCAAAATCACCGTCAAGGAATCAGGGTTTGCTTCCCTTCCCTCTGATGTAGCAGAAAAATGCTTCACGGATAATACTGGAGGATGGGAACATATGATGAATCGTCTTGAAAAAGTAACAAACGAAGCATAAACATGTCTGCAGCAGAGATATTCCGTGCACTAGGAGAACCCACCAGACTTACAATGGTGGAACGTCTGTCACGTGGTCCGCACACAATATCAACTCTTTCTAGAGGATTAGAGATTAGCAGGCAGGGTGCTCGAAAGCATATCCAAATATTAGCAGATTCAAACATAGTGAGTCTTACCGTTAATGGCCGAGATACCATTGTAAAACTTGATAGAAATACTATTGAAAAAAGTAAGAATTTTATGGCGACACTTGAACGGCATTGGGAAAAACGGTTAGAAAAACTAGATATATTATTAAAAGCTAATAAAAAGATATAAATACCATGCAACCAATTAAAGAAGTTACATTAGAAAAAATATACAATGCATCCCCTCGAACGGTTTGGGAAGCATTGACGAACGCTGAAATGTTAACACAATGGTGGGGACCCGATAACGTTACAATTCCCGAGTGTACTATCGATGTAAAAGTTGGGGGTACATTCTACATCGTGATGGAAGCTGGAGAAGAAATGGGATCATACAAAGGTACCCTCTGGCCGATGCAGGCAGAATTTACGGCAGTCGTTCTTTTTTCAAAACTTACCTATACTGCCGAAGCTTGGACTGACGGTATGAAAGAAGAAACACTCATTGATCAAATCACCGACATTACATTGACCGAAGAGAATGGTAAAACTAAAGTTGTAGTGAAAGCTTCAATCTATAAGACGGGTCCAAAAGCTGGAATGGCAGCTGAAGGAATGAAACAAGGTTTTACACAACAAATGGAAAAATTAAGTACTTTTCTAGCGTCGCGTAAATAAATCTTAAACTTAAAACTTAGTAAAAAATCTCACATATATTGGTGAGATTTTTTATATGCGGGCGCTATGGCAGGAAACAACGATTTTTTAGATTTGAAAAATCTCTTGAAATCGGCGTCCTTTAGGGCTCCCGTTTTCTAGACGAAGTATGAGTTTCAAGAAAACGCAGTCCTTTAGGGTTGGAACAATTTACACTAATTCCATTCTCCAAATCTGACCTCTTTCACCATTCGGCGCAATTGAAGGTCTAGCGACAATAAAACCAAGGTGATCATAAAATCCCCACGAATCCTGATGGGTTTCTCCACTGTAAAGTATTATTTCTTTGTAACCACTATTTCTTGCTTCTGCTAAACATTTTTCAACCAGGGTCTTTCCGATGCCTTCCATTTTATTTTTGACAGCCAGAATATAGATTTCTGCAGGATTATCTGTGTGCGTATATTCCATCATATGAAGTGGTGCTTTTCTAAAACCAATCACTCCAGCTATTACTCTATTCATCTCAGCTACAAAATATGTCAGTTCATCGGTATCTTTTAATCGCTTAGAAATTCTTTCCAAAAAATCGCCGTCCCAATATAAGGAATAGATTTGTATTATTTGTTTTGAATCCAAATCTTGAATTGGCCTGATTATTCCTTTAAACATATTTAGATTATATCAAAAAGCCGTTGCCGCCGCTGTGACAGGAAACAACGATTTCTTAAATTGAAAGTTTGCTGAAATCGGCGTTCTTTAGGGCAACGATTTCTTAGATTTGAAAAACGCAGTCCTCTGGAGGGTTGGGACCTATTTGTTACGAAATGATATTATTTTACTGCTTGAAGCTCTCGATGTAGTCTAGTAGTTCATTGAGTTTGCATGTCGCTAGTCCTATGACTGTGTCAGCGCATCCATAGTAAACATATAAATCACTCCCGACTATAACAGCACCTTCGGGGAACGTTACTTCAGGAACAATACCTTCTCTCTCGTATAAGGTTACAGGCTGAAGCAAAAAACTTGGAATGCGAGCAATGAGTTTGTGTGGTTCATGTAGATCTACCAATGCTGCTGTGATCGTCCACACGTATGCCATTGACTCTGCGGAATAAATAAAAAGCCACCCTCTGTCCGTTTTTATAGGGGTAGCACCTAATTCTGGCCCTCGTTCGAGCCACCAATGTGTTTTCAGGACTGCTTTCTCTTTAGAACATGAAAGAAATTCTTTCCATGAATCATCCGTTTGATTCAAAAGTTCATCAATAGAGTTATAATACCGTATTGCCACGTGAGAAGTACTTGAATCAGAAGAAATAGTCATGGCAAGTCCGATTTTTCCATTATTGATTAGTTCTGGAAACAAGGCTGCAGCCTTTGATTGAACTGGAGGACCTACGATTCCATGCTTAACGATTGTTATAAAATCCTTCGTTGATGCTAAGGCAATACGGATATTTGGTTTTTTGGTTTTATCTCCGAGAGGAGCGTCAATTGCTGTATAGGTAATATAAAATGTATTATCAAATTTTGTCACTCGTGGATCTTCACATCCATACATATCAAAGCTTTGGTCAGGTGCAATAAAGGGATCTTTTCTTCTTTCAAAATTAATTCCATCTTTGCTTTCAGCATACCCGATATAGGATTTTTGGTTGCTCAGTTTGAAACCGGGTCGATAATATTTCGGTGTAGTTGTTCCTAATTCTTCAGGATACGTACGGTAGAGCATCCTAAAAATGTCGTTATCGTATACAACACTGGGGTTAAAGACGGCACTCGCTTCCCATGCTATATCCTTTCTTGGTATGAGAATTGGTTTTGCATTTTCATCACTGGGATAGCGTTGCAGTCGGAACATGATTTAAAAAGTATACACTATACTACTCACGAGGACTACCTTCTCTTTTCCCTAGCGGGCGCTGTGGTAGGATGTTCCCAGTTTTTTAGTTTCGAAGAAACTGTTAAAACTGCAATGCTTTAGGGCAACGATTTCTTAAACTGAAAGTTTGCTGAATCTTTCCCTGAGGGTTCTTTTAAGATTAATTCCTGCTTCCGTATAGATATAACTGTTCAATGAAAGAGAGATTTAAATTCATCTTTATTTAAGCGCATCCAATAATGTAGTGAGTGCAGATTTTTCAGTCGTTGGATTTGGATGCACTGCTCGTAATTCCCTCAAAACAGTATCAATCTTGCCGTCAATCACGGTCCATTCTTTTTTATCTTTTGACTTTAAACGAGCTTGCGCATTGTCCCACTCGTATTCTAAATCCCCAATACGGGTCGTCGCACCCGATTGGTCCCCAGTATTGAGCATATCAGTCGTGTCTTGAGTAATCGTACGAAACAATGATAGGTCTCCTAGAGGAGATACAGACACAATTTGATTTCCGTTCGTATTCGTTTGGACTGATGGATTTGTATCAGCAGCAGTATCTCCAAGTCTTGCTTTCAAAGTGTGATATGCTATTCCTCCTACGGTCAGAAAAACAACTACTACAATAATCGTTTGTAACAATCCTCCCTTCTGTTCATCTTCTTTTACCTCTTCTACCATTTTTTTACCAATAACATCGCGACGGGTAAGCGTAAGGTACGCGACAGTTGCGATAATACCCGCAATAAATATCACGCTTGTCACTGTCACCCCCAATCCCAATCCACCGTGGTTTGCAGGCTGAGAAAGATAATCACCAATTGAAGCTCCGAGCGGTCGAGTCATAATATAGATAATCCAAAATGAGAGTACGGCATTCAGTCGCAATTTCCATGCGATTGAGGTCAACGCGATTACAGAGGCGACAATAACTCCTGTGGTGAAATATCCAAGCGCAAGCCCTTCTGCCATAAGATCCCCTGATGCAGTACCTAGCGCAAAGGTGAACAGAATTGCAAGCCAATAAAACACTTCTCTTCGAGTTGTTACAATATTATGAACAGATAAGGTCTTCTCTTTGAGGTACCAAACGATAAAGGTCAATGCCAGAAGTATGCTAAACATAATAGTGCTTGCTTCAAGCGGTACTCCAATTTTGTCTGTAAGATTGTCAGTTACCAATGTACCAAAGACACTCACGAGAGCTACCGTTGTCCAGTAGATCGTTGGGATATATTTTTTTGATCTAAATTGAAACCAAAGAGCGACAATAAGCAAGACACCGGTAACAATTGAAGTTACGGTGAGGCCAAAGTTGAGATTGACATTGATAAAATCTGCTGCTGTCTCACCAACCGTCGTACACAAAATCTTGATTATCCAAAAGAAGAGGGTGATTTCTGGAACCTTATTCAATACATCTCGTCCAAAATTTCTTTTTTTTATTTGTGTATTGTTCATGTGTTTTTATAATAAAAATAAGTTATGAAGAAATCATGAGTGAATGACAAAAAATCCATGAAGTACCGCAACAAAATTTAGCACTGAATGAGCAATAGAGACTAAAACGAGATTTGGGTATTTCATATACATAACTGAAAATGCAAGTCCACCGATAAATGCCAAAGGTAGCATTATTTGAGGTATAGGAAAAATAATATGAAGCAAAGTAAACAACAGTGCGTTGATGATGACAATACCCAATCTATCTGTACACAGTACTTTTAATTTTGGTATAAGGAATGCTCTATATGCAAATTCTTGTAGAGCAGAGATAATAATAAATAGAACAAGAAAGTGTGTTTTTGTCCACCATTGATTCTGTGGTTCCATCTCGAAATTGTCTGCATACATAACAATACTTATTACACCAATACTCATAAAAACTAAGTAAGGAATGAGGTATTTTTTGAAAGTATGCGTTGAAAGACCAATAGAGTGAAGTGTCCATTTTTCCTTTCTCATAATCAGATAGATGATCACGCTCATACTCACAAGCATATATATCCGCAATCCTTTTGAAATAATATCAAAGTAAATAAGCAGAATAGGCACAACAAATATCCCAACAATTTGAAATAGTGCTATCTGTTTTTGTTTTGAAGCGGATATCGTTGCCATAGCCTGTACGAACAAAAGTACCACACTCGGTACTTTTATGTAAACATATTAATTTGTTTTTGGGACTAGTGGCGCCGTTGACGTTTGTGTAGATGTTTCAAGAGGAGTAGTTTGATCTATAGCATTTGATGTTTTTTGCTCATCACTATTTGGCGCACCACCTTGATCGTCATTCACTTCTCCATCCGTTTGGTCATCATAGTGCCCGTGTTGCATGCGAGTATCTCCTCGATCATTTCCTTCTTCGCCTCCTGCAACAAAGCCAATAGCGCCGCCGATTGCACCGCCCATAAGAAGTGCGACAACAAGCAGCATTCCCATTTTCTTGTCTATGTGTAAATCCATAAAATATATATTTAAGTAATAATTATTATATTTTCTCATAGAGTTATGAGAAAATCATGAAGTCAAAAAGCCCCTATATAGAGGGCTTTTTGTAAGACAGACGTATCATAGAGATACGTTAGTCATTTGCTTCTTGCGCATCTGGAACTTCTGTACCTGGGGCTTCGGTGCCATCACTGACATCGTTGGCGTCATTTTTTTCACTGTTATTTTCACTTATCTGATCAGGGACTTCTATGCCCCCTTTATCTTGAATATTGTCCGTGTCAGAGCTTTGCTGACTTACGATTGGAGCCGCAACTGGTTGTGGAGTATTAGATTGTGCAAATGCAGCAAGACCAATAGATCCGATTGCTCCTACAACCATCCCTCCGATGACAAGCATACTTAATACTTTTTTGTTTTTCATACAATATTTTTAGTTACTTTATAAATCTATTCATTTTTATACTGATAATGATTCATATGGCCACTATGAATTACATTAACTATAACTATTTGCTATGAAGAAATTATGAGATACATTCATGAGCGTATACAAGTATTTAATGTACATTAAATGATACACTCATAATATGAGTATCTATATAACGTATCCGCTTCTGAGTTTTTTATTATTTTCTTTCCCATTGGCACTCGTTGAAATTTCTGTAGAAAAAGCTCATGGCTGGGGAAGTGGCTGGTCAAAGGACAAATGGTATGCAAAATCTATTTTTAGAGGCACAAAAGCTGGAAATATCTTAATAAAAATCACGAAACTAGAACCTCCGCTAAACTACCATATTATTCTCGCGTATATAATATACCCCGGAGTCTTTGTACTTGAATACATTTTCGGTACTAAAAATATATTCCTCATTCTATCAAGTTTTTTTACTGCGATTTTATTTGGGGATATTTCATGGTTTTTATGTAACTGGTATTTTGATTCATGGACTCAATTGACCAAAGGCCCCCGTGGATCTATATTTTGGCACAAAAAATGGACAAAGGTTACACGGAATCGTTATTTGCCGACTGTTTATTTCATATGGTTATTATGTGCAATAATTTTCATGATTTTGGCAATCGTTTTTCCAAAATGAAATCACCGTCAAATTATATCAATCTAATACTTTCCCCTCACCTTGACGATGCAGTGCTCTCTTTAGGAGGACTTATTTCGAAAGAAAACACTCATACAAAAATTATAAATGTCTTTTCAGGAATCCCAGAAACTCCAGTATCAACTTATTGGGATAGAATATGCGGTTTTTCTAATAGCACAATAGCAATGAATACCCGGCTGCAAGAAGATAAAATTGCCTTGTCCATGCTTGGAATAAGTGAATCTTCAATACAGTACTTTTCGTATCTGGATTATCAGTATAGGAAAGACAATGCTCAACATAATTCGACTGAAATCAAAAAACAAATCGGCTTAGAAATAGAAAGGTATTTACAAAAATATTCAAAGCAAAATATACATTTATTTGTCCCGATGAACATATCGCATACGGACCATCGTATAGTGCGTGATGCAATCATTGATGTCTATGAAGAAGCTACTTTTGATAAAAACAAATTCTCATTATATTTTTATCAGGATATGCCGTATACATTTCGTGTATTTTTATCTAAAAGATTATTATCTCCATTTAAACAAAAAAGTAGTATCGTGGACAGCTTGTGTCCTAGAGACGTACCACCAACCGTTCGAGAATTTATCAAGCTTAATAATCGCGATTTTTCTATAAAAGAGAAGTCTATCAAACAATACCCTTCACAACTCAAGGCTATATTTTCTGACATTTATTTTATTTTTCAAATTGAACGGTATTTTTCTCGAGAGCAAGTAAAGATATTCAGACTAAAATCACCGCACTGTGAAGTGGTATACAGAGTACTATAACCTACTGTTCGAGTTTTTTGCTTAATTTTTTTGCTGCTTTTCTATACAAAAATTGAATCAGTACTACAATTAATACAAGACCAGCAATAGCATACCCACTGTGGTTTAGAAACCTGCTTAACCCTAAATAACTTTTTGCAGAATAAAATCCAATAGCACTAAACAAAAGTGCTTTTATTGTAGAAATGATAGTTATTGTTTTTAAGAATTTTTTAAACCTTATTTTTACCGCTCCCACACAAATGAGTCCTGGCGGGCCAATCAGTGGCGACAGTTTTATTAACACCAAAGCTTTGGTAGTGTGGATGTGCAAGATATCTTCCATTTCTTTCAGTTTGTCTGAATGTAATCCAAAAAATTTAAAAAATTTAGAATTAAGTATGTTGTGACTATATTTACCAATTACGTAATATGTTATATCTCCAACAAGATCGCCAGCGATAGAAATCAATATAACAAAATAAATATTAAAAAATCCAAGACCTGCAACAACACCGGCTGCTGTAGTAACGAGAGATCCTTCAATGACAGCCGCAACAAAGTATAGCAAGTAACCATGCGCCATCATCCAAGGTACCAATGCAATAAGCGTGTGGGGGATCATATATTACTTTCGTTTTGTAGTCTTATAGCCCTAGGTGCTACCAAACTCTTTCCCGTAATAATGCAATAAAAATAATCAAATACATAAAATATCAAAAAGTGCCAAAATCCTTTGTCTAGTCTCCGAGAAGAAGTGATGACCGGATTATCAAAAATGAACACTACTCTCCCTTTTTTCCTGAGCTGTCGTAATAAAACAACTTCGTCTCCACCTTGTGTTAGCTTTGTGTCATATCCTTCCCATGCTTCCTTCTTAAAAGCAGTATTGCTACCAAATAAATTCCCCGCTTTGCCGTTTATGTTATAGATAGTTTTTATTATGCCGAAAACAATATCCGTAAAAATAAAATTTCCCCACCATGGAGCATCGTCATCTAAAACAAACGTTCCACCCACCGCCACGGCATCAGGATATTTTTCAAAAGTATCTACAATGTTATTTATCCAATTTTTATGAAAAACAGTATCAGCATCTGTAGATACGATGATTTCTCCGTTTGCTTTTTGAGTACCAGACTGACGCGCATAACATACACCAGGATTAGCTTCATATACCACACTAACACCTTCTTCTCTTGCAATAACGTTTGTTTTGTCTGTACTAGCATTATCAACAACGATTATCTCAATCGGGCTATACGTCTGATTTTTAAGCGATTTTAAACAATCGCGGATATATTTTTGCTCATTGTGTGCAGGAATTACAATAGATACCAGTGGCTTATTGTTCATAATTAGATAGTAAATAAGAAAAATGAATAATTCATGAGATTTTAGGTAATAGTATCGTTATTACTGTTCCCTTTTTTAATTCACTGTCAATCTTTATAGTCCCTCCGTATTGTTCAACGATCTGTTTAGCAATAGGCAAACCCAACCCTGACCCAGATACATCATTTCGTGAATGTTCAGCTTTATAGAATCTATCAAACACATATGGCAAATCTTTTGCGGAAATACCAACGCCAGTATCTCGTATTACCATAGTACAATAATCCTGTTGAGAAGTAAGAGATATTGATACGGTTCCATCGCTAAAGGTGTAATTAATAGCATTCTGCAATATATTTTGCAGTACTCGCTCCATAGCATGTGTATGACCAGCTATCTCAACAGCAACAATTTCAGTAATCACTACGGCGACGTTTTTCTTTTCTGCTTGTACTTGTATCTTAGAAACTTGCTCTTCAACAATTTTTTTTAAATTAGTTATTTCGAGTGAGGATTGAGGTGTATTTGCTTCACTACGAGCAATAGTGAGTAGATCTTCGACAAGCCGTGCCATTTTATTAATCTCTTCGATGTTGCTTTCTATTACTTTTTTATATTCAACGACATTGCCTGAATTGCCTTGTATCAATACTTGGGACTCACTTTTCATGATGGCAAGCGGAGTACGCAAATCGTGCGATGCATCTGCCAGAAATCTTCTTTGTGATTCCATCGTTTCTTTAATTGGCTTGAGTGTCTTGCCTGCAATAATGTATCCAAACCCTGTCACAATAAATAAGAGTGCAAAATCAACTATAACTATAGTATCCTCAACATCACTAATATTTCGTTTATATATATGATCAAGATTTGGTGATTCTACGGTATCTTCATCGATAACATCTTGTGCATTTTTTTGCAAAGAAAAAAACAATGCCACACTAAACAGACCCACGATGACCATCGTCGCAATTGTATATAGTAGGGTCAAACGCACGCGCGCTGAGACAAATTGATTTTTCAGTATGTTACGCATTGAACCGATACCCCACACCGTGAATTGTTTCAAATATTTCTTCATTGTTCGATTTGTTATTACTGTGTAATTTTTTGCGCAAATTTTTGATATGCGCATCGACCACATTACTAAATCCTTCAAATGCAAAATCCCACACATGACTCATAATCTTGTCGCGAGACAAGACTTCATTTGGGTGTCTCAAGAACTGCTCAAGGATTGCAAATTCTTTTGTCGTGAGTTCAATATCTGTCTGATTCTTCGTTACTTTTCGTGTCACTGTATTGAGGCTGATACCTCGAAGCGTTATTTCTGGAACAAAAGTTTCCACTGGACGTCGCAGAAGGGCATGTACTCGAGCAACAAGTTCAGCAAATTCAAATGGCTTTACTAGATAATCGTCCGCTCCGACATTGAGTCCATCGACCTTATTTGCAAGTGTATCTTTTGCGGTAAGCATAATGACAGGTATTTTAATAACCTTGTCTCTGATCGTTTTACAAATCGTGATACCGTCTGTTGTCGGGAGCATCAAATCAAGGATCACCAAATCATAATCCTCATGACTATGTTCAATACGACGTAATCCCTGACCACCGTCATACAATGCATCAACGGCGTATCCGTGATGCTCCAATCCTTTCTTGATAGAAAGGGCAAGTTTCTCTTGGTCTTCAATAATAAGGATTCTCATATGTATATCATACAGCTGATATGTGAAAAATTCATGAGGTAGACTTCCGGTTTATATTGATTTGCTGTAAGAGTCACTCTTGTAACATACACCATAATTAAGCGAGGAGGTAGAGATTTTTATTTACGGGCGCTGTTGTTCATACTGAGGAATTCGAAGTGGGAGAAAACAACGATTTCTTAGATTTGAAAAATCTCTTGAAATCGGCGTCCTCTGGAGGGTTGGGACTTATTATCTGAATTCAGGGCTGACGTATGCGTATGAAAGCTGATTGTACTCATCGGTTTGATATGCACACACACCTTGTTCATGCGATAAAACAAATTCTTTTATTCCAGAATCCAATGCAAATCGACTGCAAACCGTACAAAGCGGTTCATAACATTTAGTCATGTTTTTATCTGCATCTAATCTCATAAAATATATCGTCGAACCCACAATTTCATTTGGGTTATTTCTTAAGGTATTGAGTATCGCTCTCCACTCAGCATGCATGCAACACGTATGATCGTATCGTGGTTTGCCGGTATGCTTGTATGGAGTTAAACAAAAACTATTCTTCATATCATCAAGTGGTGGAGCATTGTATCCTTCTCCAATAATTTTTCCCTCTTTAACGACAATGCTTCCACACTTGGCTTTCAGGCACAATGCATTTTCAGCAACTTTTGCAGCTTCTTTGATCCACAAGATCGCCTCTTGTTCTTCAGTACCTTGTAGAAATCTCATTAAATAATTTTAACACAAAACCACATGTATATTCTAAATATCTTGCGGGCGCTGTGGCAGGATGTTGGAACCTTTTTACTTGACATAATTCATAATCAGTGTATTATATCGAAAAAACATACTATATGGAAAAGATGTCAAAATTGTATTACTTTGAAATGTCAGACTATATTGCAAGACAAATCAATCACTACCAAAATATAAGTAGTAATCTTCACTTGAAAAATGCATTACTTATACCAATTTTAACCATACTATCAATGATTAGTTTAGGACAAATTTTTCCCTACAGCGATTTGTCTTCGGGGTTTAAAAATCTAATTTTATTAGTAAATATTGGTAGTATTATGTTTTTCTTATTTATGTTGGCAATATTGATAAGAAACAACAATCATTTTCATAAGCGAGGTAGAGATGCCATGAAAATATTGCGTGAGTATTATGATAAAAATGAATTTGATAAACCTAATTTAGAAGAGTCTATCAATCGTGTGCTAGGGATACCTCCTGGTTCACCAGGTATTTTTACAGTTATGTAAATCATTAGACGAAGTCGTACAATTAATTGTACGACTTTTTTATTTGTTATTCCCTAGCGGTATTCTCTGGACAAAATTCGAACCTTTTTTGAAATGAATCCTGACGAAGAAATCTGAAACAATGCGGACGAAGTTTTGCGGAAACAATTTTCTGGGGAAAGGATTCCGCAAAACTTCGGCTGATTCCTTTTTTCTGAATTCGGATGTCGCAAGCGGAGGAGGAGGGGTCTGGGGAGGAATCCTCCGCTTGCTCCTCTTTTTGTTTTGGC
>JBBSBF010000009.1:0-21449 GCA_038251535.1 Minisyncoccia bacterium
AGCGTTATCCGGAATTATTGGGCGTAAAGGGTGTGTAGGTGGTGTAGTTAGTCGTTTGTGAAAGATCCGGGCTTAACCTGGAAAACGCGAACGAAACGGCTACGCTTGAGTATGTGAGAGGTAAGCGGAACTCAAGGTGTAGGGGTGAAATCCGTTGATATCTTGGGGAACACCAAAAGCGAAGGCAGCTTACTGGCACATTACTGACACTGAAACACGAAAGCGTGGGTAGCGAATGGGATTAGATACCCCAGTAGTCCACGCCCTAAACGATCTTCACTAGCTTTTCGGAGTATCGACCCTCTGAGAGGCGAAGCTAACGCGTTAAGTGAAGCGCCTGGGAAGTACGGCCGCAAGGCTAAAACTCAAAGGAATAGACGGGGACTCGCACAAGCGGTGGATTATGTGGTTTAATTCGTAGATAAACGAAGAACCTTACCAAGATTTGAAACCCAAACGAAAGCTCCAAGAAACTGGAGCCCTCGCAAGACGTTTGGGCAGGTGATGCATGGCCGTCGTCAGCTCGTGGTTTGAACTGTTCCCTTAAGTGGGCTAACGAGCGCAACCCTTGTCGTCTGTTACAAGTGTCAGGCGAGACTGCCCAGCCCAAAGACTATATCCCTAGGGGTTCCGTGGTACAAATGATGTATTTATATATTGTTTGTACCACGGAGTTTCTGGTGATACTGGGTATTCCGTGGAAGAACAAAGTATTTATATTTTGTTCTTCCATCGAGTACCCAGACGGGGTTTCGAGTGGAATGAAAAAGTATTTATATTTTTTCATTCCACTCGGGACCTCCCGATGTAGTTTTCGGGCTGGGAGGAAGGAGAGGATGACGCCAGGTCAGCATGTCCCTTTGATATCTTGGGCCACACACATAATACAATGGTTGCTACAATAGGTTGCGACGGAGCGATCCTGAGCCAATCCTACAAAGGCAGCCCTAGTTCGGATAGGAGTCTGCAACTCGACTCCTTGAAGCTGGAATCGCTAGTAATCGCAGGTCAGCCAAACTGCGGTGAATACGTTCTCGAGTCTTGTACTCACCGCCCGTCAATTCAAGGGAGCCGGTAGTACCCGAAGGCTCGCCACAAGGCGGGACTACGGTAAGATCGGTGACAGGGAATAAGTCGTAACAAGGCACGGCTAGCGGAAGCTGGTCGTGGATTAACTCAAATTGAGATGTTATCTCATTGTCTTTCGAGATGATGATATAATTGATACGGTTGAACTGATGTAAATCAGAAAAAGGTTGTGGTGAATGACTCAATATTCACTCCTTGCCCCTAGGTTATGGGGCGCAAATCCACTCGTGTGTATCTATAGAGCACAAGAGCTGGTAGATCGAGGCAAAAGAAAGATGCATCCAGCAAAGTCCGTAGGACTAAGTCGGAATAGCTCATCATGCCAACAAATAAATGAAATCTCGCATTCTTCAAATAAAAGCAATATATATTTCAATACTCGCAATAGGAGCACTTTTTACGGTGCTCTTTTTGCGTTCTAGTCTCGGTCATCGACGTGCAGTTATCACTGCAGGAGAGCAGAGAACCTATGTCACCATTGCAGATACGGACGAGCTTCGAGAAAAAGGCCTTTCGGATACTCCGTATTTGAAAAGGCAGACTGGCAAGCTCTTTGTATTTGACCAACCAGGTGTGTATGGATTTTGGATGAAAGACATGCACTATCCGATCGATATCGTATGGATTGATGAAGCACTTACGGTTGTGGGGGTGACCCTGCACGCGAGCCCTGAGAGTTATCCAGCTGTGTTTTATCCACCAGTCCCCGTCTTGTACGCACTAGAGGTGAATGCAGATGAGGCCGCAGGGGATAACCTCGCTATTGGTGTACAGCTTCATTTAGAAAAATAAATTTTTTATAACACCGAAACAAAAAAGAATGCTATATAACGTTCGCTCGACACTTTTCTTTACAATGAACTTTATTTATTTCTTTTTAGGTAGTTCTGTTGAAAATATTCTTGTTTGCCATCTAATTTTTGTATAATAACGTATCTATGCCAATTACGCTCATACGAAAAAGAAGCGGTTCTGTTGTGACGTTTGATCGAGCCCGCATCGAGCAAGCCATTGCAAAGGCGTATATGGCCGAAGGAGCTCCGATTGATGAAATTTCTCTTTCAATACTGGTTGATCGTATTTTGGTCGTTGCCGAGCATTATTATGACAGTGAAAAAAACGTACCAACCGTTGAAAATATTCAGGATATCGTAGAAAAAGAAGTCGCGCACAAAGGAGATTTTGAGGTAGCGAAGGCATATATTTTATACCGCGAAGAGCGAAACAAGGAGCGAAAGCGAGATATATTCAAAAAACGAGTCAATCTCAAGCCGTACGAATATCCTGAGCTCTACGAGTATGTCAGTGCTATCAGACATTCATACTGGATTCATACGGAGTTCAACTTTGTTGGTGATATTCAAAATTTCAAAGTAAATGTTGATGAAAAAGAACGAAATGTCATTCGAAACGCCATGCTTGCGATCGCACAGATCGAAGTGGCGGTTAAGACATTTTGGGGGGATATTTATAAACGAATGCCAAAGGCAGAAATTGGTGCAGTAGGGGCGACATTTGCAGAAAGCGAGGTGCGACATACCGATGCGTATGCTCATCTTCTCGAAATACTTGGCCTCAACGAAGTATTTGAATCGATAGGGGAAATTCCCGCATTGATGAAACGTGTTCATTATCTCGATAAGGCTCTGGCGACTGCGCGAAGCGAAGATAACAGAGAATATAGTCAATCCATCCTTCTCTTTTCATTATTTATAGAACACGTATCGCTCTTTTCACAGTTCTTGATCATTATGTCGTTCAATAAACATAAAAATTTGTTTAAAGGCATATCAAATGCCGTCGAGGCAACCTCGAAAGAGGAGCAAATGCACGGACTTTTTGGAATCGACCTTATCACTATTATCAAGCGTGAACACCCAGACTGGTTTGATGCAGTATTTGAAGAAGAGGTAGTCAAGTTATGCGAGGAAGCGTATGAATCAGAGACACAGGTAGTTGAATGGATATTTGAAAAGGGTGAACTAACATTTCTTTCCAAAGCAGCCGTTCTTGAGTTTATCAAACAACGATTTAACAACTCATTACAAAGTATCGGTATTAGGAAAATATTTGATACAGACGAGGACCTCCTCACCCAATCAGACTGGTTTTACGATGAAGTTATCGCAACCAAACACGGAGACTTTTTCAACAAAAAATCGATTAATTACAACAAAAAAGGCAAAAGTATAACAAGTGACGATCTTTTTTAGAGAAATTATGAATATTACTAAATTAACCATATAATAAATAACATGTATTGGCTCAACGAAAACAGTAGAACATTTTTGTCCAAAGGATACCTTATTGGCAACATTACTGCCGAGGAGCGTATTCGTCAGATTGCTGAGATTGCCGAAGGGTATCTCAAAAAGCCTGGTTTTGCTGACAAATTTTATGACTATATGTCTCGTGGATTTTATTCACTGGCTACTCCCATATGGGCCAATTATGGGGAACCTCGAGGGCTTGCGATTAGTTGTTTCGGATCGTTTGTTGGAGATGATATGTCTCGTATTCTCTATACGCATGCAGAAGTTGGTATGATGACTAAATATGGAGGGGGAACTTCTCTCTATTTAGGAGGCTTGCGTCCCCGTGGTTCTGTAATCAAAGACAATGGCCACTCGTCTGGCTCTGTGCACTTTTTAGAACTCTTTGATGGCTTGATTAACATTGTCAGTCAGGGTACGGTCCGTCGTGGACATTGCGCACCGTATCTTCCGGTTGAACACGGTGATATCGAGGAATATTTAAATATCGGAAAAGAGGGACATCCGATACAAGAATCTACCTATGCGGTGACGGTAGGTGACAAGTGGTTGGAAGAGATGGTTGCAGGAGATCAAGAGAAGCGGAAAATTTGGGCAAAAATAATCCAGCGTCGCACTGAGATCGGGTACCCATATATTATGTTTAGTGATACGGTCAATAAGAACACCGTTGACGTATACAAAGACAAAGGGATGAAAATTTATAACAGCAACCTGTGCTCGGAAATCTGCCTTCCGACGGCCGATGATATCTCGTTTGTCTGCTGTCTTTCTTCTATCAATCTACGTCACTATAACGAATGGAAAGATACCGACGCAGTCGAGACGCTTACGATGTTTCTTGATACGGTACTCTCTGATTTTATCGCACGGCTTGAAAGTTTCCGCGACAACAAAGATCCACAGAAGCAATCTGCGTTCTACTTTATGCAGCGTGCACACAAGTTTGCCAAAGAACACCGAGCACTCGGACTCGGAGTACTGGGATGGCATACCTTTCTCCAAGAAAACAATATCCCATTTGAAAGTCCACAAGCGATGCAGTTGAATGATGAAATATTTAAAACCATCAAAGAGCGTGCATACAAAGCATCTGAGCAAATGGCCAAAGAATACGGTGAACCTGCTGTATTGAAAGGATATGGTCGACGCAACACGACACTTATGGCAATTGCCCCAACAACCTCATCTGCATTTATCTTAGGGCAAGTCTCGCAAGGTATCGAACCATTGATGAGCAATGCATTTGTTAAAGATGTCGACAAAATGAAAGTGACTATTAAAAATCCGACCCTCTTGGCTTTACTCGAAGAAAAAGGACACAATACCAAAGAGATCTGGGATAGTATTCGTGACAACGATGGATCAGTACAACATCTCGACTTCTTCACCGACCATGAGAAAAAGGTGTTCAGAACTTTTAGTGAAATCGAACAAAAAGTTATTATCGAACAGGCTGCAGATCGTCAAAAGTATATTGATCAAGCACAGTCCTTGAATGTCATGATCGATCCGAGCATTTCTGCCAAGGATATAAACTCGCTCTATCTCTACGCATGGGAAAAAGGGATCAAGACACTCTACTACCAGCACAGTATGAATGCAGCGCAGCAGTTTGGCCGCAAGAAAGCACAAGAGAATGAGGCAAAGAAGACGAAGGTAGCAGTGAATGTGGTGGGAGAAGTGTGCGTGAGTTGTGAGGGGTAAGTTTTGGGATACTGATATATATATGCAGAAAAAAACTATCAAAAAAGAAATGAAAATCGAAGACCTTGCAGGGATGGTTGCACGAGGGTTTGAGCGTGTAGAAGAGAAGATTGAAGATTGTGCAACTAAAGAGGAGATGAGTAGAGGATTTGTAGAAGTTGAAAAAACGCTCAACAAAGTAAGACTCGATATTTTGGAAGTCGGAGATCGTTTTGTTTCAAAACATCAATTTGAGGAGCTTGTCAGCCGGTTCAATATTTTGGAGGCGAAAGTGAAGACGAGGAAATAATTTCAATAAATAAAGAAACCACTGTGGTTAAACGGTGGTTTTTTGTTTTATAATTTTGAGTTTTACATTTGGTAAATAATGCTCACTAACATGAGGGTATCGAAACGGAAAGAAAGGTTTCATTTTTTCTATAATCTCAGGTCTATGACTCTTTATCAGTGCTAAACCAAGATTAGTAAATTTAAATTTAACTGTACCGCATCCTTCAGGATGCCAATCAAGAATGCCATTGTCTTTGAAAGGATTTTGTATTATCCATTCATGTTCATCTAAGAATTTTTTATTTGCTGTCGCAAATAGAGCTTTGTCTAATCCAAAAGAAAGTGATAAATCAATTAACGCGTTTAATGTTTTTTCCTCAGACTTACTAAGTGTAATGAGTATCTGCATAATAAAAAGATTTTTAATTATTATATATCATTTGATTTATTTGTCAATATATGCTAATAATAAACTGTTGTACCGAATGATCGCGCTTGCCAGCAATGGTAGGTGAGGAAAGTCCGAACACACAACGATTTAATTCGTACGAGTAGTGGGTAATACCCATCTGGAGCAATCCTAGAGGTGCGAACAGAAACGACTGCAATCGAAAGAGCGCAGATAACCTGTACCCTTGTATGTTTAGATTTATTTAGACAGAAACTCGGATCAGCTCAGCAGGTTAGACTTGGGAATATAAAAGGGTATGTGAAGTCCCAAGATGAAACGGCTAAATCCTTACTTGTGTGCAAGACCGTGCCAAGCAATTGGAGTGTCGCATGAGGTGTATGGCAACATACGTCCTAGATAAATGATCATCAGAACAGAATTCGGCTTACGAGTACAACAACATGAAAAAGCACTCCTCCTGGAGTGCTTTTTCGCTTTCTTTTTTGAGCGACCCCATTGACTTTTGCATTTTATTTTGCTAGTATCAAAGAGTGAGTTGATATTCCACAAGTTTTTAACACACAAATGCCCGCAAGAAACCCCGCAAGGGGTTTTTTGCATTCCCGTATGGGCGGTTCTGTTTGCGAGAACAGGTTCGTCCAGCGAAGTGATAGCGGAGTCGGAGGTTTTTGTCATTATAGATGAGTTCCCCTTGTCTCTTTTTTATAAACAGTTATACTTAATGGGTTCGTGATTTGCCATCGGCGGCTGCGCTCACATGGGCATTTGTGGTGGAGTTAGCACCCGCCGTTGCCAGATCAGGAGAAAACAAGGTATAACGCAAAAAAGAACTTGCACAGTGCAAGTTCTTTTTTGTTGTATGTACTCGATACTACCATCCTATTTTTTAAAAAATAAAACAACGCGCAAAATAATAAAAAATAAACACACAAAAAATTTTAATATCGTTTTACATTTATTTTTTATAAAAAAATTTTTAAAAAAATTAAAAGTTATCCACACATTATAGAAAAAAATATTGCATGCGTGTTTGTAGTAAGAGATAATTAAGGTACATGTGGTGATAACGCGTTCAATCACAATCAGTGGTCGATCATCACAGATAATTATCAGAACATCATAAATTTCATGGCAGCAAAAAAGAAAGCAGCAAAGAAAAAGACAGCTAAGAAAGCTACAAAAAAAGTAGCGAAGAAAAAAGCTTCAAAAAAGAAGAAGCGATAATCTCTCAAACTCTCTTTCCACTTAACAAAAACTTCTCGATATATTCGAGAAGTTTTTGTTTTTTCTAGCCAAGCGGATGGTCGGGGTGATTTTGAGAACCTCATTTTTCGTGGTATTATATGCTTCTTATGGCGCTTCCATTTATACAATCTTTTTTTGACCGCGGGTCATTGCAAAAGTACCAGAAAAAGGTTGCGGCAATTAACGCACTTGAGTCAACGATAAAGGAACTCGTCGACAGTCAGTTTCCGACTGAAACCGAAAAGCTAAAGGCTCGATTTCAAGCAGGGGAATCACTCGATGAACTCTTGCCGTATGCGTTTGCGTTGGTGCGAGAGGCAAGTTTACGAACACTAGGTAAACGTCACTACGATGTGCAGCTGATCGGTGGGATGGTACTGCATGAGGGTATGATCGCCGAGATGCGTACCGGTGAGGGAAAAACATTGGTTGCGACCCTCCCAGTTTATCTCAATGCACTTTCTGGTAATGGTGTGCATATTGTCACTGTTAACGACTACCTCGCGCGACGTGATGCAACATGGATGGGTGAGATCTATGCATTTCTCGGGCTTTCTATCGGTATCATTAACGATTTGAATAATTCGTTTATTTACGATCCGACCCATCAAGAATTTGATCAAGAGCGAGACGAGAAAGGCGCATTTAAAGTCGTCAAACAGTTTCTTCGCCCTGTCAGCCGTAAGGATGCGTACGCAGCTGACATTACCTATGGCACAAACAGTCAGTATGGATTTGATTACTTGCGCGACAATCTAGTCACTGATAAAGAAGGTATTGTACAGCGCGGACAAGCCTACGCCGTGATCGACGAGGTCGACTCTATTTTGATCGACGAGTCGAGGACGCCCTTGATTATCTCTTCTCCGGTGGCAGACTCTGAATCATTGTATAAAACAGTCACAGCAGTGGCTGCAAAGCTCGAACCACAAGTGGACTTTACGCTTGATGAGAAACAAAAGGCGATCCAGTTGACCGATGATGGTATTACAAAAGCAGAAAAATTGCTTGGTATTAGCGATATGTATACCGAAAAAAGTATTAAATATGTCCACTACCTCGAAACAGCAATCCGTGCTCGCGCATTGTTCCAAAAGGATAAAGATTATGTGGTTAAAGACAACGAGGTTATTATTGTCGATCCGTTTACTGGACGTATGCAGCCGGGGCGTCGTTGGAGCGAAGGGCTTCATCAGGCGATAGAAGCAAAAGAAGGTGTTAAAATCGAGCAAGAAACTCGTTCTGTTGCATCGATTACCTATCAAAACTACTTCAAGTTTTATAAGAAACTTGCTGGTATGACTGGTACGGCAAAGACAAATGAAGAAGAATTCATCAAGGTCTATGGACTCTCTGTTATTTCAATCCCTACAAACAAACCAACAAAGCGAGTCGATCATTCCGACCTTATCTTTTTAACCGAGAGCGGTAAATTTCAAGCGATTGCCCGAAGGGTAAAGGAGCTCAATGACAAAGGGCAGCCAGTATTGATCGGTACGGTATCGGTTGAAAAAAATGAGCTCCTTTCTGCGTACCTCAAACGTGAGGGGATTCCACACCAGATATTGAATGCTAAAAATCACGAACAGGAAGGTTCGATCACTGCGCAGGCGGGACATAGCAAAAGTGTCGTTATCGCGACAAACATGGCTGGGCGAGGAGTCGACATTATTCTCGGAGGTAATCCTTCAACCACTGAGGAGCAACAAGAAATCAAAAACTTGGGAGGGTTGTTTGTTATCGGTACGGAACGACATGAAGCTCGCCGTATCGACAACCAGCTCCGAGGACGGTCGGGACGTCAGGGAGATCCTGGAGAAACTCAGTTTTACGTGTCTCTCGATGATGATCTCATGCGGATCTTTGGATCAGAAAAGATCAAAGGAATGATGAGTCGGCTTGGTATGCCAGAGGATGAACCTATTGCAAATAGCTTGGTGAGTCGGGCACTTGAGTCAGCCCAAAAGAAAATAGAAGGATTTAACTTCGATGCTCGAAAGTACACTCTGGAGTACGATACGGTACTGGCTTACCAGCGAGGTATTGTCTATGATCGACGTCGCGCGATGGTACTAGGGGATAGAGGACATATTATCATTTCATTTTATGCTCTGGGGGACGAAACACTCGAAGAGATCGCCAAAAAGAAAATAGCCCTTGTTGGGGAGGATTTGTTCTGGGAAAACGTTCGACGGGTCATTTTGTATACGACGGATAACCTATGGGTAGAGCACATTGATACTATGGAACACATGCGCCAATCAGTCGGATTGCGATCTTATGGACAACGGGAGCCATTGGTTGAGTATAAAAAGGAGGCAACTCGACTGTTCAAAGAGATGGAAATACGTCTAAAAGAGCAAGTAATAACAATGGTTTCCAACATTTCGACTTCCTGATCTGCTCAAACTCGCCGTACGCTAAACTACGTTCACCAGGCTAGATAACCAGACAATATATTTTACAAGTTGTCGATGAATATTGTCTGAAATACCCTTATTTAATAAGGGTATTTTTTGTTTGACAGTACCTCTTTTTATGGTCTAACTATTGACATTTTTTGCACACTATGCTACTATATTGACATGCCCAACACCACTTCGGTGAATGGGATTTTTTCTTTTTAGGCCACATAACGGCAATAAAAAAGAAATTCCACTGACATGAAGTTCCTCCGGAGCTAAACCGGAACTTATGAAAATTACAACAAAAAAAGTTATTCAATCGTTCATTATCGTCCCTGTTCTCGCTACGACACTGTCAATGAATACCTTTACGGCATCCATTAATGAGGCAGTTTCTAGAAAACTTGTAGTCCAAACCGTCACACAGACACCTGAAGAAATCGCTCTTCAGACAGACCGACAAGTAAAGGCTGCAAAGATTGACGCGTATTATACAAAATATGATATGCCACTCGCTGGAAACGGTATGCAAATGGTGCTCGCTGCTGAGAAAAACGGTATCGACTGGAGACTTATCCCTGCTATTGCAGTGCGTGAGTCCTCAGGAGGTAAAAATGACTGTAAGAACAATCCTTATGGATACGGTTCTTGTAAGATCGGTTATAAAGACTATAGTGAAGCAACAGAAGCAGTAGCGGCAAGTATTGGGGGTAACAATCCAAAGACTGCACACTACTACAAAGGGAAAGATACTGTTGGTATCCTCAAGACATATAACTCGGTAATCCCGACCTATACGAAAGAGGTTATCAGTATCATGAACAAGATTGAAAAAACTGAAGCATAATAATTAGCACTATATTTCTAATCCAAAACCCCCTCACTCGTGAGGGGGTTTTGCTATGGAAAATAAAAAAGCAACTATTTATGAAAGGTGCTGAATAATGATGTCTGTCGATTTTTTAATGCATTGAGAATCCTCTCTGCTACTTCTTGGTATGAATTTTGTGTCAGTATATGTAAAGATTCGAATACACGAGTACGTCCTTTACTGTACTGCTTGTTCAGATACAAGCCAACTCCCTCACAAAGATTTCTTTGTGGAGAGTTTTCTTTTAAGTTGAGGTATTTTTTGGTACTGAGCAGAAAATATGCTTTTTGTAACTTTTCTTCAATGATTTCGCCTTTTGTTTTGTATGCGATATGGCGATATAGCCTAGTTGACATAGAACTAATAGTTTGGTTATAGGTATTATAACAGAATCTATAGACAAGTCAAACTAATGCTTTTATCTTGTCGATAATGAGGGATTTCTTATCATCTTTGTTTGATATATTGCACTGAATTGCCACAGCTGATCCTAGCGTGATCAGTGTCCCAAATTCTTTGTACGCCTCTGGAAAAATTACCGCCTCAGCTGTACTGGTTTTATCACCCAATGTTACAAATGCCATTCGGGTGTTTGACTTTGTGATGAAGGTTTTGACGCTTGTGATGATTGCAACGAGGATTTGATCACGTGCAGTCTTTTTTTCCATAATGCTTTTGACAGTGTTTCCAGATTTTTCGATCTGAGCCTCAAACCGGTCCAGTGGATGTCCAGATATATATAATCCTAGTAGCTCTTTTTCCCACTCGAGTTTTGATTGCATTGTGGCAGGCGCGCTGTCGGTAAGTACGAGCGTACTTTTAGGTTCTCCTTGCATGCCGGAAAAAAGAGAGCTCTGAGCATTGTCGCCATTTGAAACGTCTTTGTGAAATTGAAGCAGCTGCTCGATATTGGCAAGCAGCATTCCTCGCTCACCAAATGCGTCCATCGCACCGCACATAATGAGTGCTTCGAGGGATTTTTTGTTGAGGTTTTTATGAGTGACCCGTTCGAGTAGTTCCTCGACTGTCTTAAATGGACCACGCGCCTTGCGTTCGACAATGATGATCCTACCAATTTCATTACCAAAGTTTTTAATATTGCCGAGACCAAACCGTATTTTCTGGGTAGGTACTGAGTTTTCGACCACTACGGTAAAGTCCAAAAAGGACTCGTTGATGTCTGGTGGCAGGATTGTAAACCCCATTCTTCTTGCTTCTGCAATGTACTCACTACATGTCTCGATATCTCCTGATTCTGCGGTCATACAAGCGCTCATGTATTCTGCAGTGTAATTTGCTTTGAGATACGCAGTTTGATATGCGACCATGCCATAACTTGCTGCGTGAGCTTTGTTGAATCCGTAGGCAGCAAAAGGTTCAATCTTTTTCCATAGTTCGTCGATGTTTTTCTTGGAAAGACCGCCAAACTCAATACAACCCTTATAAAACTTTTCTTTCTGTTGTGCCATTTCTTTTGGTATCTTTTTACCCATGGCTTTGCGGAACTTATCCGCGTCAAGCCACGTATAGCCCGCGAGACGTATCGCAGTGATCAAGACATCGTCTTGGTACACCAACAGTCCGTACGAAGCTTGTAGATCGTCTGTGAGCCGAGGATCGGGGTATTGGATAAGTTTCGGATTTTGTTTTCGCCGTATATATTCAGGGATCACTTCCATGGGTCCCGGACGATAGAGTGCAACCATTGCCATCAAGTCTTCCACTTTTTCTGGCTTCAATTCTTTTAAGTATTGGGTGAGTCCAGAACCCGCCATTTGGAAGACTCCAACTGTTTCTCCGCGAGAAAGCATGGCAAACACCTTTGGATCATCAAGCGGGATCGTATCGATGTCAATGTCGATACCTCTGATTTTCTTTACTCGCTCAATCGTTCCAGAAATAAACTGCAAATTTCGAATCCCAAGCATATCAAATTTGGGTAAATTTACGACACCGTCTCGTCCACCAGAAAACATATCGTACTGAGTGATGATTTTTCCTTCGCCTTTTGGATCGTATTGGATTGGAGTGAACTCGGTGATATCGCTGATAGGGGAAATGATAACTCCTGCGGCATGCACGGAGATATGGCGAATGTTACCCTCTATTTTTTTTGCCATATCGACGATTTCCTTTGTCGAACGGTCTTCGTCATAGAGCTCTTTGAGTTCGGGGACGAGTGTGAGAGCTCGGTTGATTGTCATCGGAAATCCTTGCATTCCCATCGGGATCATTTTTGAAATTTTGTCGCCAACGTTATACGGATATCCGAGTGCGCGAGCGACATCTCGCACCGAGCCACGTGCAGCCATTGTTCCAAAGGTACATATCTGCGCAACGGCTCCGGCGCCGTATTTTTCTTTAACGTAGTTGATCAAATCATCACGACGGTTGTCGGCGATATCAAGGTCGATATCAGGAATGCCGGGACGCAATGGATTTAAAAATCGCTCGAACGGCAGTTTGTATTTAATCGGATCAACTGTTGTAATCCCTGTCAGGTATGAGACGAGAGAACCTGCAGCAGAGCCTCGAGTGTTGGTATATATACCCATATGTCGTGCTGCGTGAACGAGGTCCGCTTCAACTAAAAAGTACGAAGAAAACCCCTTTTGTGAAATGATATCAAGCTCAAACGATATTCTTTTTAGGACCTCGTCTGTTTTGGGATATTTTTTTTCTTCCAATCCTTTAAAGACGTCGATTTTGAGCACTTCGTCATAGGTCAATCCTTCCGCGATAGGGAACGTGGGAAATCTCCATGGAGAAAACTCAATCGTGAGATCGACGGAGTCGGCGAGTTTGATCGTATTTTCAACTGCACCAGGTATATCTTTAAATATCTCAGTAGCCTCTGACGGTGTGATAAAAGAATAGTTGCCAGCCTTCATTGAGATTTTGCTTGATCCAACATCGGTCCCGGTATTGATGGCGACTAGTGTATCGTGCGCATCTGCGTCATCTACATTGAGATAGTGTGAGTCCCAGGTACCAACGAGAGGAAGGTCCATGTCTTTTGCGATAGATATAATGGTTGGAATAATTTCGATATACCAATCAATCTCTCTGTGATTCATAACCTCAACATACACATCGTCTTTGCCCAACGTATCGATATAAAACTGGAGTAACTTTTTTGCTTCCGCAATATTTCCGTTCCGGACGTAGGTTATAAATCTACTCCCCGGACATCCAGAGAGACAAATAATACCCTCGGCATGTTCTTGGAGGAGGTCAGTGTCCATTCGCGGTTTGTAGTAGAACCCTTCAAGGTTCGCTTTTGAAACCAACTTCATGAGGTTTTTGTACCCGGCGTTATTTTTGGCAAGGAGCGTCAGATGGTATCGTTTTGAATCTATTCCCGACTCCTTGTCAAAACGCGTGCGTTCCGCCATGTATGCCTCGACTCCGACGATAGGTTTTATGCCTGCCTTTGTACACTCTTGATAAAACTCGATAGCTCCATAAAGATTGCCGTGATCGGTGAGGGCAAGGGCTGGCATGCCGAGTTCTTTTGCTCGAGCGACTAATTCGGGAACCTTGGACAGTCCATCAAGGAGTGAATAATGTGAATGGGTGTGGAGGTGGACGTACGACATGTGGCTAGTATAGCAGTGGAAGGGAAGCTCTGTTATATTGACATCCCCACCAAATGGTGGGGAGGTTGGCACGAGGTTTGCTATAGTACTGGCATGAAATGGATAATCGGAATCGATGAAGTCGGGCGCGGTCCATTGGCTGGGCCAGTGTATGTGTGTGCAGTTGCCATATCTTCAAAAAAATACTCCACATTGGATTGGTTTGGAATTAATGATTCCAAAAAACATACTGCCAAAAATAGAGAAAAGTGGTTTCAAAAAGCACTTGCATGGCAAAAAAATGGACTTGTACGCATCGCACTAGCCTCAAAAAGCGCGCCAATGATCGATAAAAAGGGGATTAGCGTATGTATTTCCGACTGTATCGCGAAGCTACTACAAGATATTGGAGAAGAGTCAAAAGATGTGCGGGTGCTTCTCGATGGTAGTTTGCATGCGCCTAAACAATATTTTCATCAAAAAACGATTATTCGAGGTGATCAAACAGAAAAAATCATCTCGCTCGCCTCCATAGTTGCCAAGGTTTCGCGTGATGCCTATATGGTGAAAATGAGCAAAAAGCACCCAGAGTATGAGTGGAATACGAATAAGGGTTACGGCACAAAAGCTCATATTATAAGGCTTAAAAAGTATGGACTCACGCCCCTCCACCGCAAAACGTTCCTTAAGAGAGTACTTGACAATTAAGGTTATTTATGCTAATATAAATTTAAATAATCTATTTTTGAACCTTAAAATATATACATAATGAAAAAAATAATTTTTTTTGCGATAACCTTTTGTTTTGTGGGGTTATCTGTATCAGCTCAACTATTTAAAAATAAAAAAAGAAAGCAAGAATTAACAGAGCATACAAGCGAAAGTGTGTATGCGTACCTCCGCCCATTGAGTGAAATGCTACCTCTCACAACATTGAAAATTAAAGTAAATGGTGAAGAAAAAGAATTTAAACTCGTAGAACTCACAAAACGTGATGGTAGCACGCCTTTAGTGTACATTCCCTCTGAACTGTACGAAAAAATCAAACCTGAACTGACCGCGACTGATGAACAATGGGAAAAAGCTCAAGAAGATAATGAGTATGCCGGGTTTGAGTTAACAGCATCTTCTTTAGAAGGCGCCTCTATCTTTACTGAGGAACAAATGACAAGCATAGATGAAGTCGAGAGAAGAATTGCAGAGACATATCGATTTCAGAAGAAGTACGTAGTTTGGAGCTTAGCGTACTTTAAGGCAAAGGGTTACAGAGATCAAAATGGTAAATTTTTACCGAAAAATAACCCAACCACCACAAAAACTAACAACGATCAAAAAAACCAGTCGACATCGACTGGAAAAACTAAATTCTCAAAAGATAAATATTGAGTTTTATTTTTTTTAAAGCCTCTCTTGATATGAGAGGCTTTTTTGTTTAAAAATTTATATAAACAAAAGTACGACGATACCGATGATGATGCGATACCATCCAAACCACGAGAGGGGTTTTTTTGTAAGGATGCGGAGGAAGAACTTGATTGTCAGGAGTGCGACAATAAAAGAAATAACGGTACCAAATGCTATCAGGCTCCATTGTCCAAAGGTGATACCACTGACATGTCTGATTTCAACAGCACTTGCACCGAGAATCGTTGGGATTGCCAATAAAAATGAGAACGTAACGATAATGTTTCGTGGAATACGAAGGAGTGACCCGCCGATCAATGTAGCACCCGCTCGAGAAATACCAGGCACAAAGCTCGCTATTTGTACGAGACCGATCCAAAATGCCTGTTTGTAAGTGATCTCTCTGACATCTGCGAACGCTTCATCAATAGGTTTGATCAACAAGAGCCCAACTCCACCAATAATGAGCGCGACGCCGATGATGGCTGAATTTCCAAGAAATGATTTGATAAGTGGATACAAGAGAAGTCCAGCAATACCTGTTGGAATGAACCCAACGATGACTTTACCGATCAGTTCCTTGTGTTTCATCACTGTTTTCCAAAAGTAAAAGACTGCGGCCATTATTGCGCCACTTTGAATACAAATGGAAACTGCTTCAAGAAACTGACCTTGAGGGATACCCAGTATGGTGCCAGTGAGTAATAAATGAGCGGTCGAAGAAACCGGGATAAACTCAGTCAAACCTTCGACGATACCAAGAATAAGTGTTTTTAAAATCATATATGTCTCAAGAGCTCGTATGCTCCGACGATTGCTGCTGTTTCAGTACGTAAGACAGTATAACCTAGGGATTGGACAACTGTCGATTGCGCTTCAAATAACTGATGATCTGTTGCACTCCAACCGCCTTCTGGTCCGACATACATAACCACAGGCGAATCCACTGAAAGCGACAGAGGTGTTGCAACGGTATCAGTATCAAATACGACTGATTGAAAAGGGTATAGAGTAAAACACTGGTCAATCGTTATTGGTTCACCAATCGTAACGAGAGTGTTTCTCCCTGATTGTTCTGTTGCCTCCGTACTTATCATGCGCAGTCGATCGAGTCGAAGGGATTGTTTAACGGTCCTGTCTGAACGAATCGGAACGATAATGGAGACCCCAAGTTCAGTTAACTTTTGCACAATTAATTCAAACAAATCTTTTTTAGGAATACTAATTGCCGCTATGACTGTACGATGAGGTAAGTGTTGGGCAGGGATCGAGTATTGTTTTGAGAGTGTCAGTACGGTGGGGGAGATTGCATCAAGCGAAACAACCACATCGTCACTGCCTTTTGAAAAGATACAAAAAGTATCGCCACTATGGTATCGAAGTACTGTAGTCAATTGGTGAACGAGTTTTTTGTCTGCTAGCTCAAAAGTCTCTGTTTTAGGGATCTCTGGTATGTAAAAACGGTGTAATTTCTTTTTTTCCATGTGATGTATAGTATACCCATTTTTTGCTATACTGCAGGCATTATGCATATTGACTACCAGTCGCTCTCGAGTACCTTGCTGTACCTTATTAGCTTTTTTATTATCCTTTCAGAATCTGGGGTATTTTTCTTATTTTTCTTACCAGGGGATAGTTTGATCTTTGCGCTAGGACTGCTTGCCAATCAAGGGGTGTTGAATATATGGTACATCATCCCACTGTTGGTTATTGCGGCAATAACAGGGAACTTTTTGGGCTACTTTTTAGGTACATATACTCGTGGTGGACTCGAAACGGGTAAGTATTTACCAAAGGTCAAACCAGAGCATTTGCATAAAGCAGAGCTTTTTTATAATAGACACGGATCGCTGGCGTTGTTGTTTGCAAGGTTTGTTCCGGTCGTTCGGACATTTGTACCGTTTTTTGCAGGTGTCGTTTCGATGAAGCGAAAGACATTTAGCGTATGGTCGGTGATCGGAGGAATATGCTGGATAACGATCGTTACGTTGGTGGGATATTTCTTTGGACGTCAGTTCAACTTGCAAAATGTTTCTTATCTAGGACTCGGTGTGGTGTTGATTGCGGCAATCGCAACCCCTGTATGTATTGGTCTTATCAACCGACTCCTTAAATAACCTCATTAAAAATACTACCAAGATAGCCATCGATATCTCGCTGGTCTAGTTCGTAGAGATACTTTCCCTCATCGTGTAGTTTCGTTGCTAGGTCGATGCCAACGTAACGCCAGTGCCACGGTTCGTAGGTGTAGTACTTGTTGTTTTTTGGGTACGAAAGAATGAAGCCGTATTTGTACGCAGTGTCATTGAGCCATTTGAATTCGGGAGTTTTTTCAAATGAGGAGGATAGTCCTTTTAGCCCAACGGTAGTGAGATCAACAGTTGTACCAAGTTGGTGTTCCGAATATCCTTGTTCTGCGGAGAACTTGTTTGCAGCGGTTGTTCCGTAGGTTATTTTATAATTTGATTTTAGTATTGCCTGCGTACCAAATGATCGATATGCACTCGCCACGCGCAATGATAACTGTTGTGCACTACTGTCGTCTAGCATTGCTTGAAGGTGTGGCCATACTTGTGCGTGGATCTGCATGGATCGAGCAGGGTCTATGAGGTATGGTTTTTCAATATCGGTCAAAGAACTCGGTATATAGTTTTCGTTGAGAAAATATACTTTGGAATATTTTTTTAGTAGTTCGGGATCAGTCTGGGTAATTTTTGTGAGTGTACCGACCGTACCGTTGAGACTTTGGAGTTGTTGTTCGTAGGTAGAGAGGGAATCTTTCGTAGCTTGTAGTGCTGAAGCGAGGCTCTCACTATCTCCAACTGAAGTTTGGAGATGTTCTGCTAGTGTAGCGATTTGTGATTGCAATGTATGAGTAAGTTGGTTTGATGCCGCAACTTGTTGGTTGTATTTTTGTTGCAAGAGATAAAATCGATACCCACCATACAGTACACCTACCAGGATTACACTAGATACGATAATGATAGTGCGAGGCTTAATTTTCATGACAAGAGTATATCATTGTTGGGATAGAGCTTCGTTACTCTTCTTTCATTGCAAGCACGATTTGATCGACTATTATTTGTGGCTCGGAATCACTACTGTATTCAACATTGTACTGGTCAGCAATACCCATGAGTGTTTCTAGGGCTCTGGGGTTACCATCTTCTACAAGAGAAGTGAGGTAGCTGTATGTAGGTTTGCCGTGTTTATCAAACCATTCTTCTTTGCCGTGTTGAAGTGGACTACTCTCGGGAATATTGTCGTTTTTTGTGTCGTCTGATAGGTCATTCATAAGTAAACTGTACCATATTTTTGAAATTAAAAAAGACGACTAGTGTCGTCTTTTTTAGATACCACTGTAGCGTAGAGTGACTATGCAGCTGGCGTTGCTTCTGCAGCTGGTGTTGTGGTAACACAATCGCACTTCATTGAACCGTCTTCCATTTTCTTCATTTCTCCTTGGCACTTTTCACATTTTGTATTTTCGTCCATATATATAACTCTTTAAAGTATTAACTAACAAGGTTTTCATTATACACGAAAAAACCACATTTTGCAATCAACTCTTATGTTCAGTTAGAGTATCGTATAGGTAAAAATTTTCACTGGTATATCGGTATGTTTTGCTTGTGCTATCGCGTGTCCTGTTGCATCTGAGTGATTGACATGAAAGGCAGTTAAAGAGTCTGCCATACTCATGATAGTATCAATACTATTTAAAAATGCGCTAGTCGTTAATGAAGGTGCAGTACCTTCTATGAGCGCATACTTGTTCGTTTTTTGTAGGATGTTGAGTTGTTTTGACAGAGCGGCGACTTCGGTGTTTGAAATAATCCCTGTGTTTGCTTGAGATTGGTAGTACGAAATATAAATAGATAATAAAGAGGGAATATATATCCGAATACGATCGGCGGTTGGATTAGACAAAAGTGCTTGATCAAGTGCGATCATATCCACCCCAGGCGCACCACCTGAGATGATACCGTCACCGTTTTCGATGATCTCTCGCACAGCATCTCTGACAGCTGTCGTTACCTCAGCGTTGATTTTAGTCCATGATCCTTGGATCGCTACCCATTTCATATACCTATAATAGCAATTTATTGCCACCCACCGATGATCGCACCAGCGGCGATTAGTGTGATGAACATGTTGCCGATACTGAGCCAAAAGACCGTGTACTTACCACCCCATAGTGCATTTCCGAGTGCAAGCGGCACGACAAATCCTAACCAGAGTCCACATGCATTTGCAACTCCACCAGCTACTCCCGAATGAATACTGCTACCGATATACCACGCCAGAACGAAAAACATGACGATACTCGCGATGAATTGCAAGATATACGAGCGAGCCATCGATTTTTTCATTGCTGCTTGGGCTTCAGGGGAAAGTTTGTCCATACCCATTGCACGGATGAATGTTTTGCCAAACAGCGGTCCATACCATAACGAACCAATCACCATACTTACTATTGCAGATATTAATACAGGAAAAATATGTATTGTCATAAAATAAATTAATCTGTTATACGTTTAGTATACTACGGACGTTGCTGCTTTCTATCGTGTGAAGGTAAAACATTTGGTAAAATAATCACAATGAATAAAACAAAAATTGCTGATGGAGTAGTACACACCATGCCCAAAGATTTGCGGATGGCGCTACTCGTTACACCGAAGGCGCGTCTCATATGGGGAGACATTACACCACTCGCGCGCAATGAGTGGATTTGTTGGGTGATTTCAGGCAAAAAGTCAGAAACGAGAAATATTCGCATCACGAAAGCAATTTCAAAACTCAGTAGTGGTATGCGCAGACCGTGTTGCTGGGCGGGGTGTACCCATCGTTAATTTGTCTGTATTGAATTCAAGAGGAAATCTTTGGCGGGATTTTGTTCGGTGTGTTTTGTGACAACTGCAAGAAATACTTTTTTATCAGGGTGGACAGTAAACGCCCAATCATAGAAATTGTCGTCAGTACCTCGAGTATTAGTAAGTGTCGTGAAGACAGTTCCGTTTGGTGTGGTGAGTGTCGAAACGTTTTTTTCTTCGGCAAAGTTTCCATGTATCAGTGTCTGGATGATTTTTTTGGGATCACGCTCACTAGTTACTGGCTCGAAAAGAAGTGTTACGGCTGAACCTTTTGCTACGGTTCCTTTTGCGTATTCGTTAATTACAAAATACCATCCCTTTGGTACGATTTCGACACTGCCATCTACAGGGAACAATCTATTCGGTAGCACACAGTAGCCTTCAGGTGCTGAAAAAGAAAATTTGTTGGTAACTGAGTTGAAATACTGAGAACCAAACGTACAGTCTCTAATAGATTGAATCTGTCGATCGAATAAAATATACGGATAGGAGAGTGTTCCGGTGGCGGCCATGGCAATACCGCCGAGGATCAAGATAGCGATCGCAATGCTGCTTTTGATGTGTTTTTTTATGAAGGCCATGTTAGAATCCTAGTACACCTACTAGTGTAGGATATATGCAAGCAGTTATCAAGACATCTCTAGTCATACTCCTCCTCGCAGTAACTGCTGTGGTAAGTGTGAAGACGGTTACTATTTTGCACGGGAATAAAGTTATTCGTGATGCACTAGTTCAACAAGAACCACAAAATTTCCCCGAAGAAGCAGTGATAGAGGAAGGCGGCGTTGTCGCCTCTCAGTCATCAAGTCAAGCATCGGGCACAACTTCAAAAGGTACTTTGGGTACTTCAGCTACCGTAAAATCAGGGTATACAACTGCTCAGATCGCAACACACAACCGCCAGGCTGATTGCTGGATCATTATTTCAAATAAAATCTACAATGTGAGTTCTTTTATGGGACTTCACCCAGGCGGAGCTTCAGCAATAACTCCGTATTGTGGGAAAGATGCCACAGTGGCGTTTAAAACACATGGACGTTCGGGTGGGTCAGATCACTCTGCGAGCGCGTATTCATTACTACCGACGTACTATGTTGCTACTATTGGTCAAGTAACACAAACTACAACAACAGCCACTACAACTAGTACAACTCCAACCACAACTCCTCAAACAAAGTCCACCTACACCCTCACCGTCTCAAAATCTGGTACCGGTACCGGCACTGTTTCTGGAGGCTCGATCTCCTGCGGTTCCACTTGTACCCAATCAAACATTTCTTCCGGTACCACCATCACACTTTCCGAAACCCCAGGAACA
>JBBSBF010000010.1:0-20048 GCA_038251535.1 Minisyncoccia bacterium
ACTCTAGTGCATAGGCAAAGTGATGGATGAGCTCAACAGACTGTGTTCCGGGGCGTAAACCAAACTCTTGCCCACCACCGTACATGGTTGGTAAAAGATCAATACGTTTTTTTTTGAACAAAATCCCAACACCACGATCTGTATAAAGTTTAGTTGCGCCGAGCGTCATGAGATCTACTCCAAGTTTTGTTACATCTAAGGAATAATAGAGTGGGACCTGCGTTGCGTCGCAATGAAATACAATTTCAACCTCTGGGTTATGCTTTCGCAGATAACGAACACGTTTTGCTATGTCTCGGATAGGCTGTACGGTACCAATTTCATTGTTAACATACATGATTGAGATGAGAGCTGCTTTTGCCTGTTCGGGTATAACAATATCGTTTGGAAATATGCTTCCTTGTTCTGATGCTACTACATGAAAGATTAAACCTTTTTTTGCATAGTGATTGAGTGTTTCTCGTACCGCGGCGTGTTCGAGATCACTCGTGATAAGCGCTATCTGGTCAGGTGTGTATCCTTTTTTGATGAAAGATTGTATTGTACCGATCAGTGCAAGGTTGTCTGATTCGCTTGCACCGGAGGTCATAACGATCTCATTGGCGTGTGCGTGCAACAGGGCTGCGATGCGAGCCCTGGACGCCTCGAGTACCTGTTTTGCATTCACACCTTCTTGATGTAGTGCGGCAGGATTTGCCCCTAGAACGAACGGTGATAGGCGAGGTATTTTTTTCTGCAAAAACACATCGATCGGCGTGCTCGATGCATAGTCCAAATATAGGCGATGTCGTTTTTGAAATGTTGAGGTAATACGCTTGAAAAACATAGAAAAATCAGTATAATAGCTACCAATGCTTGGAAGTATACCACCCATCGGCATACTGTTTGTGGGACTCCTCTTTGGGGTGTTGTTGCTATTTGGTATTTTGATCGGCCAATTACAAAAGAAATTGCGGACATTTATGACTGGCAAAGATGGTGGGTCACTTGAAGCAACCCTCGCCTGGCTCACTCAAAAAACGGCGAGTACTGACGACACACTCTCTGCTCACAAAGAAGCGCTTGAGTTGATCGATGCAAGAGTCAAACGAAGTATCCGTGGATACTCACTAGTCCGTTATGATGCTTACGAAAGTGTTGGTGGCGAACAAAGTTTTGCTTCAGGGTTGATCGACGAACATGAGGATGGATATATTCTTTCAGTGATTACAAACAGAAATCATGTCGGCGTATATGCAAAACGTATCAATAGAGGCATCCCCGAAGTCAGTCTCACTTCCGAAGAAACTGATGCACTAAAAAAAGCAAAAAAAACTCTCACGTAACAAAAGAACCATATGAATACAAAACCACTCCCCTCATCCCCAATCGTCGCAATCATGGGTCACATCGACCATGGTAAATCCACGCTTCTCGACTACATACGAAAGACAAAGGTAGTGGACAGCGAAGCTGGTGGTATCACACAGCACTTGAGTGCGTATGAGATCAATATTCCCTATCAAAAAACAGAACGTTCGATAACCTTTTTAGATACACCAGGACATGCTGCGTTTTCTGGTATGCGTGAGCGTGGTGCGATCGCCTGCGACATAGCCGTACTTGTTGTCTCTGCCGAAGATGGCGTCAAAGCTCAAACCATAGAAGCGCTCAAAACCATCCGAGGTGCAAAGGTTCCCTTTGTTGTTGCTATAAATAAGATAGATCGCCCGGAAGCAAATATAGAAAGAACAAAACAATCTCTCGCAGAACACGAAGTACTCGTAGAGGGATATGGTGGAACAATCCCTTGGGTGGCGGTTTCAGCAAAAGTAGGTACTGGCATTACCGAACTCCTTGATACTATTTTATTGATTGCAGATCTCGAAGATATCACGAGTGATCCAAGTGCTCCGGTCGCCGGCATCATCATCGAAAGCCACCTGGACACCAAGCGTGGTATCGCTGCTACCCTCGTCGTCAAACAAGGTACCCTTACCCAAGGTCAGTTTGTCGTCGCAGGAGATGGCATCACGACGACTCGTATCATGGAAGACTTTCGAGGAAAAACTATCGCGAGCGCGGGCCCGGGAACTCCTGTGCAACTAGTAGGATTTAACAGCACTCCAGTTGTCGGCTCCGCAGTAGTCGTATTTGATAAAAAAAAGGATGCAGAAAAATACGTGGAAAGCCTCCCAACGGAAGCTTCAACTACCCAATCGAGCCCTCGTGCCGAAGACACTATCGTACCATTGATTATCAAAGCCGACGTGTTTGGAACCGTTGAAGCAATAGAAAGAGAGATTAGTCGCATTGAGGTAGAAGGGTTACATCTCAAGATCATTATGAAGGGCGTCGGTACTATTGGCGAGGGTGACATCCGTATGGCCCAATCTGACAAAAATACGATTATTCTCGGATTTAATGTCGGGCTCGAATCTCGTGCTCGAGAACTCAGTGAGTCAACCGGCGTCACCATAGAACTATTTGATATTATTTATAAATTGACTGAATGGCTCGCTATTGAACTCGAGAAAAGACGTCCTCGTGTTGAGACCAGAGAAGTAATAGCGACAGCAAAAGTCCTCAAAGAATTTTCACGAACAAAAGATCGTTCAGTAATCGGTTGCCGGATACTTAGCGGCACGCTCACCCAAGGGACAAAAGTAAGTGTCATCAGACGAGACTTCACCATAGCAACAGGTACACTCATTGAAATCCAACAAGCAAAACAGAAAGTAAAAGAAATCATCGAAGGAGAATGCGGCCTCCTCGTTGACTGTAAACACGATATAGCCGCAGGAGATATATTGGAAGCGTTCGTAATGAAAAAAATATAACATGCATCCAGACCGTGATCAAAAAATAGGAGAGCGCATCAAAGAAATCGCAGCAGTGGTGATAGAGCGCGAAAGCAACAAAACCGCACTCATTACGATCACTCGAGTTGAGGTCTACGACCGTGGGCAAAAAGCACTCATCTATATCTCAGTTATGCCAGAGAACGGTGAAGACTCTGCGATCAACTTCCTCAAACGTAAGCGAAAAGATATCCGAGATGCCATCAAGACTCATATGAACATACGAACAATCCCCTTTCTCGATGTTGCGATTGACACCGGACAAAAAGCCCTCCACACTATAGAGGCCCTTTTAAAAGAAGGTGAATAAACATCCAATACACGACCCGGTGGCCAAGTGGTAAGGCGGTTCTCTGCAAAAGAACTATTCGCGAGTTCGATTCTCGCCCGGGTCTCCCCACCAAATGGTGGGGAGACGGGTCTCTCAAACCCTTCTCTCTAAACCAATGCAATACGTATACGTTCTTAAAAGCAAGAAAGATAATAAGCTGTATATCGGGTATACAAATGATTTAAAGCGACGTTTTCACGAGCATCAGGGAGGTATGGTTACTTCCACAAAACCGCGAAGGCCATTTGATTTAATTTATTATGAAAGTTATAGATAAGCGACAGATGCTAAAGAACGAGAACATCAACTAAAAAAAGGTAAGCGTGCATACGAACAGCTCAAAAATAGAATACGCAATTGTATGGTATAGACATAAAAAAATAACTCCTTGCTGGGATGATGGAATGGTAGACATCGGGGACTTAAAATCCCCTGCCCTTATACGGCGTGCGGGTTCGAGTCCCGCTCCCAGCACTTTGAGAAGAAACGTATAAAATCCTGGGACAGAACTGTCGTGCGGATTTGAATCCCGCCCGACTCACCACTTAAATGACATAGTTTGGAGAACTTGTGAAGTACTTGACAAATTTTTGATATCGAGTAGAGTGTAGAAAAACAAATCTAAAACACATTTAAAATTAAATTTATGAGCGAAGCAAAAATTCCGAGCAAAAAACTACTTGCAACTAGTGACCTAAAGCTTTCCATAGCTATCTTGAGAGAAAAATTTATACCTGCAGCTCTAACAGAAGCATTTCCTGCCGACTATAGCAAAGATGTATTTCAAATTGACAAAATATATCACGATGCAGAAAAAGCTACTGGCATCTTGAAACCTGATGGAGTCAAAATAACTCTTCGAAGAACTGGTGAAGTTAATGATTTCAAGAGAGAAAACGTAGAAACTAAGTACACCCAGACGCAAATTGAAAGAGTTTTCAGAGAAATACTACCGGACTTCTTTCCTGCAATCAAATTTGGTGGTTGCAAACCAAAGGAATTAACATTTAACTGGCAAGATATAAATGCAAAATTCGAGATCAATGGTGATTCAGATCAAAATGAAAAACAAGGTGTCGTAATTACATTTCCCATTTATACATTCGAGACACCGAAGACTGACCCGATACCTGAAAACCTCGATAAGCAAAGTGAAAATGGGCATGCAAACCCTGAGCTTGCAAAGGAACTGGCTTTGGCTAATTAATTTATAAAAAAATAAATTTAAACCTTATTTGAATATTCAAGTAAGGTTTTTTTATTTGTGGTACCTCCAGAGGGAATATCTCCCTCGACTTTTTCCTCGTCAGTCACTCGGAAAAGTCTGGGCACCGACTCGATCGATTCTTCTGATGAAGAATCATATCTCCGTCGTTCGAATCCCTACGAAAATCAAGTAGTTGATATTCTCTGAGGCACAAACAAAAAAGACCCTTACAAGGTCTTTAGTGTTTGTGCCTCCAGAGGGATTCGAACCCACGACCGTCTCCTTAAGAGGGAGCTGCTCTACCAACTGAGCTATAGAGGCAAGGGTAGTTAAAAGTTGAAAGTATAAAGTAAAAACACGACTGCCGTACAGGCATTGACTTGAAAGCCTTTCGACATACTAATACGTTTCGTTGTACGTACCAATGCACAGCGTGCTGGAGAGGAGACTTGAACTCCTAAGCCTTGCGGCACTAGTTCCTAAGACTAGCGCGTATACCAATTCCGCCACTCCAGCACGCTGTGTACTGCCGCAAGGCAAATAATACCTTATAAATCATGCCTTTTCAATAGAAACCAGCCTTCAATCCCCTATACTTGACTTTATTGTTTATTAGTGCTATAATACTATCAGATTCATGAAGGTGTGTTTGATTGTTTGAGTTGCCCCACTTCCTTCCCCGCTGGTCAACTCAAACAATCAAATCATAAAACCTTAAAAAAATATAAACATGAAAATGTTCTTTATCATTTCTATAGTTAGTTTGTTAATTTCATTTTGTGCTGCAGCACAAAATACTCCTATCAATCCAAAAGATTGGGACTGGTCTGGAGTTAAAGCATTACCGGCAAAGGTATCTCGTGGTGGTCAGATAGATCAGGCCGAGGCAGAAATATTTGCTGCACCTATTACGGTTGATGTAAACGGTACTTTCACGAGACCGTTTGTGTTCCAAAAACCAATGATCCGCATCAGTTTTATAGAAGGAGGCATCATAGTTACAAGAGATGCAACTCTCATAAATGGCCCGCGCGATGACAACGGGTGGAAAAGTAAGTTCGTAACAGCCACAACCATTACTGTGAAAAACGTAATGGGAGATTATAACTTTTACAACAACACTCCGGTTCCAGCTACCGTAATCCGTACGACAACGGTAGATGAGAATGGTCAAACTAACTGTATGTATCAAGTTATCATCTGATGATTCTGAGCAAAAAATCGACACCTTTTCAGTAAAATGAAGAGGTGTTTTTTAATCCCTAGATTATTTGACAAAATCACAATATTTGCTATAATGTTTTCAAACAAATTTTGTAATCTTAAAAATAAAATATATGAAGTTACGACAGATACTGGTAAATGATGAGGGTAAATATTTTTTATTCTCACCTTTTCGTGGCAGGCATTATTTGCTTGCAAGGGGTAATACGAGTAATAGGGAAATTTTCCTCGACAGTAGCAGTCCTACACCACTATTTCCATTTTCTATCCTCATTCCCTTCTTCGAAGAAGTCCACAGATTCAAGTTCACATGGAAATCCCTTATGACCGAAGAAGATGCAATCAAAAGAGAATTGAAACCACTTTTAACATACGAGAAAAACGTTAAAGAAAGTGGGGAATCGGATGATGTGGCTGTTACACAAAAAATGGTTATGGTTACCAGAACAAAAAAAGACCAGTATTATCTTTTGGATAGAGAAATCCATCCATTTGATATTACAATCCTTAGTGCTGACAGTAGTGATTTAAAATTCGTTTTTACTTTCACTTTACGGATTTTAGATATGAACAAAATTCTTGCTGATTTCCCTGAAGGCAATATGCTCCAAGTTGTAGAAAATATGATAATTACAGAACTAAATTGTGCTTTGCGCAAACTGAAACTTCAAGAATTGCGCGGTAGTATCAAGGACGGCATTAGAGATGATGTTGAAAAGATTAAAAAAAAATTGAATCCTGAGTTTCACGATCATGGCTTTGAATTACTGAAAGTAATGAATGAAGCCATTATTGTACTTCCTTCCTCTCGAAAAAGAATTGAGGCGGAACAGGGTATTGAAATAGAAAAGAGTACCAAAAAAGTAACCCTTATTAAGGCTGACGCAACTGCTAAATCAACAATCAAAACTCGTACCGCTGAAATTGAAATGAAAAAAATGGAGGGTATGGCTGAAGCACGGGTACTTGATCAAAAACTGAGAAATCTTTATCAGTTCCGTGTAGCAGATAAAAAGGAAATCAACCTGACTCAAAAAGAGGTAAGTAAAAATCTTGGCTCAACAATAGGCGTGGTTGTATTAGGAAACGGCTCTGGTCTTGAAAGTGACGATAAATTAATTAGCAACATTATTGCTAATTCTATCCAAACAAATCAAGAAGGAGGTGGTCATGCCTAAAATTAAAACCTTCAGTCGTCGTGAACAATTACTCCGATTGATGATCCCGCTAATTGTCTTTATCCTTGTTGGTACATTCTTGTTTTGGCTAGGGTGGAAAATTATCCAAGGTATTGTATATCTTTGGAACTTGATTGAGTGGAATTCAATTAAAGAATGGTTTAATCTCCATTTCTTTAGCTGGTGGACACTGGTCGTTATCTTGGGAATAGTAACAATACTATATTTAGTAAGACAAATACCAAGAATCAGTAAAAGCAAAGCTGGTACTCCCAAACCAAACACGTCATCTTCAGTAAAATCTGGTCCGCGTTGGGACACGGTGTTGTGGTTCGTTATAGTGGTTGGAGCAGTTTATTTTCTCAAGGGATATTTTATCAACTTGGGGAGAAATGCACGGATCCATCACACTGAGATTTCTTTCTCAGCGCCCACGATCACGACAACCGAAGACATGATGGATCATTATGGAACGTATCGGTTCAAAAAAGGAGTTCCCTATCATTACATCAGGGGCTCAAAGGATGAGTATTTTTACCCGACAGTATGTGGCACTACCATTTGGCTGCAGTTTATCGACTGCAATCACCCAGAATCACACTGGGAGTATCGTGTCACGAGACGCCTCGATGGTACCATACAAACCGGCGATGATGAACGATTACACGACCACGACCAGCAAAACTATGGCAAACATAGTGTAACGCTCCTCAGTGATGGAGATGTGTCTGTTGAGTACAGTGATCGCCAAGTCGCAAAAAAATAGTTCTTTTAGAAAGCACAAAGCCGGATCATTTGATCCGGCTTTTTTACTTTTTGGATTAGTTAGGGTATTTTAGATCTTGAATCGTTGGTGGTTCAAACGTCTGCTGTTTGCTGTTGATCGTTGCACCTTTGATGCCCAACGTGTTGGTCAGTATCGTGATGATACCAAACACTCCAAACATGATGAGAAATCCGATGACTCCCCAAAGCATGTGTTCGCGACCGTCTTTACGCTTTTGTTCATTTGCTGCGCCTCTGATGTATTCCATCACTCCCCAGAGAAAGACGACGAGCGCGATGATAAATACGAACTCGATGGCGGGGTTGATGATCGAGCTATTTAACTTGAACAACAAATCATCAACGGAATCAGCGTAAGCGATCAAAGCCATAGTTTATATACAGGTGTTACCATTTGGTCGCATTCCAGGAGGACAAACGATATTTACTGGACCACTATTATAAGTTGTTCCTAAAACATTTCCAGCGATACGGATGATACCCCATACTGAAATTGCAACAAAAAGACCTATGAGACCATTGAGCATAATCTTGCGCTTTTCTGCAAGCTTTCCTGGATCCTTTTCGGAGATATATCGAAATACTGCAATCAAGAAGAATAGTGTCATCAACACCATGATCACCGTAATGGAAGTATTGAGCCATCCAGTGCCGTTATCGATAACACTATTAATATATCCGGGTTGGAAAGTTTGTGCAAGCGCAAGTAGCGGCACTGCAAGAATGCTGCCGAATGAGAGAACGCCAAGAACTGATTTTTTCATATACAAAAATAAAATTAATTAATCCTGATAATAATGCCAGGTATACGTTCTAGTATAGCACAGCAAACCCGACATTTATGCTACTTTGTCTGCAAAAGGGGTACAACAGAAGAATCTACTCCGAGTGTCGTCCCTGCTATCTTGATGATCCCCCACAGGCTCGTCATGACAAACAGTCCAATGAGGCCGGCAATGATGAAGTTTTTGCCTTCTTTCTTTTTGTCGGGACTGGACGCTGCGATGAATTTCATCACTCCCCAGAGGAAGAACATGAGCGCAGCTGCAAAGATGAGCGGAATGATCGCAACGACTATCACACATTTGACCCAGATCAATATATCCAAAAGGGATTGAAACTTCATACTACTACAGCTCGAAAGATTCGCACTTGACGTAGTAGACGATGCAGTAGAGTTGGTTGGGTTGCCGGTATCAAACGTGACGTTGTTCACTGGATTGGTTCCTGGTGCCCCGTTTCCAATCGTGCCTGGGGCATTGTTTTTCTCATAGGTAGTACAGGAGAACGCATGTTGATCTCTCGCCGCTCTCGTACAACACGTAGAATAGTTTGATGCTGTAATGTATGGACTACAACTACTTGTTAGAGGACCACTCGGTGTCTGCGCGAGTGCAGTAGATACGAGAAACAAAGAGAATATGGATACGGTGAGGAAAAATTGTTTCATATTAGCTGGTTAAGGTATTAACGGTGCCGATAATAGCGTTGGTGATCGTCCACGCTCCGAGAATGAGAAGCATGCCGATGATGGTGTACCAAAACATCTGCTTTGCCTCGGCGACCTTGGTGGGGTTGCCACGTGCCAGGATAAACTTGAATCCCGACCATATGAAGAACAAAACGATAAACGGAATCGCGATCTTTAAAAGAACGTTGACGAAAAACTTGACTGCTTCAGATATCGTATTAACCTTGAGTGGATTTTTGAGTTTTACATCGAGGATCATACCGCCATTTGACTGAGTACTCGGCGTGAAGGTAGTCGCGCCAGTACTTGCTGGTTGTAGACCTGTTGCACCTGTAGATGCAGGTTGTTGAGCAGAGCTGATACCGACAGTAAGTAAAGAAACGAGTAAAAAACTGAAGGCGGGATATATAAGAATCTTTTTTAACATATTCATAGTATAGCGTTAGTTGCCGAGGAATTCTACCCCGGTTTGTTTAAAATCATCGTTGAGAAGTGTCGTCATGATTGTCCGAACGATCAACCATGAGCACAGTATCAGGACAACTCCGAGCACTATATTGCCGAGCATCTTTTTCACATTTGCCTTGGCTCCCCCATTTGCTCCTGCCGCCATATATTTATACCCCGCATACATGATGATCGCCACAAATATCGGTATCAAGAGCGTCTTGATAAAGAACGTGAGGAAGTTGTTGAGTAATGCAAAAACACTCGTAAACGTACACTTGTCAGTACACGGAATGATACTGCTCACGACATCATCCTTTACTTCAGTTACTGGTTCCCCTTTTGGTCCGAGGCCATCTTTGGCGGAGTTAGTAAAACAACTCGGGTCGGGTTCGACAAATGTATTGCCGCCGAGATATCCGTCGTAGTCCGCTCGTCCATCTCCGTCATTGTCTATGCAATCCTGGCATTGATTGGTCGTAGTCGGTACACATGCGCGAGCAAGCTGTGCAGATACAGTCAGCGGTACAACGCTTACCCACAGTAGTGCTACGAGCGATATGACATGTAAACTCAAAACTTTTCTCATCGCAAACTCGACTGTAGATTTCTATTTGCTTCGTATATGGCGCTCACCGCATCACTTTTACCACTCGTTACCGCACTTACCATGTTTACAAATGTCGATGCAGTCTGATCAGGATTTGGGTCTGGCCAACTAAATGCTGCAAGGGCTGCCTTGAAAAATACTGAGACGTATGGATTGGTCTGTTGCACAAGTAACAAGTCGCGTCTGACTGGAGGTAATGAAAGAGACTTTGATAATGCGTCGACACTCGCACCTGTTCCGAGATATATTGCTGCTGCATATGCTGCAGGGAAATTTGGAGCACTCTTGAGTATTCCTACTGCCATGAAAGAACCAAACGTGATCGGACGCGTTGTGGTAGTTGTCTGAAAGAGCTCAGAGACATCAAAGTTCAGATTTGGATTTTGTGCTTGGATAGTAAAAAGTTCACTCGCACGTCCGATATAAAATGCTGACTTACCTGCCAAAAATTCGTTGAGTGAGTTTGGAAGCGAACTATTCCATGAGTAGTTTGTACTCGTTGGATTTGCAAAACTTGTATAAAAGTCGAGTGCTTGCGCCGTCGGTGTGTTGGTACTCCCTGGAGCTGCGGCAGCGAGTACGACGGTACCTTTATCACTACTGGTATCGGTAGTGATGATGCTGTTGCCAGTTTGCAAAAACAAAGCCGACAAAATATCTCTAAAGTGATCAACGTTGTTTGTCGTACCGAGTGCGATCGTTGATTCGGTGATGACATTGCGCGCGTCTCGCTTTGTTAACAACGGTATAGTTTTCTGCATCGTACTCCACGTTGTTGGAGGAACGACGAAGTTTGATTTTGCAAGGATGTCCTTGTTGTAATACACAACGATTGGATCAACGGTTAGTGGGATACCGAGTACGCCATCCTTTGCCAAAAATATTTGCGCGCCATCGATGTTGGTATCGCGAAACGTCCGTTCAGTATACGTACTATAAGGGATCGGATAAAGTTTGTCTTTAAACTGGTTAAACAACTCTGATGAATAGAGGATGATGTCGGGCGGTGTACCGTTGGCGAGTGCAACGATCAAATCCTGACTCAGTGTTGCGGGGTTGTGCTCTGTGTATTGAATCGTGTAATCAGTACTACCTATGTTGAAATTGTCGAGATAAGCTTGGATCAAGTTCTGTGGTGCAATCCCCCAAAATACGACCGTACCTGTTGGAGTCGTCGAAGAAGACTTCTTTGCACCAGATGAAAGAAGTCCAGAAAAAGCGATGACTGCCACACCAAATATAATGATGAATACAATGACGAGAATTGTTTGAAATGATGATTTCATTAAAATAATATTGATCTACTTCTTAAAAAGTATAGCATAATGATGTGCTCCTGCCGGCATCGTATCAGTCAAAACGCTAAATCCGAGCCGCTCTCCGAGTGCTATCGCTACTGATTTTGGAACTACCATTTCTGGACGAGGACCCATACCGCCAAATGACTCGCTCCAATCAACGACGAGTAATCTACCGCCATCTTTGAGTACTCGACGCACCTCAGTTAGCGCTCCAGCCTTGTCATCGAGACTAAACAAAACGTTTGAAACAATTGCAAAGTTGATAGACCCGTCAGCAAGTTTGGATCCGCCAGGTACTTCAATATCACCCCACAATGGGTGGATGTTTTTTATGTGAGCATCTGCGACCTCTCGGGTGAGATGGGCGAGCAGTTCGCGATGAACCTCAACTGCAAAGACCGTTCCTTGGGGTGCGAGTGCTGCGGCAGCCTTTGCCATAAATCCTGAACCTGAACCAAAATCAGCGACACTGTCAGTCGACAAAATGTTACACAAAGACAAAAGCGCTTTTGGATCCATAAACATATCTACAGTATACAAGACTTAACGAATAGTTGTAAGTAGTATTTGTGGATTGAGCAAACGAAAAAACTAATTGTGTATTATAAACAGGTAATAGAAGCGAGCGTATCTCCTGCACGTAGCTTCATAATAGTGACTCCTTGCGTCTGTCGACCAGAAGAAGGGATGGCTGCAAGATCCACTCTGATGACCTGACCTTTCTTCGACATCGCAACCAGTTCGGTACCATCGTGTACCACCATCGCTGCCATGATGAGCCCTGTTTTTGGAGTGATTTTTGCTGTTTTTATTCCGCTTCCGCCACGCTTTTGGATTTTGTATTCGGAGAGCGCTGTCTTTTTGCCGATACCATTGGCGCCAAGCGTCAACATATACGATGCAAGTTCAGTTTCTACAACGTTTGCTCCAACAATGCGATCATTCTTGCCAAGTTTCATCGCGCGTACTCCTCCTGCAGTACGTCCCATCTCACGGATATCACTCTCGGCAAATCGTATGGACTGCCCCTGCGTACTCCCTAGTATGATGCTCTGAGTTTTCTGAACACGCAGCACTGTCTGCAACTCATCTCCCACATCGAGTCGTATTGCAATGATCCCACTTCGTCTCACATCTTTGAAGCTCTCGTAGGTGATCTTTTTTGCAACTCCTTTTACGGTAATCAAAAACAGCGATGCTTTTTCTTCTTTGACACGTTTTGGTACTGCCAATACACTGGTCACTTGTTCGTCTCCAGTAAGTGAAAGGAAGTTCATGATGGATTTGCCCTTCGTTGCGCGTTTCCCTTCAGGAATGTCATACATCTTGATTTGGTATGCCTTGCCTTTGTTGGTGAAAAACAATAAATCACTGTGCGTGTCAGTAGTCAGTAATGTTGTTACAAAATCCTCTTCTTTTGTTTCAAGATCTATGACTCCTACACCTCCTCTCTTTTGTATTTTGTATTCACTTGGATCGGTGCGTTTGACATACCCACCAGATGTCAACACGAGTACTGATTCTTTTTCGGGAATCATATCTTCGTCTGAAATGTTTTTCGTACCTCCGCTGATGACCTTTGTTTTGCGTTCATCCCCGTATTTTTCTTTGATCTCCTTAAATTCATCTGCAATGACTTTAAAAATCTTTTTCGTACTTCCCAACAGTCCTTCAAGTTCTGCGATCAACGTTTGCTTTTCTTTGAGTTCAGTTTCAACTGCCTTACGCTCGAGTCCTGCCAGTTTTTGAAGACGCATTTCGAGAATCGCGTCTGCTTGTAGATCAGAGAACTTGAAATCTTTCATCAAGTTGAGCTTTGCCGTAGCCGCATCTTTTGACGCTCGAATGAGCGTGATGATCTTGTCGATGTGATCGAGTGCCTTTTTGAGACCCAGTAATATATGCTCGCGCTCCTTTGCCTTCCGCAAATCAAAAGTCGTACGTCTGCGAATGATGACCTCGCGGTGTGCAATAAATGCTGAGAGAATAGATTTGAGCGAGAGTGTCTCAGGTGTTCCGTCGACGAGTGCCACCATGTTGTAGTGGTAAGTTTGTTCGAGCTGGGTGTGCTTGTAGAGATAGTTGAGAACCTTCTGTGGATTGACGCCTGACTTGAGTGTGATCAGTACGTGCGTCTCTGCAGAAGAGAGGTCATCGAGACCTTTGATTCCTTCCAGTTTTTTCTCCTGTACCAATGTAGCGATAGCTTCGACAAAATTTGATCGGATGACTTGGTATGGGAGTGACGTAACGGTGATGGTGTAGGTGCCTGATTTTGTTTCAGCTATCTCAGCCTCACCACGACAGACGACTCCTCCTCGTCCTGTGGCAAATGCATGAGCAATATCAGCTTTATTAAAAACCATGCCGCCTGTTGGAAAATCAGGACCAGTGACAATAGACGCCAAGTCTTCGTTGGTCGCATCATCGTTTTCAACCATATACAAACATGCGTCCATGATTTCATTCAAATTGTGAGGAGCGATATTGGTCGCCATACCGACCGCAATACCGAGCGTGCCGTTGAGGAGTAATGTTGGTACTGCAGTTGGCATAACAGTTGGCTCTGAACGAGTCGCATCATAGTTGGGACGAAAATCAACAGTTTCTTTTTCAATGTCACGGAGCACTTCGGTGGTGATCTTTGCCATGCGAGCCTCGGTATATCGCATCGCTGCAGCATTGTCTCCATCGATCGATCCAAAGTTTCCTTGCCCTTTAATCAGTGGGTATCGATAACTAAATTCTTGGCCCATTTTTACCATCGCGTCATAGACTGACTGATCTCCATGGGGATGGTACTTACCCAACACATCTCCGACTACCGTCGCGCTCTTTCGGAATTTTGCAGTCGAGTTTAGACCATTTTCATGCATCGAGTAAAGGATACGTCGGTGCACTGGTTTCAACCCATCGCGAACATCTGGAAGCGCACGGTCAGTGATCACCGACATCGCATAGTCAATAAAGCTCACTCTCATTTCGTTGACGATGTTGACCGACAAAATACTGTCTCGAGGAGTATCGGGAGTAATGGGGGCAGATTTGTCAGGAGTCTTTTTGGCCATACAATAGTGGTGTTATTTGAGTATTATAGCATTAATTACCGTTAAAAAATGATTGTCCGTTCTGTAAAATCGTGGTATAAAAATTCTTTATTTTCGAACCTGACTCATTGTCTTTTGATGGAGTAGATACCGTTACAATAACGAGTACGACGACCAAAATGACTGCGACAGCCGCCGTCACGCCAAGTGCAATCTTTTTGCGAGTTTGTGGAGGATATTGATCAAATGCTGCCATATATAAAAGCTGCTTATTGGGCGGCAAGCACGATAATGTGACCCTGCTTCCCATCGAGATCACGGCGTTTGATGGTGAGTTTGTCTTCGGGTTTGTTTTTTCCCTCCCTACCGGCAGGCAGGTCTTGACCAGCTTCTTTGAGAAATCGCTTGAGTGTTTCATCGGTATAATCCATCGGAATGATAACATTGGGATCAAACAATGTCGCAGTTTTGTAAGCGAGACTTGCATCTGTCCCGACAGATATAAACAGTACGTCAGCCGAACTCGCAATCTCTTTTGCTTCGTTTGAGAAGGATTTTTCATCATTTCCACATCCGAGAAAGCAAATCTTGATATTGTCGAGCTCGAAACCATATACGGTGTTGATGTACTCTCGTGCCCCGTCGGAGCCTTTAGGCGAAGTGGGGTTTTTCAAAGTGACTGTACTTCCTGCCCCGGTAAAAAATAATTCTCGTACTTCATAGCTCCCTGCACTATCGATGACAAACGGTTCTCGATCTCCCATCGTCACCGTTTCGGGATCGTTGTAGTCGGGTGTATTGGTCGTGATCAGTGCAATATCAGCACCAAAACGCGTCGGTTTTGAGGCCTTTGAAGGAGGATTGGTCGCAATCGTCAAGTCCCCGAGTGTGAGTTTAAAATACTGTTTGCCGTAGTAGGTGATGACCATGCAGATACTATAGCAAAAAATTGAGTATAAAAAAATCCCCAGAAATAATTCCAGGGACAAAAATTTTCTACCAAAGATGCGCCTTTTTGAGCTCTAGATCAATCAAGTCATACCATAAATAATTTTCACCTGAGTTTTTTGCCAGATTATAAAATCGCAACAAAAAATTCTCATCCTTCTTTTCTTTTGCTACTTGAATAGCTCGACTGATTAAAGCATGCCTTACAATATCTACACCTTTTTTAGATTCAAGAAGATCTGAGTAATAAAGAATTGAATTATATGAGGGAATACATTCCTCCAACTCAAGTGTTTCCATATTTTTGAAGAAATCGCGAAGAACTGTTAATGCTTCTGCGGGATCATTTGTTTTTAAATTAATGGCAAATAGATTTTTCATTTACTTATTTTTTTGGATTATATCACGTTTATATAATAATGTCAAGTACCCATTTCCCCTTCTAAATGCTAGTATTTCCCTACTCTTCGGAGTTAATAGCTAACCTATTAAGAATAATCTCTTTTACGCACGCTATGGTAAAAGAAATCTTGGTAGGCAGTTCGGACGACACAAACAAGTCGTTTCCGGATCGCCACTGCTGTGGTGAATTTTTATATATATGGCAAAGAAAAAAGAAACAGAATTAGAAAAAATGGAACCACAGGTTGAAATCGATGAGTCAACAGTCGTTGATACGACACTTCCTGACAACGAACCACACCGGCCACAACTCGATGAGCTCGTCGAAGGTCCTGTGATTGGAGTCGGCAAGGCGTCGATCTATATCGATCTCGCACCATATGGGACGGGTATCATTTATGGTCGTGAGTACATTGCCGCACGAGATTTGATCAGAAAGACCAACATTGGCGACATGATCAAGGCAAAGGTTGTCGAAACTGAAAACGACGACGGCTATGTCGAACTCTCACTCAAAGAAGCAAAACAAGCACTCCTCTGGAGCGATGCAGAAAGCGCAATCAAAGACAAAACAGTCTTTGATCTCACGATCAAAGATGCCAACAAAGGCGGGCTCATCATCGACTGGCAAGGAGTCTCTGGATTTCTTCCTGCGAGCCAGCTCAAGGCAGATCACTACCCTCGTGTCGAAGATAGCGACAAGGACAAGATCCTCCGCGAGCTCAAGAAACTGACCGGTACTAAACTCTCAGTCACGATGATTTCTGCAAATCCAAAGGATGGCAAACTCATTTTCTCTGAAAAAGACAACAACCCCGAAGAACGCCAGGAAGTCGTGAGTAAATACGCAGTCGGAGATGAACTCGAATGCGAAGTCACCGGTATCGTTGATTTTGGAGTATTTCTAAAGATCGAAGAAGGACTTGAAGGACTCGTACATATCAGCGAGCTCGACTGGGGACTCGTTGAAGATCCACGAACGATGTTCAAGTTGAAAGACACTGTTCGAGCAAAGATCATCGATATCAAAGAAGGTAAAATCTCACTCTCAATCAAGGCACTCAAAGACAATCCATGGAACGCATTTATCGGTACACTCAAAAAAGGAGATGTCGTCAAAGGTGTAGTCATCAAGTACAACAAGCATGGCGCACTCGTCTCGATCAAAGAAGGCGTAGCGGGGCTCGTCCACCACTCAACATTTGGTGGAGAAGAAAAGTTGCGCGAGACACTCCAACTTGGACGAACGTATCCATTTACTGTCACGCTCTTTGAGCCCAAAGAGCAGCGCATGACACTCATTTTTGGAGAACAGAAACTCGAAAACCTTCCAGAGAAAGAGAAGAAAGAGGAAGAAAAACCCGAAACAAAATAAATTATTAATAAAAATGCCAGACACTTGTCTGGCATTTTTATTAATTGTATTTGTTCATAATTTCTTCAAATGACATCGTTTTCAATGCTTCGATGATTTCTACTGCCCTATTGATTCCCTGCTGCTTCAGATCTTCTTCGATTGGTGCGAAATTTGAGAGCAGAAACTTTTCAAACCCATCGGGTGGTGCGATACGGGGCAATAATTCTTCATGAATCGGACGAACTCCGATACGTATACGAAAAAATGAATTGGTGCCGAGGTGATCGATGATTGACTGTACTCCATTGTGCCCACCCGCACCCCGAGCAAAAGAACATTTAATGCTACCCAAAGAAATATCGATATCATCGTATACGACAACTATAGCAGCGTCGTACTGTTTGGCGATCATTCGGGCAGCTATACCAGAATCATTCATAAAAGTTTCAGGTTTGACCAGTAGTTGTTCATTTCCGTCTTTGGTTATTTGTGCTCGAAAAATATCACGTTCAATGAAGTGGAGTCCTTCTTTTGACGCAACGGCATCAAGTGTCATATATCCGATATTGTGTCGATGTTGTTCAAATTTTTTGCCAGGGTTTCCAAGACCAATGATAATATTCATCTCCCTATTAAACTACAAAACATGTCGGTTGTCGCGTGGGCATAAATCGTCTATAATAACCCCAATCATGGAACCAACTATTACTACACGACCAAATCGATTTTGGGTATTCTTAGAGAACATTCTCTATATTGGAGCGGCAATCGGACTTGCCTTGTTGATCCAAGCATTTATCATTCGACCTTTCATTGTCTCGGGCAACTCGATGGACCCCAATATCAAAGACAAGCAGTATCTGATTGTAGACGAAATTTCATACAAGCTCAGCGAACCATCGCGTGGAGATGTGATCGTCTTTAAGGCGCCTCCAGAACCAAGCAAATACTATATCAAGCGTATCATTGGGCTCCCAGGAGAAACTGTTTCTATCAACGGTACGACGATCACTATTTCAAATGCGGCGCACCCCGATGGATTTGTGCTGCAAGAGAGTTTTATTACGCATACCCACAACGATATATTGACGGTGAAAGTTCCTGTAGACAGCTACTTTGTTATGGGAGATAACCGTAGCGGTAGTTATGATTCTCGAGCTTGGGGAATGCTACCCAAGGCAAATATTCGAGGACGTGCATTGCTGCGTCTACTCCCCCTCACTGCGATCGACTATCTCCCCGCAAAAGTAACGTATAACTAATATGTCCAATACCCCCAAAAAATCTACCCGAGAACTAACGAGTCCAAAAGGGATGCGCGATATTGTCGGAGATGATTACTACAAATTTCAAGGTTTTTTTGAAAAAGCCCAAGAAGTATCTGTGTATTATGGATTCAAACCGATTGAAACCCCCATCCTTGAACACGAGGAGACATTTACTACTGCAGTAGGTGTTGGTACTGACATCATCGACAAAGAAATGTACACACTCAAAACAAAGGGTGGCGATCATTTTGCAATGCGACCTGAAGGTACTGCCGGAGTGATGCGGTCATACATACAGCAAGGGATGAATAACCTGCCACAACCTCAGATGTTTTATTACTATGGTCCATTTTTTCGACATGACAAACCACAGCGTGGGCGGTATCGGCAGCTCTACCAGTTTGGGCTCGAATCAATCGGCAGTGAAAAAAGCATTATTGATGCACTCCTCATCAAAGCTACGGTATGCATTCTCGAAGAAGCGGGTGCAAAAAATCTCGTCGTCCAAATCAACTCAATGGGAGATAAAGAAGACCGTATTTCATACATACGCGAATTGACAAACTATTATCGAAAATACATCAAAGATCTTCCCCCGATCGATCTCGAGCGATTAAAGACAAATCCATTACGTATATTGGACTCAAAAGAAGCTGCGACAATAGAGATCAACAAAGATGTACCCGATATCGTTTCCCACCTCGGAACTGCAGCAAAAAAGCATTTCAAAGAAGTGCTCGAAGCGCTCGATGAAATGGGAATCGCGTATGAGATAAACAAAAACCTTGTTCGAGGACTCTCCTACTACACTCGTACTGTGTTTGAAATCAACGATCCCTGCCCTATTGAAAACGAGACTGCGCTATCGATCGCCGGTGGTGGTCGCTATGACCTACTCGCCCGCCAGCTTGGTAGTAAAAAAGACATTCCTGCTATGGGGGTAGGCATTGGGGTCGATCGAGTGCTCGAGAGTACTTGGTTCAAAGATCTCACCCCTCGTATCCTCAAAAAACCAAAAGTGTACTTTATCCAGGTTGGTATGGACGCAAAGCTCAAAAGTTTAAACGTTATAGAAATATTGCGTAAGGCTCATATCCCCATAGCCCAGTCGTTGTCAAAAGACTCGCTTGGTCCACAGCTTGCCGTTGCAGAAAAAAGTGGCGCACCGTACGTTATCATCTTTGGACAAATGGAGGCAGTCCAAAATACCGTTATTGTCCGTAATATGGAAACCCGAAGCCAAGACATTGTTGCGCTTTCAGAGTTATCGGTCTACATAAAGCAACTTAAATAACATGAGTGTCATTCTTCAAGAACCTACATTTCCCTTGCGGGCAATAGCAGTACCTGTTCTAGTTGATGCAATCCGTACCGACAAGATACAGGACATCCTCACGACGATGAAAGATGCACTGCATGGTGAACCAGATGGAGTCGCCATAGCAGCACCACAAATCGGACATTCACTGCGTATATTTGTCGTTGCCGAACGTGCATCAAAGCAACTCACCGGAGATACCGTTTTTATCAATCCCGAAATCATTCGTATCGGGAAAAAAAAAGAAGAGCTCTCCGAAGGCTGTCTCTCAGTTAGATGGAAATACGGACTAGTCAAACGATCAACAACAGCA
>JBBSBF010000011.1:0-19884 GCA_038251535.1 Minisyncoccia bacterium
AGTCAAACCTTTTCTATGCATTAGACCGAGCTCATGGTACAGTGTGCCCATGCAAGAAACGAAGCTAGCACTCACCATCGGCGCAACTTTTCAAGGCACGATAAATATTTCAACCAAAGGCACGGGGTACATAAAGGTGCGCGATATCGGCATCACCATCGAAGTTCCTCGCGATTCTCTCAATCGTGCCTTTCACGGTGACATCGTGCAAGCAGAAATCACCGAACTCCCCGCTGGAGAAAATCCGAGAGGAAAAGTTGTAGAAATTATCCGCCGCGCAAAGGTCGGTTATAGTGGCACGCTTAGTTTTGAACAAGGTGCGCACTGTATCGTCACTAACGATGGTCGTATGTACACGCCGATAACTATCCCTACCGAAAAATTGTCTGGAGCAAAAGCGGGTGACAAAGTTTTTTGTGCTATCACTGATTGGCCAGACCCTATGCAAGCACCAACAGGAGAAGTGGTAAAAGTACTTGGTAAACCACTCGAAAACAACGCCGAGATGCTCTCGCTCGCTCTCGAAAAAGGGTTTGACGATGAGTACCCTCCCGCAGTCGACAAAGAAGCAAGCGATATCAAAGCACACGGAATCGATGACTCCGAAAAAGCTGGAAGGCGAGATTTCCGACAGATCGCAACGTTCACCATAGACCCCGAAGACGCCAAAGACTTTGATGATGCGATTTCCGTTCAGTTCCTCGCGGACGAAATAATCGAAGTCGGTATTCACATTGCCGATGTTTCGCATTATGTCCGTCCTGATACCGCGCTCGATGCCGAAGCATACCGTCGTGCGACATCGGTCTACCTCGTCGACCGCACCATACCAATGCTTCCCGAAGCACTCTCAAACGACCTCTGTAGTTTGAACCCACATGTCGATCGACTTACCATGTCTGCAGTATTCCAAATCGATAAAACGATGAAGGTGGTCAAAGAATGGTACGGCAAAACAGTCATTCATTCGGCACAACGCTTCAGTTACGAAAGTGCACAAAAGGTGCTCGACGCCAAAGATGGTCCCTACCTGCGAGAACTACAGGCCGCTCTCGCTATCGCAGAACACCTTGAAGCAGAGCGCTTTAAAAACGGCGCGATGATGCTCGATACCCAAGAAGTGAAGTTTAAGCTCGACACAAACGGTGTTCCGCTCTCGGCCTTCGTCAAAGAACGAGGTCCAACACATCACATGATCGAAGAATTGATGCTCTTGGCAAACCGCAAAGTCGCTGAGTTCATCACCACAGGCGACAAGGACAACAGTCGAGTATTTGTCTATCGTGTCCACGATGCACCAGATCCGGAGCGTATGGACGACCTCAAGTTGTTCTTGAAACGACTCGGATACACACTTCCTATGAACGACGATGGCATCATACCCGCGCGTTCCCTCAACGAACTCGTCCAGTCACTTGAAGGAAAGCCCGAAAAAGAGACCGTCCAAACGGCAATCGTGCGCTCAATGGCAAAGGCGATCTACTCAACTAAAAACATCGGTCACTACGGTCTCGCATTTGAATTTTATACACACTTCACTTCTCCAATCCGACGCTACCCTGACACCGTCGTGCATCGGCTACTCACTGAATACCTCGCAAACGGTCACATTCCAAAAAGTCTGTGGGAGTACTACGATCGAGTATGCGCACATTCTTCACAACGCGAAAAAGAAGCAGCGGACGCAGAACGCGCATCCATCAAATACAAACAGGTTGAATACATGAGCACCCGCATCGGACAGATCTTTAACGGTATCGTCACAGGCATCTCACAAAACGGATTGTTTGTCGAAGAAAAGGAGACCAAATGTGAAGGGATGACTCGATTGCGTGATATTGGAAATGATTATTTTGAATACAACGAAAAAGAGCTCGCCATCGTCGGCAAGCGCAGCCGCAAAACATTCCGCATTGGAGATACGGTGCGATTTAAGGTAACGAACGCTGATATAGTGAAGCGATTATTGGATTACGCATTGGTCTAGAGTATGAAAAGTCTGTTTTTCATCAGCACTTACGCACTCGTCATCACGGTTATCGTATGTGCGAGCGGCATATTATTTGCAGAGGCGCCAATACATACGATGATAGTACCTCATCCGTCCAATCCGACCGTTATCACCGTTGGGTGGGTTGGGGACATGGTACCAAGCTTGGATACAAATTATAACCAGAATGTTTTTGACTCAGTTGCGCCAGAGCTACAATCTCCAGACCTCATGATCGGGAACCTCGAAGGTACCTTTGCTTCAAAAGATCGTGTGAGCAAGTGTACGTATCTCAGCAGTCTCTGCCACTCATTTCGCGGAGATCCATCGTTTGCGGCCGCACTACAAACTGCGGGCTTTGACTTTGTTTCGTTGGTCAACAACCACGCCTATGACTATGGTGAAGACGGGTTAACAGACACCGAACAAGTCCTCGAACAGTTTGGTATCCCCTACATCTCTACGACGAAACCGACAGTGAGTATCACCATCAAAGGCAAGCGCATCGGAATCCTTGGTCTCTCGAGCACTGAACCCGCAAAAACAATCACCGACTACACATTTATCCAGACCAAAGTTGCAGAGCTCAAGAAAAACAACGACTTTGTTATCGTAATTTTTCACGGCGGCGCCGAAGGATCAAACAAAACAATCGTCCCTGGTATCACTGAATACATGGGTACCGAAGACCGTGGCAATGTTGAACTCGTCGCACACACTGCTATCGATGCTGGGGCCGACCTCGTACTGGGTTCTGGGCCACATGTCTTGCGAAAAATAGAAAATTATAAAAACATACCAATTGCCTATTCACTCGGCAACTTCGTCGGTGGTAGACACCTCACAACAACGGGAAATCTCGGGATTTCAGGCATATTTACTGCAACCCTTGAGCAATCACACCCAACTACCTACAATTTCACATCAGTAACACTTTCCAAAGATGGTATTCCATCCGTAGATTTTCTTGACCAAGGGAAATATCTGATTAAGACACTTACAAAACAATAGTGTATTACCAAGAAAAATTGATATACTGATTAATATGAGATATAAAATAGTTTACATTGTACTTATTTTCATAGAAATATTCTCTGCGTTTCATCTACTATCGTATCAAAGTGACGTATCAAATTCAGTGCATCAGATATATTTTGTTCTGCTTCCAGTTGCTAGTCTTGTAGGAATCATACTTGGTTTTATTCGCATTAAGAAAGAAACAAAATCTTGCATCATCTTGATTATCATTAGTTTTGTAATTCTCTTATTGATGTATCGTGCATTATCATCTGCATCGGAACCAAGAAAAGGACCAGATGCATTGATTAAATCATATATGGCAAACTCTCGAGCACAGGCGGAAATATTTTATAATTTAAATAAAACTTACAGGAATGTTTGTTCCATGCCACAAGAACAAGATGGTATTAACACACTAGTCCAAAATGCTTCAAATGTAACTAAGTCTGGAATAATAAATACTAATCTCAACTTCTCTGAAACAGATAGCACTTCTGTATGTCATGAAGCAGAAGACGGAACTGCTTGGGCAACACAAGTTCCATTAATAGGTGTGAATCTAATAAGTCCTAACTCATATAAAGATTTTTATTGTGTTGATAGTACAGGTCAATCAAAAGTTGAAGATTTGCCCCTCGAGGCAAATAGCACCACTTGTCATTAATTTGTTCTTTTAATACCCCATTTCTTCTTGCCCTCCTTCCTTTTTTTTCTCTGGCTCATCGGCAATCGCAACGTCAGTTGTCAGGAGGATTCCTGCAGCAGAAGCCGCGTTTTGGAGTGCAGTGCGAGTAACTTTGACTGGATCGATGATTCCCATTTTTATCATATCGACAAGCACGACATTCCCGTCGGTTGTATCTGCTGCCGCATCGTAGCCCATGGTGTCTCCCGAATCTTGGACCTTGCTTACAATGAGTGCTGCGTCGTCGTGTCCGGCGTTAAACGCAATCTGTCGTAATGGTGCAGTGAGACTTTCTACGAGCGCCATGTACCCGATGATCCATTCACTCTCTCGTTTGGATTCATGGGATTTTTTGTAGCGAAGAGAGGCGAGCATTTTCTTTCCTACCTTTTTTGCAGCTTTTGCAAGCGCAACTCCCCCACCTGGAACGATACCTTCGGCAATCGCTGCCTTGGTTGCGTTGACTGCATCCTCAATCTTTAGTTTGAGGTATTTCATTTCTGTTTCTGTCGCAGCCCCTACTTTGATAACTGCAACACCAGAAGAAAGTTTTGCGATACGCTTTTCAAGATTTTCTTTATCAAACTTGAACGTTGTCGACGAGAGCTGTGCCTTGATTGATTCAACTCGAGTGTTGATCGCTTTTTTACCTCCTTTTCCATCAACGATGGTAGTCTTGTCTTTTGTTGCGATCACTTTGCCTGCTCGCCCCAACACCTCGAGTTCTGTAGTCTCAAGTTGCATTCCAGTATCTGCAGATACAACGGTCGCACCGACAATGGTCGCGATATCTTCAAGCATTTCTTTCTTGCGGTCACCAAACCCTGGTGCTTTGACGGGTAGGATGCTAAATATCCCACGAAGTTTATTGAGTACAAAAGTCGCCATTGCTTCTCCATCGATATCTTCAGCAATAATCACGATTTCTTTTTTGCCAGTCGTTGCGAGCTTTTCCAAGAGCGGCAAGATATCCTTGATCGCAGAAATTTTCATATCCGTGACAAGAACAGGTACGTTTGCATACTGTGCTTCCATCCTTTCTTGATTGGTCACAAAATAGTGAGAGATAAAGCCTTTGTCGAATTCGAGTCCAGAGGCGCGCTCAGCATACACACCAAACGTTTGTGATTCTTCGACGGTGACGACTCCGTCCTTACCGACCGTATCAATGGTGTTGGCAATAATACTCCCGATTTCTGCGCTTTCTGCAGAAATAGTGGCGACCTGATTGATCTCAGATTTATTTTTGATCGGCTTTGCCATCGCCCGAAGTTCAGAAACAACATCAATGGTCGCACTTTCAATACCCGTACGCACAACAATGCCGTTGGCACCCATCCCCGTACGCTTCAACCCCTCGCTCACGATCGCCTGGGTAAGGATTGTTGCAGTTGTCGTTCCGTCTCCTGCGACATCATTGGTTTTGCTCGCGACTTCTTTGATGATCTCAGCCCCCATGTTTTCAAACTTGTTTGCAAAGGTTATCTCCTTTGCGATCGACACTCCATCGTTGGTGATCATCGGAGCACCGTAGCCCTTGTCATAAACAACATTGCGTCCTCTCGGGCCGATCGTTACCTTCACTGCATTGGCAACTGCATTCAAGCCTTTGGTCAACAATGCTTGTGCTTCTATTCCGTGTAAGATTTTTTTTGCCATAGTGAGTGAGTTATAAAGTTTATAAAGTTGAAAGTTAGTTTCGAATGAATAAAAGTATGTTTGAGAAATGCCTTGCGCAGGACGACTGGTCCGAGCAGAGCAATTTTTCACCAGAAAAATATGCGTGCATTTTGAAAATATACTTTTGTGAATGAGACCTATACAATAATAGCAAGAATCTGATCTTCTCTTAGTATATAGTATTCACTACCTTCGATTTTGATCTCGTCAGGTCCATATTTAGAAAATATCACCGTGTCCCCGACTCGTACTTCGAGTGCGATTCGTTTGTGGTCGTCAGCCATTTTGCCGGACCCCACTGCAATAACTACACCTCGCAGAGGGCGCTCCTTCGTAGCCGTATCAGCAATAATAATACCAGATTTGGTTTTTTCTTCTTTCAGCGGCAATACAACGACTCGATCAGCGAGTGGTACGAGAGGTATTTTTTTCTGTGCTGCTTTTTGTGTCATATGCTTTTGAAATTACGAGGATGAATAACTGCGAAAGTACGCATATAGAGTATAAAGAGCTTGTATATATTGTCAATTTTGCCAATATTGCAGCCGCTCTCATAGCATGCTATGATTAGCTCGTTTCACCTATGGCATATACTCTGCATCTCATTCAGATCATCTCAGGCATACTCCTTGTTGCATTGGTTCTCCTTCAGAGGACAGCTGGCGACACAGGTAGTTCGCTCGGTGGCGACAATGCGTCATTTTTTCAAACTCGTCGAGGAGCCGAGCGCTTTTTGTTCTTGTTTACGGTTGCAGTAGCAATCGTGTTTGTCGCATCGAGTCTCGCCGTGATCATTTTGGGACGATAGCAAGTTTGCTACAGTGACGATACCCCAAATCTTATGACGAATTTTTTTTCATTCCTGAAACAACACCCTCTTCCGTCACGCCAAACACTGTCTATATTTTTGAAACGACCACTCACCTGGTACGGACTAGTACTGTATGGTCTATTTGCTTCAATAGTGATTATCTTTTATATCCTGATCATTACCATCAACCAGCGATTCCTTGTATCTATTCCCGCCTCTGGTGGATCTATCGTTGAAGGAGTTATTGGGGCACCCCACCTGATCAACCCGGTTCTTGCAAAAACTGACACCGACAAAGACATCGTAGCATTGGTATACAGTGGACTTTTGACACAAAACAGTGATGGTACCTATGCGCCGGATCTAGCACTCGAACTCCCCACAACAAATGACAACCGCACCTTTCATTTCACCTTACGCCAGGGGTTGAAATGGAGCGACAACAAAGAACTAACGAGTGCTGACATTCTATATACGATTTCAAAACTTTCAGATCAAACGTTGCGTTCTGACACATATTGGTACAACGTAACAGTAACCACCCCTGATCCTTACACCGTAGATATCACACTGCCAGAAACATCCCCTGACCTGCCTACGTTCTTTGAACATGCAACGGTCGGCATTCTTCCACAGCATATTTGGAATGATAGTAATGACTTTATAACGTCCCCACACAACCTACGCCCCATCGGAAGCGGCCCATACGCCATCAGTCACATCAGTACTCAAAACAACATTTCTCAAACACTTACACTCAAGCGAAATAAACACTATACGCTCAAACATCCCTATATTAAGGACTACAAATTTGTATTCTTTGCCAACCAAAACGAGCTTGCTGAGGCAGTAAAAACAGCAAATATCGACATGACCATTGCTGCAAATCCACTGACGGCCTCAACTGCATCGAGTTCCGACTATCAAATCAAAAAAATCAAAACACCTACCTCGGTTGGGTTATTTCATATCATCCAAGACACCTACTTTAGTAATAAAAAATTTACCGACATCATCAACCGCTCAGTTGACAAAAATATCATACTTGCTACAGTAGAAAACGGTTATGGTATCCTCCCTGAAACAGATCAAGTAGAACTAACAACAGAACAATCAATCGACGAGCTCACCGCAATAGGATTTACCTCTAAAGACGGACTCCTTCAAAAAGACAATACTCCTGTTAGTTTCTCAATTGCTGTAGAAAACGATGCCACACTCTTATTAGCTGCCAGAGCGCTCGCGAGTGAGTTGGCTCGACTCGGTATTACCGCTATAATAAGGCCGTACGACAAAGGCATATTTCAAGATGGTGTAGACAATAACCAGTACACCCTCATCATTGCACACACTCAAAACAACGAACCACTTCAAGAGTATGTCTCTGTATTGCCGCTGTATTTTAAGGCCTATCCATTGATATATAAACCATTTATATACATACCACTCCCCGCGTATCTTGATAGAACCACAGATCGCTATAGCAATATCAACGATTGGTACGCAAAGATAAATAACGTCTGGCCCCTTTTTATTCGAAACAATTCAACCATTATCAACAAAACATAATATATGGAAACACAAACACCAAAAAATACTTTTACCAAACCAAAACGATCGTTCAATAGTAGACGTCAGTTTGATCGTGCAAAACGCCCGACTCATCCTGGGATATCGCTCACAGCGGAACCAACAGAACGCAAGACCGCACACATCCCCGACCCTGAACCCGGCGTTATTCGTATCGTCCCACTCGGTGGAGTCGAAGAAATCGGCAAAAACATGACTGCGATTGAAATCGGTAATGACATTATCGTCATCGATGCAGGTATGTTTTTCTCAAATGAAAATACACCTGGTATCGACTACGTCATCCCCAACACTCGCTACCTCGAAGAGCGCAAAGAAAAGATTCGCGCACTTGTTGTCACCCACGGCCACCTTGATCACATCGGAGGTGTCCCGCTCGTTCTTTCCCGTATTGGCAATCCACCAGTGTACTCACGAGGTCTGTCCATTCTCTTGATGCGCAAGCGCCAGAGCGAGTACCCGAACTTGCCACCACTAAACGCCATCGCTGTTGAAAAAGACCAATCGATCACCCTTGGCAATATCAAGGTTCGATTCTGGGGTGTAACTCATACCATTCCTGATGCAATGGGAATCATCATCGAGACCCCACTTGGCAATATCCTCACTCCTGGTGACTACAAACTCGACCAAGTCGACGGAGTCGTGAGCGAAGCTGAAGAAAAAGAATACGAACAATTCGATAAATCAAACAACCTCCTGTTGATGACTGACTCGACAAACATCGAAAACGAAGGATTTTCACTTGCTGAGGTCAAAGTACACCAAGGTATCGAAAACATCTTGAAGCGCGAAAATAGCAACCGTATCTTTATGGCTGCATTTGCTTCGAGTATTACTCGACTTATCAAAGTTGTAGAGATCGCCGAAGACTTGGGCAAAAAAATCGTCATCGAAGGACGTAGTATGAAAACCAACCTCGACATTGCCATCCAGGCAGGCCTTCTAAAGCCTAAAAAAGATAGTATCATCTCCATCGACAACATTGATCAATACCCACCAAACAAACTGTTGATACTGGTCACGGGTGCGCAAGGCGAAGAATTTGGCTACCTCAACAGATTGGCAAACAAATCAATCAAGAAAGTTTCTCTTATGAAAGGCGATCGGATTATCCTTTCTTCGTCGATCATTCCAGGAAATGAACGACAAGTACAATCGATGAAAGATGGGCTTTCTCGCCAAGGAGTAAAGATTATTTCATTTCGAACTCCAGGTGAAGAATTTGTCCACGCAACTGGTCACGGAAACAAAGAAGACATCAAATGGCTACACCGTAAAATCCATCCCAAATTCTTTATTCCGATCCACGGACACCACTACCATCTCGAGCTACACAAAGAACTTGCGATGGAACTCGGCATGCCAGAAAATCATATCGTCGTACCAGATAATGGCTCGATCATCGAAATATCAGCTGATGGTGAAAAAATCTCTCTCCGTAAGGAAAAAGCTCCATCGAGTCCTATGATGGTGGATGGATTTTCAGTTGGAGATGAACAAAGTGTCGTGATCCGCGATCGCCAAATGCTCGCCGAAGACGGTATGTTTGTCGTCATGGTAGTCATCGACGGAGCAACAGGACTCCTACGCAAGTCCCCTGATATCATTTCTCGAGGATTTGTATACCTCAAGGAAAACCAAGAACTCTTGAGACAAACTCGTATTCTCACCAAACGTACCATAGAAAATATTGCTCGAAGTCCTGAGGAACAAAGTATTGATCAACTCAAAAACACTGTTGCCGACACTATCGGTAAATTCCTTTTGCAAAAAACAGCAAAACGTCCCCTCGTCATTCCTGTTATACTAGTGTTGTAATGCGACCACTTCGACCAGTATTTCTTTCATCATTCCTCTTTTCATTTCATCTTGCCTTATTGATGTATTTGAACTCGACCGTCTTGAGTGCAGAAGGTAGTGCGCTACAGGCAACGATTGCCTACACACTCGGTTCCATGCTTTCGCTCATATTGCTCGTCATGAGCCCCCGTCTCATTCGCAAACTTGGCGTGAGTATATTCCTCATCTGTAGTATTTGTGCTACGGCGATCATTTTGTGGGTCCTCGGGATGACCATTACCCACAACGCATTTTTCGTCCTTTTTATCATATATTTCTCTCTCAACCTTATCGTATGGTATGGATTTGACTTGCTGTTCGAACACTACAGTCGTAAAAACTTTATCGGAAACATCCGCGGACTTATCCTCACCTTTGACAATATCGGTGTCATGGCAGCTCCTGTCATTGCAAGTATTATCATTGGATTTGCTGGATTTTCCGGAACATACTTTATCGCTGCAATTATCGTTGTTTTCTCATTTTTAGCGTTGATTCAATCGCCCCTTTTGGCGACTCACGCAGTAGCTTCAAAAAACTCATTGAGTGAATCCTTTAAAGCGCTCGTCGAGCACCGCATCGCCAGGAGAATCGTTACGCTTTATTTCGTACTCCAGTTTTTCTACGCATGGATGGTGCTCTATATGGCGCCCTATATGCTCTCGCTTGGATTCACGTGGGCAAACATTGGTATCATCTTTAGCATCATGCTTGCTCCGTTTGTTATATTGCAATACCGAGTCGGCAAAATCGCAGATAAATTTCATGCAGAACGAAAGATAATCTTTATCGGATTTCTGATTGCCGCAGGTGCAACTGCCGTTTTTATCTTTCCCCTTACTCAGAGCGCAGTGCTATTTACCGTCATTCTCTTTATCACCCGCATTGGGGCGAGCTTGATCGAGGTTGGCTGTGAGAGCGCCTTTTTCAAGGAAGTACAAGAAAGTGACATTGCGCTCATTGGTACCTTGCGCATGACCATGCCTATCGCGTATATCATCGCCCCCTTATGCGGGGCCCTTATCCTCACGATTGGATCTCCGCGACTTTTGTTTGGCATCCTCGCCATAATCCTTTCTCTCGCAATGCTCTATACTCGTCGAATCCGATTTACCGCATAAGTATTAACTTATACAGTAGCGTGTGTTTACTTTTTGGATGATACCTTCGTCTTGCAAATCCTCTACTACTGAAACGAGAAGTTGTTTTTCTTTTTCCAACTTTTTAACCAACGTCGCTACTGTCATCGGTCCTTTGAGTAACTCTCGTACTATTGCACCTCGGATTTGCCGACGTGAGCCCGCAAACGTAGATTGCTTTGTATAATGTTTACTCATCCGATGTACTGTATTGCCTTGACCCTTTAGGTACGATCCGTAGTCCATGAGTGCCCAATACCACTCTCGAGGATTTTTTTGATCAAGCGTTTGACTTATAACGATCATAAGTTCTTTGTCCGTAATACCCACCTTTCCGTTAAAAAAATAATCAAGATACACCGAACGAATATTTGTTTCGATCATCGAGATCGGTTTGTTGTACGCGAACACGGCGATTGCTCCAGCCGTATACGGACCAATACCGGGAAGCTTTTTTAAGCATTCATATGCTTCAGGAAAAACTCCGTTGTACTCTGTAACAACTACTTTTGCCATCTGATGCAAAAACTTTGCACGTCGATTGTACCCGAGCCCACTCCATTGTTTGAGTACGCTACTGAGCGGTGCCGTGGCAAGAAGCTGCACGGAAGGAAATGCCCGTAAAAATTCGATATATTTTGACACCACTCGCGACACTTGCGTTTGTTGCAACATTATTTCAGAAACCGCTATATAGTACGGATCGACAGTCAGTCGCCACGGAAGTGTGTGCCTGCCATGTTTTTTATAATGACTCCTTACAACTGTTTTAAAGTTTTTCTCTTTTTCTGTAGGGGGCATACAATACAAAAATCCCTTTGAGGGGGATTTTTGTGAGGAAGTTATTTAATAGGATTTTCTCCTCTAATCAATCGAATCAAGATCATTATAACAGCGATAACGAGAAGTATGTGGATAAAACCACCCACAGTGAACGATGTTACAACACCTAATAGCCAAAGAATTAAAAGAATAATTGCAATCGTAACTAACATAGTAAAACTCGTAATTATTATCTATTAACCAACTTATTTTAACATTTTATCGTGACTTTGACAATCGTTATTATTTCTTAGATGTTTTTTTAGCTACTTTTTTTAACACCTTTTTTGCTGTTTTTTTAGCTACTTTTTTTGCTTTGGTTTTTACTTTTGAAGCAGTAGTTTTTGAGATAGCCTTCCACTGCTTTTTTAGTAAGTCTACAAATGCACCTACTTCTGCAGCGCCTGCCTTACCTCCTTTGAGATACCCTGCGGCTACTGTGTCGACGATCTTGTGATAGACGGCTTCAGTCACGTCTTGTGCATCTTCCATCTTGTCCACAATCTCACCTTTCATTTTGATCATCCATCCCTTGAGATCTTTTCGGTTTTGCTTTCCTGAAGGACCAAAGAAATAGTAGGAAGCAGCAGCCATTGCTGCCACTCCAGCCCCGATAGCCACTACTTTACCAGCTGAAACTCCTTCTTTCTTTTTTGTGTCTTTTTTCATACGGTATATGTTACAACGTTCATACTAATAATATACCCTTTTATTATACTCTATATCCGATTTTGGCAACACTTTTTAACGACGCGACTTACCAAAGATCATTCGGTAGACCACGCTTTTTCGTATGTCTTTGATGAACTCTGTCGCTTCCCCACTGATGTTTTTCATATCACCCTCTAGATTAGCCGAGATGCGACGTATGTGTCTCAAAATACCCACAACATATACAAACCCGACTATTGCAATCGCACACAAGATACTAAACCCGATGGTGGAAATAAAGAAGAATATATCGGCATGTATAAGGGAATCCATAGTGGTTCTCGTTGTTACTTCTGCTGTTAATTTTTACGCTTTGGGTTACGTATTTCTTTTAATTGGTTTTTTGTAATGCCGTATTTTTTAAGTATTTCCTTTACGGTTTTTCCAGCATCAGCATCTGCTTTGATTGCCTCAGGGTCAAGGCCCAGCTTGTCAGCGAGACGGCTGATCTTGGTCTCAAAATTCTTGGCATGTTTTTCTTTTTCTTCGGTAGTGTTGTTTCTCGACAATCCGATCTCGGACGCGTTAACGTCGGGGAGGTTGTGCGCACCAGCAATTCCTGAATTGAACAGGAACATGTAGGTGAGCATTCCTCCAGTTACTAATATTTTTTTCATAGGTAAAAATTCAAAATTAATGGTAAACATGGATCTAGCCAGTGAGTTCCGTAATGATCCATATAATCCTAGTATACCATGGCGGGCAACCTTGGATTCATCACTACTATGAAGCTGCCTCTTTGCAGTACTTTTTACTTTTTGGCCTTAATAATGCTAAGTTTTTCTTGACGTCCGAGTCGTTTCAACTCTGCTTCGCGGCTCCTTGCCTGTGCATAACTTTCCACTGATTCCACATACCGGAGCACCACTGGACGTCGAATCTTGGTATAGTGTGCGCCGTTTTTTGCATGATTGTGTTGATGCATACGACGTGTAATATCGCTCGTAGAGCCCACATAGAGCGTCGTATCTGCACATTCGAGTATGTAGACATAGTAATGGGTATGTTGCATGTATGAATAACTATATGGATTCGATTATTTCTATGGCCGAGGCGCCGGGATTGTATTGTTTGATACCTACCGTATGTTGCAAAATCGGCTCGAGGACCTTCCATGATGCGAGTAGTTCTCTATCTGAAATAAACAGATTTCTATCCCCTAGTATAGCTGCGCGCAAAACTGCCTCATATGCATCAGATTTTGGCATAGCATGAAATTGAGACGATGGTAATTGGTCTATCGCAAAGCACGGGTCTAGCTGAATCGTGATGTTGTTTGAACCGTACACGTGTTCTTTTTTAAACGTTACGGTGATAGTGGTTGCTTTTTTATCCATTTTTTTACCTGTAGTGATAATTATCGGTACACCAACCCAGTGTGGATCTTTTGACTCTAGACTAAGCTCTACAAATGTTTCAGTGAGACTGTCTTTATTGTCGACATCATCAGTATATCCGACATACTGCCCTTTCATAACACGTAACACTCCATTGTCTTTCATAACGGAAAGCTGCTCAAGTTGTCGTGCACGTCTGGATGCAGTTATATCATTCATACCAAGCAATATCACCGAACACAGCTCGAGAAGGTGGCTCTGCACCATATCGCGAAGCGCTCCGGTCTGTTCATAAAAGAGTGCTCTACGTTCAATGCCAATACTTTCAGTTGCACTAATCTCTATCCTTTCGATGTGTTCATTGTTCCATATATCACCCTTTTGAGTACTAAAAAACGCCGTCATTTCCTGAAGCGAAGGCTTTGCAAGATAATGATCGATTCGATATATCTGATGTGGTGTAAAATATTTCTCAACGTGACTCATCAACAATCCTGCGCTCAAAAAATCCCTCCCGAAGGGCTTTTCGACAAGTATTTTTGTATAGAGATATGATGCAAGTGGACTTTTCCCCAGTGACGTTATCACGTCCTCTACTGCATTTGGTGGAATGGAGAGATAGTACAAACGCTGTGAGTCTTGGTCAAACCCCTTTTCGATGTTTTTTATTTTTTCCTCAAGTGCTCCATAGCCAGCCGCATCAGCGTAGTCCATTGTGTGCAGTGTAAAGTGCTCGCGCAACACATCAATGCCTTCCAGCTCACCTATATGAAAATCTTTCTGACGAGTAACCCCAATAATATGTAGTGGTAACGGTGCAGTAGCCGTCGTATACATTTGTATAATAGCGGGCAAAATCTTTCGCCTCACCAAATCTCCGCTAATCCCAACAATAACAAGTATCGTCGGTTGCATGGGTTGCTGATCGATCATACAATTTCAACACACCATTGACCGAGCGTGTGTGCTACTCCGATGCCCATATTATTTTACGAGCACCCCTACTTTAAACGAAGCGAGTTCACTTGCCGGACGCGCCTGGCCACCGTGCTGTCCATTGAATCCGGACGAACCATCAACACCGCACATACTGATGATTGCTCGAGCACCGCCTGGGTGTTGTCCGATCCATGAAGTGACATCGTACACTCCGCCATTTACCGTCGTCCAACAATCTGATTGTGTGTTATGCATTGCTACTTCGGCGAGTGTGTATGATCCGTTTGTCGAAGGAGGTGTAGAAACAGGGGGTGTCACAGAATCTGCACCAGGATTCAGTGTCTCGCTTGGGACTGAGTTCGTAAAATCCCGGTAACGATTTGGTGTGGTAGCTACTGTAGGATCCTTGGTTTGCTGCAAAACAACAACGGTTCCAACAATGAGTATACCCATGATTCCGATAATAAATGGCAATGCTTTATGTTTATTCATTCGTATATGCTCTGATGACAATAACCTAGTATAGCATTCGACTATTGATCTTCTATGGACACTGCTTCATCTTTATTTCATTTTTACGCTACTGCGCTACGCATCGAACGTATAAACCACGAAAGCGTCAATACTCCGAGCACCATAAACACTACGAAGGCAATCCATATCGCAGGCTCCGTAAACGTACCGTTTATCAATGCCCTTGAGGCATCTACTGCATACGTAAAAGGGTTAAATTTTGCAATCGACTGAATCACCGGTGGAGCAAATGTCACCGGCAACATCACGCCTGCGAGTAAAAATAATGGCAAGGTAAAAAAGTTTGTGGTTGCCGCAAGCGTTCCCTCATCCTTGACCAAGAGCGCGATGGTAAATGATAACGACGCCATAGTTATCCCGATAACAATCAATAGCAAAATCAAAAGTGCTACTCCGAGACCGCTTATGGTTAGTCCAAAAAAGATGACGGCAATAACAATCAAAATAAAACTCTGCACGATCAACACGATCGGGCTACGAAAGACAAGTCCGAGCACCACTGCAAGTCTCGACACTGGCGTCACTCGGATTCGCTCGATAAATCCTGTGCGAAGCTGATCGATCAATCCAAAACCAGCAAATCCCGCCCCAAACAATACGTTCATGATAAGTAGTCCGGGTGCAAAAAACTGAATCGCATTTCCAGAAGGAAATCCAGGAGCCGATGCAATCCCTTTCAAAAATGGTGAAAAAAGTACGAGGTAGACGATCGGCTGAAACAGACCAAAAAAGAGCCAGAGCGGATTGCGCACTTGAATTAAAAGTTCATTCTTCCCAATCAATAATGTATCTCGAAATGTAGTATTTTTCATATTCATATTTATTTTTCTGGCATCGCCTCACGCATACTCCGACCAGTTAACTTGAGAAATACATCATCGAGTCTTGGGCGCGCAAGTGAGACGCTTTGAGTTTCAATATCCTTTTCATGCAAGAGCGTAATGATAAGCGATAAATTTTCATTTCCATTTTCGACGTACAGGTTGAGTGTGGTTCCCACTACTTGCTGATCCACGATAAACGACCTCCCTTCCAGTGTCTGTACTGCAGCATCCACGAGCTGTGGTTGCGCAAACTCGAGTGTGATGATATCTCCTGCGATTTGTCGCTTCAATTCCTCAGGCGTACCGATTGCAACGATAGTTCCCTGATCGACGATCGCGACTCGGTCACAGAGCTCATCGGCTTCTTCGAGGTAGTGCGTGGTCACAAATATTGTCGTTCCTGCTTCGTTCATCTTTTTTACCTGCTCCCAAATGTGCACTCTGTTTTGTGGATCAAGTCCAGTCGATGGCTCATCCAAAAATAGTAGCTCAGGTTGATGCACGATACCAGAAGCAAGGTCAAAAATACGACGCTGTCCACCAGAATAGGTACCCGTCTTTCGATCAGCAAATGTCTCGAGGTTGAGCATTTTTATGAGTTCAATTACTCTCGCAGTTGCCTCTAGATCAGTCATGCCGTAGAGCTTTGCTTGAAGCAAGAGATTTTCTCTCCCCGTTGACTCACGCTGCATCCCGCCAACCTGACTGACGTACCCGATCATCCGACGAATCTCCTGCTGCGAGGTTACCAGGTTGTGTCCTCCAATGCGCGCAGTTCCACTCGTTGGAATCAATAGCGTTGAGAGCATGCGCATCGTCGTTGTCTTTCCTGCACCATTTGGACCGAGTAATCCAAATATTTCTCCCCGCGGTACAGAAAACGTAATCGACTTCACTGCTTCAACAGTCCCCTTTGCTCCACGACCTTTTGAAGAAAAAATTTTTCGGAGATTATCTGTTTCAATCATATTTGATGACATATTGTTTGGGGTAATTATTGTCGGTGGGAGTTCTATGGGTTTTTCGAATACCGGTGCAGTCGGAAGTGGTATTTCTGGTGCAATACTTTCAATGATGGCACCAGGTAGCTCAAATGGCATAATCGTAGGATACATCGCTTCTTCAGAAATCTGAAGCAATGTGTCTTCTTCGGGTACGACATCAGGTGGTACTGGCATGGGCATCTTCAGACTTCTCTTTTTAGGAGTGTGGGAGAGCTCTGAGCCAATATACACAGCGCCCAAAGCAACGAAAGCCGCAAAGAGAAATTGTGCGATAACTACATTTTGACCAATCATATGTAACCCTTTACATTACAGGCTTTTTGGGGAATGTCAACGGTACTGTTGTGGTTTCGATGACCAGTATCTTCATGATCTCACTCTACGTTATTTTTGATGAAGAATCCATGAAGTCTTGATCATCTGGTGCAGCACCGAGTGATCGGTAGAAAAAGAGCCCGAGTGGTATGGGTATCCAAAACGATAGTATGCGGTATGTCACCGTAACGATAGCCGCAACTGCAACTGGTACCCCGAGACTCACAAAGAAAAACGCCATACTCCCCTCATAGACGATGAGCGAACCGGGAGAGATCGGGATCTGCGAAACGATGTGCGTAGCGATAAATCCGATGATGACAAAGAGTGGGTTGAGCACTACTCCCAGTCCTCGAAACAGTGCATATATGGTGACGGCATCGGCGAGATACACGAACATATGAAAAACCACGACTACGGCGAGCGTTCGCTTTGTTTTTGGTGCGATACGCCATGGATTGATCTGATTGCCCGATAAAAACTCAGAAAATGAATCGATCTTTTTTTTCAAAAATCGTATCGCCCCGAGTCGTCGAACCAAGGGTAGGACGAGATCACCTTTAGCAACCACACTCACTCCGATCGCAAATATCACGTAGATGGCAATGCCTCCGATAAAGATAGGACGAAAAAATGATGGCACGTAGACATCAACGATCGAAAGCACGAGGAGCACGACGATGATCGTCGCAATCGCGACATAGGACGTCAGTAGTTCGGAAATAATCACAGAAAATGCCGTTGTTCGTTCGATCCCTCGTTTGAGCAAAAAACGAAAGAAATATATATTTCCACTCACTGTCGCACTCGGTATCGTTTGGTTGATAAACAACAGCACGATCGCTGACTTGTAGAGATCGAGGAGGGATATCTGTTGCGGGACTTTTTGTAGTGCGATCAGACGACGGTAGACTTGGGCTGCAGCGAGGTACGTGATGGCTTGCGCTCCGATCGCAACCATGAGCCAAAGCGGCTCTACTTGTCTGATCTCTTGTACACCCAGCTTGATTTCAGAAAAATAATAGATCGCGAGCCCCAAAACGACAAGAGTAAATACATAAAAAAATCGCTTTGATTTGGAAAATCCAACCTCTACCGATCCTTTGGGTGTCTGTGCCATCGATCTAGTGTACCAAAATACGAGCGTCTACGGGATTTATTGACATTTATTTAAAATAGGTTAATATACATCAAAAAATATAATATGGAACTACTAAAAGAATTTGTGTTAGTACACTTTAACGCGTTCAAAGATTTTTATCCTGATGAGTTTGCGAACAAACCGATCTCCGTTATGTACGGAAATCTTAAAAATGAGTATACAACAGCCATGGTCCTTCAACACGGTAAAGATACTACACCGCAAATTTTTGAAGATCAAAAGGTAGTACTCAATGGTACGTTGGATGAAATCAGAGCAGCATTTCATTCACACAACGAACAGCATGAGGACGACTACGACCTCGGTGTGATGTGCAAAGGTACTATCGTTGCCGTCGTAGGATTCCCGGAGGATCTAAAGATACAGTTTTACCTCCAGTTGCAAGTAAGCATGCACGAAATAACGTTCGAAAAAGTTGCAAGTATCGTAGAGACATTATTGGAAAAATAATATCCGCAAAAAATTTTAATTTCCACCGCTCAGCCGTCCCAATACCAGGGGCGGTGTTTTATTTGACTTTTTTCTGTATTGGGTTAGTATCAACAAAACAAAAAATTTACCATGAGAGAGATATACAAATATACGAGGATACTTCTCCCGCGTTTTATTACATACTATAAACACTTATTAGATGGGAAGAACGGCATTGTTATCGGCATCTACCAAAAAGATCTACCGACGACTCCCCATCAAAAAGTTTTCGGTAAGCTCAAGTCACGTGAGGGTATCGCCGTCCACCAGGAAGCTGCCGTTAAATTAAAAAAAATGATAGAGATAGGTCTAGAGAATAAAAACTATGTGTTCACTGGCGATCCGGGAGTCAAAATAAAAAAATTTTTTGTCACCGTCAGCGGACTAACACCATATCTCAATCAGTTGTTTCTCTTGGAGCTCGCGCTCTTTATGCAAGCGATACCCCTTAAAATCTTTGTAGACAAAGTAAACTCATTAATCACATCAAATGGATGTGCCTAAAGATAGTTTTCATAAAGGGGGTTGCTAGCCAAGTCCGGGGACGAAAATCCCGGGCTTTTTTTATTTAAACAATACAAATCCAGGATAGATCACTCCATATATCTCATTCATTTTTTTACGCGTAATTGGTCCGAGCAATCCATATCCTCCGCTTCTACTCGAAGCAACGACATGATTCACCAGTTGAAATTTCTTCACTGCCTTTACGGTGAGTGGTCCAAACCGTCCATCGATAGTGTTTGGGAATAAATTTATAAGTTTCAAAAATGCTTGTACACGCGATACATCTTCACCTCGACTACCCGAGGCAAGCTTTTGAGCTGCATCGATAGGTGCGAGTGTTGGCGGAAGCTGTGTATTGTTTGTCTGTATCGGACTTACGAGGTTTGTTGGTACATTGGTTGAAACAGGTGGTACATATTGGACTACAGGATTTTCTGGAACAACTTCAGAAGTAGACTGACTCGACGAGGAACTCGAACTACTTCCCCCTCCCCCACCTCC
>JBBSBF010000012.1:0-16910 GCA_038251535.1 Minisyncoccia bacterium
AAGCATGTAAAGGTACTTTCATAGCAAAAGAATTATCAGAGCAATACTTGGAACAGTTTACAAAAGTTGACTTTTTACACTTATCAAAAGAAGAACAAGAGCAATTTTTTGCAAAACCTCGTGCGTTTTTACGACAGGCGCTGGAACGTGGTATATATGTTGATAAAGAAAATGGATATGACAACAGTCACTCTGTGTTGGATTATTTCAAATCCTACTTCCCTAAAGAACTCCTCTGGAGCGATCCTTCCTTAATTGAAAATCAAAGTGTTAGTAAATATCTCAAAAATTGGACTATCGATTCAATTGCTAACTATAACCAAGATGCAACTCTGTATCACTTATATAAAGAAAAATATAGCGAGCAGGATGAGATATTTCAACAAGATATTCAAAAGTCGCTAAAGACGCGATATAAAACTATTATACAAAATGATCAAATCCCTCTTTTAGTTAGTAAGGCTGAAATAATAACAAAAGAATTAGGAATCAACTTTGATAAAAATAAAGTCATAGAAGAATGCTTCCAAGAAATAACTGCACAAAAATTAAAAGAAGGAAATTATTATGAGGTAGGGGAATTGGTTAAGTCTTTGGATGAAAATGGACTATATGACAAAGATGCAGCGGCAACATTTATATACCAAAATTTACTTACAGAAAAAGATGAAATTACAAAATGGGTCTTAAAGGGATTTTGCCAAGCAATCAACATTCTTTATGATTCAGATAATTTTTATGAAAATCCACAAACAAAAAAATTAGCAATTAAGGGAGTTATGGATACTTTAAGAAAGGGATATGATCCGTACGAAAATGGTTTTGAAAATTTCCCATTAGGTGTGCCTGGTATAGAATCGGCCCTAAAAGAGGGACTGATTAAGAAAATGGAAGACCAGTACTGTTCAGTTGAAGATATAAAGAAGCTGGTAGAAAATTATGGAGGAAGACACGGATCTATAGTTTTTGATAAAGAAATACAAGTTCTATTTAAAAAATTGGTTGTAAAGAAAATACATAGAGCAATTGATTACCCAGATGAGTTTCGGTGGCTTTTAATGCGTACCAACATATCACCTGAAGAAATAAAAGAATTAGCTATAAGTCACGCAAAAGAACGATTTTTTGAAGGTAATACTTATTTTCTAGAAAATATAGAAAAAGCAACTTCCCTTAGCAATAAGGAAAAAGAAGAATTTCTAAATACGTATGGAATAAATGCACAAAGACACTTGCTCGAACAAAAGGAATATCAAAAAGCCGGTAGTCTTGCTAGGAAATATGAACAGTTACAACCATTATATTATCAAGAGATTAGTGAGTTTTTACGGATAATACACAATAAATCAGAATTACCTGAACAAAGATTGGAAGTATTTTTATTTCACTTACCGACTATGGCGGAAAGTTTTGGAGATTATCGACAAGTAGAACAAATTCGTTCTGATACTAGGCGAGAGTTTATTTCTTTGTCTCTTGGACAATTTGATTTAATTAAAGATGAACACTTGAAAAATGAAGTTTTTTATTATTTGAAAGACAATATAGAAAAAATGGATAAAACTTGTATCGAACAATTTCTAACTATATGTCTTAAAGAAAAACCAGATGAAACCGTGGATCAATATTTTCATACTACTGTTGCACATGCAGTTGAACAAGGCGTCGATCTAACTTCGATTACTGAAATGATGGCACAACAGCAATCAGTTGCATTTGAATCTATAAAAAATAGTACAGAGGAATCTCGAATACCATTTGCAAAACAATTTGCGAAGATTTTTTCCACACCCAATGCTGAAGTAGTAATAAATGAAGTTATAGGAAACTCTCACGAACATAGTATTGGAAAAGAAATAATGAAATTCATAGATCAATACAAAATTGGGGGATCAGAAAAAGGTAAGACAATCGCTATACTGGAGCTCATAAAAATTGCAGAATCGAATGACATAACAACATTAAGTGAGGCGTTTGGGAAGTTAGAATCTAACTTGGCTTCATATAAAGAGGTATTACAGAAATACTCAAAAGAATCAATTCCAGATGGATTACGCGTATCAATAGGAATGGAATATGAAATTACGAATGGAACAGCGAATAGGTTTTATGAAGAACATGATAGTAATAGATCGCTCACAACTGAGATAAGTGAAATCTCACGTTATGCGCAAGTAGGACGAGGAGCAGATGGTGCGTTTGAAATAGCAACAAAACCAACTGATAACCCCTATATGGTTATGCTTGAGATGAAATTAATTTCAGACCTGGGATATATAGATTTTAACTTTACTCCAAACACCATACATGAACAATCTGCGCGCGGTTGTCATATATCAATTGGCGGAGAAAAATTTACTAGTCAGCAATCTTTTCAAATGTATGTGTTACAAAACATGCTCACATTGTCTGGCTGGGCAGGTGTTCCTGGTGGGAAAGAAGTAATACATGGTGGACATGTTAGAGAGCATGGTTATTCCGACCGGTCAAAGATACTTGACGAAAGTAATTATAATAGTATCTACGAGTTTAGAGGTCTAAGTTTAGATAAAAGAGAGCCATTTGAGCGCACGATTGAATTTTTGCATAAAGCTGGAATTGGTGTCAATGCCCTACAAGCAATTGCCCCAAACTTTGATAATTATAAATCAAGCAAAATCATTAAAAACCTTGATATTAGCACACAGGAAAGTTGCTTTGGTAGTCTTACTAGAGAAATTCCAATTGTAGACTCAATTAATGAAAAAACTAAAAAAATTACCTTTGAGTACTTAAAACTTTGTAAAGGAGTTAGCGATATGATCGATCAACATAATGAGCAGTTTTTGACACAAGAGATAGTTGGGTATTTCGACAAAGATGATATTTTTATCGATTCAGAATCAGGTGCGGTCCTTGAGAAAAGATTTAAAAATTACGTACATGACAACAAAAATTACCAATGCGATTCATTGGAACTTTTTATGCAACAATATCTGACGATTCCATCTCGTGATTTATTTGAGAATAGCTCTGAAAAGGTAACATCGGTTGCAAATCGACTTTCCAATATGTACCTCAAATATCGTCATGGGCACAATGGACTACAAGCGACATCGTTAAACACTTCGGCAAACACCGCTGCTTTTTTATCGGAAACTAAAATTAATGATAAATTGGAATTCCCCGACTCAGTTGTTGAAGATCAGAAAGAAAAATCTGTTTTTGATACAGACAAAATTGAACGTAGAGGATATTATTATATGCAGGATGCAACTCCTGAAATGCTCATTCATAAAGTGCAGCAACTGATGCTCGAGTATATGGAATCTGTCGGAAATATACTTTTATTAAAAGAGGCTGAATTGGTGATTAATTTAATATGAATTACGAAAGCATTTTCAAAAATGAATATTCTGAAGATATAGAAAACTGTATCAATAAATATCAAGAAACTGAGGACTATGAAAAATCTTTTAATACTTTGATTGAGTTATATAAAGATGAGGCATATCATTATCCAGGATTCATAAATAATATAAAAATGTTCGAAGATCAAAATAGAATTACAAAAAAAGAAAACATACTACTTACTGCTATTTTTCTTTTTGCAAGAAAATCAAATATTGATTTAGAAAAATCACGTAGAACAATTGAAATTGCTTTTATGAGTGATAAAAAGTTACTTTTTGATTTAGATGAAATTAAAAATAGTAACTTATCAGAAACATTGAAGGATTATTTGCAATATTGCTTTGGGAAATTGGGCGATAGTTATTGATACCTCGCCATAATCTCAGCCTCTACTTCTGCTCTTGGACGGCCGTATTTGAGGTAGGAAAGCTCTTTGAGTTTCTCTGCTACCTCGGGATTACCAGCCGGAGGATACGGAGTCTTGGAGTTAAATGCTTTGACCGGGACGCCACCGACGAGCATTTTGATATAGCAGTTGAGGTTTTCTTGTTTGATGATGTCGGCAGGGGTAAAGGTGGGTGCGAGTTGTGCTTTAAATACTTCGGCGTTTTCTGGGCTGACTCGGTGAATGACCATCGATCCCACGTTTCCAAATATTGCATTTTTTATGCTTTCTTCGAGTTGCTCGATGTACTGATGGGCAACGGTGAGTGAGAGACGGTATTTGCGAGCTTCGGAGAGAATGGTTGCGATGGAGTCTGTGGTAACGTTTTGGAACTCATCGATATAGAGATAAAAGTCATTTACCTCGCTCTTGCCGACGATGTCGACACGAGAGAGTGCCGCCATGGTGATTTTACCCACGAGTAAAAGTCCGATGAGGTTGGAGTTGATGTCGCCGAGACGACCTTTGGAGAGATTGACCAAAAGGATTTTCTTTTGATCCATAATTTCACGAAAGTTCAGCACACTGTCTTGCTGTGCAACAACTGGGCGCATGATGTCGTTTGAGATAAATACATCGAACTTGTTGGTGATATAGGGGACGAAGTTTGCGAGCGCACTTTCTCCCGTGGTTTTTTCGGCATTTTGCCAAAATTGTTTGATGATCGGATTTGCGCATTTGGAGAGTTTCATATCGCGAAACGCTTTGTCGGTGAGGACACGTCCGATCTCTAGGAGAGTTGAACCCGAAGCCGGGTCTTCCATCACGAGACCTGCGGAGTTGCGAAAATATTGTTCAAACATCGGTCCTCCTGCAGTTTTCATATCAAAGAGTTTGTTGAAGATCGCGAGGAGCTCATTGATCACAAATATTTTTTGTTCGGGGAAATTGGGATCATACTCGAGCATGTTGAGACCCATCGGACGCGCAGTGTATGCCGGATCAAAATAGATAACGTCATCGATACGCTCAGGGGGTATGTTTGCCAGGATATGTTCGATGTCAGTGCCGTGCGGATCGATGAAGCAGACGCCATCACCGTTTTTGATGTCTTGGATGATCATGTTTTTCAAAAAGACTGTTTTCCCCGTACCGGTTTGACCGATCACGTAGCAATGTCTGACACGATCTTCTTTTGCAAAGATTACCTCAGTGGTTTGTCCGCGATACGTATTGGTCCCAATGACGATACCTTCACGTGAGGGAAATACTGGAGCAGGGGCACCACCTGCGGCGCTTTCCCGGAGTTCTGGAGCGGCGAGAAATCCGACAGGGAAGTGAAATATAGTCGCGAGCTCATCGATGTTGAGTGCGAGCTGGTGGTTTTTGCGTAGTGTTCGAAATGCAAAATCATGCACTGCCTCGCCAATCGCGGAGGCACGCACGTCCTGCCACTCTAGCGCGTTTGAGTTTGGTAGCGTAAATTGCTGAAACGAAGATTTGATCGTCTGGAGCATTGCTTTGGCACGTTCCACAGTTGCACCAGTTGCGATGATACGAATACCCGCCGTCAGCGTCTGACTTTTATTTTTAGTGGTTGCCAGTTCGATCCCGCGAGTATCAACCTTTTTTTCTGCATCATCGACGGGTCTGTCTTTTTCAAAAAGAGATAGCAGGCCCTTTCCTACACCTCGAATGATTGACTCGGTTGCATCACCGTAGAGATCTTTTACGGTCGTTCCTCCATAGGAAGCACTATCGATAATGCTAGTGAACAGTGAGTTGCTTGTCGTAGCATCATGGGCAATCGTGATCTGAATCGCAGCACCCTCGCCGGACGTTTCGAGTTGTGAGAGGGAACTGATGAGAGATGCGAGGGGGTCATGCTCAAAGGAGCTATCAGTGTTGAGTGGAAATATTGCCGGTTCTTTGAGTTCGGCGATACTTGCTGCAATACCTACTCCGTTTTGGTTAAAGATATTGTAGTCATCCACTACTTCGTCAACGATCGCAGTGGGGTAATATGCGTGGACGAGACGTTCAAAGGTTTGTTCGTGTATTGAAGGTACTGATGCGTAGAGACCGATGTCGCGCGATTGATTTTGGACGGCGAGCTCGAGCACATAGTAGTCAGTATCAGTTTGAATGGTAGCGAGCATTCCCATATAAAACTGTTTCATTGCTTGTACAAATGATTTAAAATCAGGCTTTTCATCTACTTGTGCCACCGGGAGTGTCACTGCAAAGAGTGTGTGACGGAGTTCTTGATTGAGGGAGGCACTATCTTTGAGTCCCGGTATCGCACCGACAGTATGGAGATACTGCACCAGAAATCGATGAAAATCATCCTCAATGTGTGCATCGTTGAGCTTTGTCACTACATCAAGTGCATTTTTTATGCCTTTGGATAACATGAGCCCAAAGAGTTCTTCTATCTTTTGATCATGCGTCTCGGGTTTCAGTCGTAGTATGATTCGCTCTGCTTCGTGAGAAGGGAGCTGTGCGCTCTCGTGGAGAAATGATACTGCTTCGGAACGAGCATATGCTTCAACGGTTTTTCTTGTCGCACTTTCCTGTGTTTTGTGTGGTTCGTTTTGCGCGATGTACTCTTTTTGTGATTGATCGGCGAGCCACGCGATTTCTTGCGACGGAGTACTAAATGGTTCTTTTGAGACGAGCATAGCTTTAGTATACCTATATATGTATTCTATAGCCATGATTTTTCCATATAAAAACTCCCTACGAGTAGGGAGTTTTTATAAAATCAATACGGAGATTATTTGACTGCGTCCTTCAATGCTTTTGCAGCACGGAACTTTGCAACGCGAGTTGCAGCAACTTTGACTTGCTCTCCTGTTTTTGGATTGCGAGCCATACGCGCAGCGCGAGCCTTGACTGAGAAAATACCCAAGCCTGCGATAGATACTTCGCCCCCTCGCTTTAGCGTGTTGGTAATTTCTGAGATGATACTCTCCATTACTTCTTCGGCTTGTACTTTGGTACCGCCGACGATACCGTGGATGAGCTCAACAAGTGCTTGTTTGTTCATAATGTAGTGAAGGGAAACCCCTCTAAATAAGTAACTAGTAATCTGACGTGGTGCGCTTAAGCGGTCTGCTTGAAGCTTTGCTTATTATATAGCAATGTATTTTGACAATGCAACCATTCGATTGTATTGACTTATTATAAGAAGTATGCTATTGTAAATTCAAACAAATCTAATTTTTATGGAAATAATGCATCCGCTAGCAGTAGGAATATGTATATGTTTTATAATTGGGGCACTCTGTACACCATTCTTGCTTTCAAAACCACATCAAAACGATATTGCTGGAATAAAAAAATTTCACCAAATATGCTTTTGGTGCATAATTTTGTTTGCGGCAAGTTGTATGTTTTTGCCAATGCTCTTTATTATCGTCTAAAAACAAAAAAAAGATAAACCGCTTCTTCTAAGGGCGGTTTTTTTGATATACTTATATGTATATGGAAAACAGGTCAGAGGCGTATCGATATTTTCATGGTCCTGAAGAAGAAAATGATACACAAACTATCCCCAAAGCAATATTGGAAGTCTTGCAGCATGACCCAAAACAGTCGGATATAGTAAATCTAAACAGAGATATCAAGATTCTTAAAAATGAATTATCTGAAATATATGAGAATCAAACGAAGCTAAAAAACACAGTAACTATCGACAACGGGTTTGCTGTTGATGCGATGCCAAAACATATGCAACAAAAAATACATGAACCCGTTACTGATATCGAAACAAAACTAGTAGCATTTAAAGACGAGCTTCAAAAAAGAAGTTTTATGCACCAGCTAGGAAAAAAAATACGTCATATTTTTCACCGTGCATAATCAATGATCCGGGTTTCTCTGATGATGGTGACTCTGATTTGGCCTGGATAGCGAAGTTCGCTTTCGATAGAAAGTGCGATGGCGCGGGCCATGTTTTTGGCTTCAAAGTCTGAGACGTTTTCTGGTTGGACAAAGATACGGATTTCTCGACCTGCTTGGAGTGCGTATGCTTTTTCGACGCCAGCAAATCGCGATGCCAACCCTTCAAGGTCCGCAAGGCGTTTGAGATATGTCTCGGCATTGTCTCGACGAGCACCGGGACGAGCGCCTGAGATGATATCTGCTGTTTGTACGATGACTGCTTCGAGAGATCCGTGCGGGCAGTCATCGTGATGACTTTTCATGGCAGTGATGATGCGTTCGTCGGTGCCAAACCGTCGCATGACCTTGATACCGATGTCGACGTGAGTTCCTTCAAACTCATGATCGAGCGCTTTGCCGATGTCGTGGACCAGTGCTCCTGCTTTGGCGATGTAGGGGTCTGCACCAACTTCGGTGGCGAGCATTTCTCCTAGGTGTGCCATTTCGATAGAGTGCTGCAGGACGTTTTGACCATAGCTCGTACGGAAATGAAGGCGACCCAAGATCGCGACAAGGCGAGGGTCAAAGTTATAAATACCGCATTCGTATACTGCAGCAGCACCGCGTTCTTTGATGATCTCGTGTATTGCCTGACGACTTTTTTCGACTTCTTCCTCTATCTTTGCAGGCTGTATTCGACCATCGGCGATGAGGGATGCGAGTGCGTGCGTTGCTATTGCGCGTCGCACTGGGTCAAAACAGGATATGACGATGGCGCCAGGTGACTCATCAACGAGGAGTTCGACGCCGCTCGCTCGTTCAAATGCGCGAATGTTGCGACCATCTCGTCCGATGATCTTACCTTTGATTTCCTCGCTCTCTATCGCAACGTGTGATGTTGCAAACTCAGTTGCAGTGGGAGCGGCGAGGCGCTGGATCGCACTGACCAATATATCTTTTGCTCGTTCAGTAAGTGTTTCATGCATCGTCTGATCGAGTTTGTGCATACGAACCTGGATATCTTCGGTGTACTGTCGTTCACTTTCTGTAAAGATTGCTTCGCGCGCCTCAGGTACGGTCATTTCAGCAATCGTTTCAAGTGCGTGCTGTTGGGTGGCAGCAATCGCTTCGAGTGTGCGTTCTTGTTCAAACAAGATCGCAGTTTTTTCTTCTATGAACAGAGTGCGAGCGTCAATCTCGATCTGGCGCGTGTCGATCAACGCCTCTCGTTTCAGGAGACGTTCTTCGATCGATTTGAACTCAGTGTTTTTTGCCTGGGTTGCTTTCTTTAACTCCAGTACGGTTTGTTCTGCCTTCGTGTGAGCTTCGTCAATGATCTTTTGCGCAGCTTCACGAGCGTTGACGAGTCGCTCGGCAACGGCGACCTCAAGGTTGTTTTTGCGGACGATGAAAATGACTGCCCGAATACTGTAGCCGAGCAATCCTCCGCCCAAGAGCATCGCAAGCGCTACGATAGTCTCGCTCATACTACTTTACTGCAACTGGTTTGGTAATGACTGCGTCTATGATGCCGTACTTTTTTGCTTCGTCTGCGTCCATAAAAAAGTCACGGTCCATATCCTTTTCAATTTGGGTGATTTTCTGCCCAGTATTTTTTGCAAATATCTCATTGAGTCGATGTCGGAGTTTCAAGATTTGTTTCGCAGTAATTTCAATATCAGTGGCTTTCCCTTCAAATCCTCCTGAGGGTTGATGAATCATAATCTCAGAGTTTGGTAAGCTGTACCGTTTACCTTTTGTTCCTGCAGCCAATAAATGAGAACCCATTGATGCTGCCAAACCAATACATATCGTAGAGACATCTGGTCTAATAAAATTCATCGTATCGAGTATCGCAAGGCCTGCGGTAACTGATCCACCAGGACTGTTGATGTAGAGACTAATGTCTGCCTTTGAATCTTCGTTTGCGAGAAACAGTAGTTGGGCGATGATGAGGTTTGCAACGTTGTCATCTATTGGTCCTCCAAGAAATATAATGCGCTCTTTGAGGAGGCGTGAGTAGATGTCGTACGCGCGTTCTCCCATATTCGTCTTTTCAATAACGGTTGGAATTAACATAAAATCAGTAAGTAATTAGTAGTAAATAGTAAGTAGGAGTTACAGACAGGTCGGAGGTTCAGACTTTCTTCACTATACGCTCGATTGACAATATTTGCAAAAGTATTAGAGTTAGCAAAACTAATTACGATGCTAAAAAAAATTGTTATTTTAAGTCCGCCGGATGAAATTTCACATGATCCACAACTGTGCTCAGTTGGTTTATGGAACTGCTGGAAAGGTTTGCAATTAGAGTATGACGATTCAACAGGGAATCAAAAAATGTACGATCGAGAGTATGTACTTTCCCAGTTACAAAAACAGAAAGAAGAAAATGAATTAGCAGTTGGGTTAGTAGTTTTATTGTCGCAAAGTAAGTTTATAAATTTTGTATTCTCCCACATTAAAACACTTGACTAATCATAATTCTAAATGAGAAATCCCCGTATAATATCGGGGATTTTTTTATTTACCTTCGAGCAACTGCAATACTTTTTCGTTGGTAAGTACCATGTCGGCGTAAGCGCGGGTGCGGTTGAGATCGGCTCCGGGATACATGGCCATGTACTTTTGTGCTTCAGTTTCAACTTCTGCTTCAGTCGGAAGTGCCTGCTCTTTGCGAGCGATGGCGTGGAGGACGAGTTGAAAGCGTGCACGTTTTTCGGCTTCTGGTTTAAATTCTATCAGGAGTTCTGCTTTTGTTTTTTTGATACTTGCGAGGTAGTCGTCGATCGTGCCGCCGCTTCGTGCTACATCAGCTTCAATCTGCGCAAACATTTTTTCAGCTTCTGAGTTGATGAGTATCTCGGGTACGTCAAAGTTCGTTTCCTTGATGATATCTTCCATGATGCGTACTCGACGTTTATCCTTCACGGCATGTTCTGCTTCCTGCATCAGGTTTTCTCGTACTTTTGCTCGGAGGTCTTCGACTGTTTTGAAATTGCCAAATGATTGTGCGAACTCATCAGTCACTTCGGGTAGTGCTTGTTCGTGTGCGTGTTCATCACCTTCGGCGTGTACGTGTCCGTATGCGCGCATTTGTCTGAGGTTTTCGATTACTTTGTCGACGTCGGGTGAGGTGACATCGGCCGCTTCTTCGGGTGCGATGCTTGCGCCAATCTTTTTATAATCAGGAAGCTCAATCGTTGGCACCACGGCGGTAGTGATCGTAAATCCAAGCGGGTTGTCTCGAGCGATCTTGGTGATGGCGACTTCGGGTCGACCAATCACATCGAGTGTATTTTCTGAGATAAACTTCGGGTACATGTCGTTGATGGCGAGCTCTGCCATATCGGCGAGGAGGATGTGATCGGGAACGTGCTTACGAGCAATGTCGGCGGGGACATTGCCAGGGCGGAACCCATCGATGTGTACCTGATCCGCGAGTTTTTTGAAAGCAGTATCTTCAAATGCTGACATTTCTGACCATGGTATTTCTCCACTTATTTCGATGAGACTGTTGGGTTTTTGGGTAACGGTATGTTTCATAGGGGCCAGTCTAGCACACGAACAATCGTTATGAAAATGTAGTTTAGCCTCGTGCGTTTATGTGTTGGTTGATTGCGTTCGTGAGTGCGTGGAGGCTGTTGATCACGTGCGTGCGGACGTTTTGGAGGTTTGCTTGTACTTTTTGGATGGTCATTTTGACATCAGGGATATCATCAACGGCTACAGTAGTTATCGGAGGTATGTCTTGGTCAACAGCAGCATCTACTGGTGGTACGGGCGTACTGACGAGGGCGAGGTTTGCTTTTGCTGTATCCAAAGAAGTCATCGCCTTGTATAGCTCTGCCTCTGCGATTGTTGTGTCTACTTCTTTTGCCGAGAGTTGGTCAATAGTTGCCTTTGCTCGAGTGGTGAACACGGTGAACTGCTCAGTGAGAGCAATCAACGTTTGGAGCATTTTTTCGTTTGGGGACTGCGCTACTACTTGTGTTTCTACGGGGGTAGTTGGTGCATCAGTTGGCGCAACGGGGGTTATCAGTTCTTTTGTTGCGGGAAGCGCTGGTTTGGTAACTTTTGGTTTAGTAGGCGTAAGCGTAGCATGACTCACCACCGGTATGGCGAGCATCAAAACGACTATAGCGCTATAGATAAATGGTTTCTTCATACGTATATATAGTATATACCATAGAGACGACAGTGTGGGGAGAACGTTACATTTTTTGTGTAATAAAAAAGCCCTGTGTTACACAGGGCTTTGCAATATAAAAAGTACAAAATTTTTAATGAACTACCATAAATTTTATGGCAAACATTTTCCCATCACTTCCTCTCCCTCGGAGAACATACATACCTTGAAAGGTTGGTGGAAGGACTATCCCTACGACATTTTCTCCTTTTTTGTAAGGAGTACTTGGCAGAGAAAGTCTTCTCCCGAGTATGTCGTAAATGCCGATAATCTCGCTTAGGGTTGCGGGATAAATATTTATGTCAGTAGTAGCAGGATCTGGGTAAATCCTGCGTTTAACCGAATCCTTTGGTGGCGGCGCTTCCCGGTCAGCATTGACGCTGATCGTTACATCATCACTCGCCGTTGCACCATTGTTGTCAGTGACGGTCAGTGTAAATGTGTACGTACCAGCAAAAAGATTGGTTATGAGTGTTGTTGCACTCGACGCTGTTCCGATAGTCGCAGTAGTAGCTCCCGATTTTTTTGTCCAAGCATATTTTGCGATCGTGCCGTCAGGGTCTGTTCCTGAACCATTTAAGGTAACGGAGTTGGTTGGGAGCGTAATCGTTTGATCCACTCCTGCATGTGCCACTGGTGGCTGATTGGGTGGTGGGGGTGCTGCATTGACGCTGATCGTTACATCATCACTCGCCGTTGCTCCACTGTTGTCAGTGACGGTGAGGCGGTACGTTGAAGTGCCAACTGAGAGAGAGCTAACAACAGTGCTTGCACTTGCTGGAGTTGCGATGGTGCCACTTCCTGAGAGACGAGCCCAACTGTATTTTGCGATCGTTCCATCAGGGTCTGTTCCTGAACCATTTAAGGTAACGGAGTTGGTTGGCAGCGTAATCGTTTGATCCACTCCCGCATGTGCCACTGGTGGCAGATTGGGTGGTGGCGCGATGCTCGTTGTGTCTCGAAGGATATAAACAGTTTGACTGTTTAATCCAACTCCAACGCTTCCCCTACGAGAAGCAATATATAGCGCAGTATCTGCTCTATATATTCCTGAACAATGGTTCATGGAATTATTCCATAAGGAAGGTAACGAAGCGACGAGGTTTGCGATCGTACCGCTTGTTTCGTCAAAGGTAATCAGTCCGGAAACGGATTGATTGTTTGCCTTGTCAAAGTTTCCCGCGACAATGATCTTCCCCTTATAATACTCCAACCCAGATATTGGGTTCGGGTAATTTTGATACGGAGCTTTTGGATTGAGATCCAAAAGCTTTTTCCAAACTCCATTGAGGAGTTTATGTAGCTCTAGTGCCCCGCTCTGCAACTCCACAACCACATAAATGTTGTGATTGATGATATTCATTTTCAGCGCTCTGATGCATGGTAACACAGGATAGGGTTCGGTCCATTGGTTAGTATTTGGACCAAGGATCAAAACATGGAAGTTTCCATCTCGCAAAGGGTCTGTCCCTACGAGCACGCTATCTCCAGTTGCAAAAGATCCAATATTCCACGGGATGCCTTCACCTATGGTGCTAAACGTATGAGTCAAAACATTCGTTTTGGTGTTCCATATAACAGAAAAACCAAAATTAACCCCGTTGAAAGTTAAAAATGAGCCATTGCCATTTTTACCTACAAACAATACTTCATTGTTTTTTCTATCAAAGGCGTTATCGAAATAACCGTCCGTGAAATTGATGCCTGTTAATGGTACATACGTACCATTAACTAGTACCTGCGCCAGTGGCGTAGCTTGGCAAGATATATACTGCGTACCATTGATCGGTGGCGGGTGAGCCACGATACCAACTGATGAGCTGACCATTGGAGGTCCATTCCCCCAACTTCCATCGGGGAGTTGTTGGACCATGTATGGTATATTGTATAATTTTTGGGCAATAGTTCTGCCCTTTGTATCATATATCCACAGAGAGTCCCCCATCCACCCCCCGATGCTTAAAGTATCGGAGCGTTTGTCGATGAGGGCGGTTTGATCGGGTGTTGAACCTCCATTGGGGAGGTGGTTAAATCCCTCGATTACTCGAATCAATGTTTCTGTTCCTTGTGCAAATGCACTTTTACCCAAACTCAATATCATGAGCCCAAGTATTATAAAAGTAGATTTTTTCATTTGTATATTTTTTTATATTAAAGAAAATGGTTTAAGTCAATGAAACCATATTTATGCTGTTTTGTAAATAGCTGGGGAAAAGGCAAAAATACCCTGATTTTCAGGGCATTTTAGTGGATTTATTTTTGAATCTTTTTTTGATAGAGGTCTTGGCTCCGAGAGATCGCGAGTTGGGCTTGGTCTTTGCCCTCGATACTTTCGATTGAGACTTCTTTGTGCTGAAGCGTTTTGTAGGTGAGAAAGAAGTGTTCAATCTCGCGCATCGTGTGCTTGTTCACATCGGAGAGGTCAGTGACATGTTCCCATCGTGGGTCTCCGACAGGTACTCCGACGATCTTTGCATCGCTCTCACCGTCGTCGATCATGTTGATGATCGCAACGGGTCGGACTTTGACGAGTACGCCCGGCGCGAGCGGGTAGGTCGTGAGTACGACGACGTCGAGGGGATCTCCATCATCCCAGTGTGACTGAGGCATAAAACCATAATCAAACGGATAGTCTTGGGCAGTGTGCATTGCTCGGTCGAGCATGATGAGCCCGGTTTCTTTGTCGAGTTCGTATTTGTTTTTGGATCCCTTTGGGATCTCGATGATGGTGTTGATGATGTGTGGCACATCTTTTCCGGCAGTTATTTCGTGAAGTAGGTTCATGGGTAGTTTAAATTTATAAAGATTGCCTTAAAAGAAATAGTATTTCAAAAACCTCGCATATTTTTCTGGTGAAAAATTGCTCTGCTCGCGCCAGTCGCGCTGCGCAAGGCTTTTTTCAATACTATTCTTTTTCGTTATCTATTGGTTCGTTACTAATCTCCGCTTCTTCGACATCATTAGCGGATTTTCCTTCTTCTTCGGTTGCTTTTTTTGTTGATGTTTTGTTGAGTGAGGCGAGCGGGACGAAATCTTCTCCCTCGATAACTTCTCCTTCACTAGAAGCTTCTGCTTCAGTGCCTTTGATGTCTATTTTCCATCCAGTGAGTTTGGCAGCGAGACGGACATTTTGTCCACCCTTTCCGATCGCGAGTGAGAGTTGATCTGGTGTGACTTCGATAGTCGCCTTGTGCTCTGCTTCGTTGAGCTCAATGTTGAGGACTTTTGCTGGAGAGAGTGACTTCTGGACAAATTCTTCTGGCTCAGGTGACCACTCGATGATGTCGATCTTTTCTCCGCCGAGTTCGTTCATGACGGTTGAGACACGCACGCCGCGTTGACCCACACATGATCCGACAGGATCGATGTTTGGGTCTTCAGTCCACACAGCGATCTTTGATCGGCTTCCTGCTTCACGTGCGATTGATTTGATCTCAACTACTCCTGAAGCGACTTCGGGAGACTCAAACGCAAAGAGTCGCTCGATAAATTTGGGATGAGTGCGAGAAATACGCAATGTGATACCACGAGGAGACTCTTCGACATGGTATAGATATCCACGGATGCGGTTGCCTCGTGTATAGCGCTCACCAGGGATTTGTTCGTTTGATGGGATAACACCAGTCGCTCGGTTAAAGTCGACGTAGACCTGTCCTTGCTCTACTTTTTGAATATGGCCTGAAATGATGTCGCCTTCTTTGGTACCAAATTCATCAAGGATACTGGTGCGTTCTGCTTCGCGGATGCGTTGCATGATGACTTGCTTTGCAGTTTGTGCAGCAATGCGGCCAAAGTCTTCTTTGGGTTCAAGTGAGAAAACAACTTCGTCTCCGACAGTGGCATCAGTCTTCATGATGCGCGCATCGTCGAGCAAGATATGTTTTTCTTCATTATAAAATTCTCGTTCATCGGAGGGATCTGTAGTAGTCGGGGACTCACCGTCTGGATCCTCAAAACGAACCAGGCTTTCGTCAACGACGGTCTTGATTTGTTCAAATGTTACCGTGCCCATATCGAGGTCGATAGAAGCGCGGACTATTTGGCCCTTGCGGCCGTATTCTTTTTTGTATGCTGCGGCGAGTGATTGTTCGATGGCATCGACGAGTTTATCTCGAGCGATACGACGCTCCGTTTCCAATTGTTCGATGGCGAGCTTGAGTGCTTTGATGTCTAACATATGATTATTTGGTTGTTATATAAGTAAAGGATGACAAAAGTTATCAACAGAAATGTCCACCTGGTGGCGGACTACTCTTGCATATGTATCATAGCATGTTCTATAATTAATTCAATATGAATATCAACCTCCCTACCCGTGTGAAATTACTCGTCTTATCTATCGGGAGTGCAGCGCTTGTACTGATGGTATATAGCGCCATAGCTTTTGCAAGGCCAACTGACAACTTTCTAGGGTACGCATGGTCATCAAACGTCGGGTGGATCAGTACCAACAACTGCAACACTGGAGGATGTCCTGGTCCAGACTTTGGTATAACGAGTATCAATAATGGGGGGGTATCAAATATTTCTGGCTATGTATGGTCACCGAACGTCGGATGGATTGCATTTGATGGAGTTAGTGTGGGTGGGTGTTTGACTTCTCCAAACTGTCAAGGAACGTTGAACTGGACCACTGGTGTCATATCGGGATGGGCGAGAGCTTGCTCAGTATATGTATCTGGATGTTCAGGTCCCATAAAGCCAGTAAATTTAGGCGAGCGGGGAGACTGGGACGGTTGGATATCACTTTCGAAATACACCGGTTCGGTACCATATGGTGTAACCATGAACACAACGACCGGGCAACTCTCTGGACTTGCCTGGGGTTCTGAAGTGCTTGGGTGGATTGATTTTAGTGGGGTAAAGGTGACGATAGTGCCTCCACTTGGTACTTGTACCGATGGTATTAAAAATAACGGCGAAACCGGTATCGACACAGGGGGACCTTGTGCACCAACGGTCACTCTTACCGCAAACCCAAACCCTGTTCTATTATCAGGAGATACTTCATTGCTCGCCTGGACACCCGTATTTCCTGTAGTAAGTGCTTTAAATACG
>JBBSBF010000013.1:0-15337 GCA_038251535.1 Minisyncoccia bacterium
CCCATTCAATTTTAAAAAAATCCCCCCGCGAAAAAGAAAAAGCATGGAAAGGCGGAAACGGGGCAAGGGCGGAGCGCCGAGGCTCTGCGAGGCGCTGGTCGGAGTGTTGGAGTCACCACGCAATCGGGGCGTACTCATTGGTACAAAGCCACCACGCACGCGGAGCGTGCGATTAGCTCTCGAAAAAAGTTCGCGCAAAGGATATGATTAGATCACAAATTGAAACTTCAGCAGGAGTGAGCGAAAAATGGGCGCGCGCCGAAGGCGCGCTGTATGGCGAAAGAATGGAATCCGTCTTGCGGGCGCGGGCGAAATCGGAGGGCGGGCAAAATGAGATTGAAATAGTATTATCTTTTTTTGAATCCAAAAACTATTTATGAACAAACCAAAATATTTTCTCTATGCTCGCAAGAGCACCGAAGATGATGATAAGCAGGTGATGAGCATACCAGCTCAGCTTATTGAACTTCGTGAATTTGCGAGCAGAGAAAATCTTGAAATTCTTGAGGAATTTCAAGAGTCGAAAAGCGCAAAGAGTCCGGGACGAGAAGTGTTCGGCGAAATGATGATGCGTATTGAGAAAATGGGTAATGTTGGTATTCTCGCGTGGCATCCTGACCGCTTAGCGAGAAATAGTATTGACGGAGGACGCGTCATTTACGCCGTAGACACTTCTAAAATTGTCTCTTTGCGTTTTCCGACATTTTGGTTTGAACCCACACCGCAGGGGCTCTTTATGCTTCAAGTGGCGTTCGGACAGAGCAAGTATTATTCTGACAATTTGAAGCAAAATGTTGAGCGAGGTATGCGCCAAAAACTTCGCCGTGGTGAATGGTTGACGCGCGCTCCATTTGGATATGTGAATAATCCTGTTACGAGAAACATTGAACCTGATGTGGTGAAATCTAAAATTATTGTTCGCGCTTTTGAAGAATATGTAAAAGGACACCACGGTTTAGAATTATTGGCGAAGTTTTTGGCTGACCACGGTGTTGCTCAAAAGTCCGGAACGCCACTTGCCAAAGCTTCTGTAAAAAGAATTTTAACGAATCGTGCATATCTTGGCTTTACTAAACATTATGACGAGTATTTTCCCGGAAGCTTTGCGCCAATTCTTTCCCCGACCCTGTTTGAAGCTGTGCAAAAAGCATTGGAGAAGCGAGCGCATAAAAGACATAGCAAAATATATCACAATTTTCCTTTCACTGGACTTTTTCGTTGTGGTGAATGTGGAAGCATGATAACTGCTCAGTGGTGTACCGGAAAAATGGGCGGACGATATAGATACTATCGCTGTACGAAAAAGAAAGGAAAATGTGGTCAAGGATATTTGCAGGAAGATGCCCTCGCTCTCCAAGTCAAAGAACAGCTTCAATCAGTGTCACTTCCCGAAGCGTGGGCAGATTATATGCTCAAAAAAGTTGAGGTTTTGGAGCATGAAGAAATTCACGCTTCGGGAAACCGTCTTGGACAGATGAAGGAAGATTTGAAAACGCTTGAAGCGAAGCTCGACGCACTTGTTGATTTATATTTAAACAAAGATATTGAACGCGAAATATATTTAGTGAAAAAAGATAGTTTGATGCGCCAAAAAATCTCGCTTCAAGCGAAATCTTCATCTGCCCGATCCGAGAGAAAGAATTGGGTCGAACCCCTGCGGAAATGGATTTTGGATTCAAAACACGCGGGATTTCTGGCATCCAGCGAAAATCTCCATGAGATGAGAGATTTTCTTCGTTCCTTCGGAACGAACCCCTCGCTGAAAGACAAAACTATTTCAATCTCATTTTGCCCGCCCTCGGATTTCGCTCGAGCCCAAAAGACGGATTCCATTCTTTCGCCATTCATCGCGCCTTCGGCGCGCCCCGATTTTGCGCTGACTTCTTCCGAAGTTTCTGTTTGTGACCCCACGGAGAATCGAACTCCGATTTAATCCTTGAGAAGGATTCGTCCTAACCGTTAGACGATGGGGCCATGCTTGCGTATTGTGATATTTCTTGTCTGCTTGAGTACTATATCGAAGGAGGGTGTATAATACAAGTATATGAAAAAGAGATATTTACTTTTGATCGTTATCGTAGGATTTGGGGTGCTGTTTTGGGCATTACTTAGAGAAGCAAAGGCTCCAGTGCTCAATACCACCAATGATACGCTGGCTCCAGAGCCCGCACCAGCACAAAAAGATGACCTCATATCAGTGGCGACACCGCTTCCAAATAGGACGGTATCATCTCCGCTCGTGATTACCGGCAAGGCTCGCGGAAACTGGTACTTTGAGGCATCGTTTCCCGTTGAGCTCACTGACCTCCAAGGTACCGTACTTGCCACAGGACATGCACAAGCCCAGGGGGACTGGATGACGACTGAGTATGTTCCATTTACTGCTACATTGACGTATGCCGCACCCGCAACAGCAATCAAGGGATTTCTTATACTTAAAAAAGACAACCCGAGCGGAGAAGCCCAGTTTGATAACGCACTTTCGATACCAGTAACTATCCAATAGAATTTTTATGAAACCAATTTCAAAAACACACATCGTACTTACCGTCGTCGCAGTCATCGTCATCGCATGGTTAGTACTTCGTCATCGAAACGATACTCCAGTAGTACCGACGAGCGCAGAGCCGACAGCGGTAACTGAACAACCACTCTGGCAGTCAGTCGAGGTCAAAAAAGAAAACATCAGTGATTCAAACCAGTACTATACGATCGATGTATCGTATCCAGTTACCAAAGATGATCGTATCACGGGGCAGTTTAAAACATTTGCTGAGGGACAGATCGCACAGTTCAAAGACGATACGTCATGGGTATCTGATCCATCGATTGACTCAGCATCATCAGGCGCACTGTCGCTCACGATTGATTACAAAGAACAAAAGAGCACTCTGGTTGATGCCTATGTATTTGATATCACGACATATACTGGAGGTGCACATGGACTCCAGGTTACTCGTACGTTTAGTTTCAACAAAGACGGCCGAGCACTAACGCTCGCAGACTTGTTTACTAACGGCGAAGCAGGGCTCAAAACAATCTCACCATTTGTACAAAGCGAGCTTACCAAGAAAGCGATCAGTGACGCCAAATGGATCGCAGAAGGAGCTGCTGCAAATGCAGAAAACTATCAAAACTTTGTGATATCTGACGCGGGAGTCACCTTTATCTTTGATCCGTACCAAGTAGCGGCCTACGCTGCAGGGACACAAAACATCCTCGTGCCAACATCAGTATTCAAAACCATTGCAAACCCAGATCTGTTTACCAAGTAGGTTACTCCGTTGTTCGTTCGATATCTGCATCTCCCAACACGAGCGGATCAAGTGCGCTCTCAGTGTTTGCGATACGCATGACGTCTTTGTCTACTTTTTTCAACTCCTTTGAAGCGCTGTTGTAGTGGTTTACCACTGTTTTGAGTGTTGTGCCCAGTTTGTTATGGTACTCCTCGTAGGAGGCAAGATGTCGGCCGAGTTCGTCAACTCGCTTGCGGATCTCTTTTGCACTTTCTTCTATTTGCATTGCTTTCAGTCCTTGAAGCACCGTCTGGAGGTACGCGAGAAATGAAGTAGGGGAGACGATAATGACGCGGTATTTGGATGCTGCGCGTTGGATGAGATTTTCGACGTCGTCTCCGGTACCGACAGTGCCGACGAGGAGATCGTAGTAGATCGCTTCATGCGGAATGAACATAAATGCAAAGTCCATGGTGTTGTTTTCTGGTTGGATGTATTTCGCAGTCTCTACGATGCGATTTTTGAGATCGTTCTCAAATATCTTTGCGAGATCTTTTTTGCGCGCCGGATCGCGTTCTTCACTCATGCGGTTGTAGTTTTCGAGTGAAAACTTTGAGTCGACCGGGATGACTTTGTCTTTGACAAACACTGCGGCATCGACGATCGTGCCATCCGGGAATCCGTACTGCATTTCGTAGCCTCCTGGTGGAAGGATATTTTTGAGCAATGTCTCGAGGTAGTACTCGCCGAGTATGCCGCGTTGCTTTGGGTTTTTCAATATGTCTTGGAGTTGTTGCAAACCCTCGGCAAATCCGATGACTTGCTTGTTACCTTCGTCGAGACGGGTAAGCCGCTCGGTAATGTCACCAATAATCCTCACTGATTCTGAACTCTGATGTCGCATACTTTCACGCATGCTTTTTTCACTTTCGGTAAGCTTGGCATCGACGGTATGCTGCAAATCAGCAACCTGCTGCATAAGGAGTTGAAATCCGGTCGTGGATTCTGGAGGAGTTTGCGTAGTAGCTGGACGTCTCGTTAAAAAATACACGATAGCACCTCCAACGACGATACCGATCAATACATATATAGGTTGCATAACGCTATTGTAGCATGCGCAGAAATGGCTATGGTTTCAAATACTTCTCCAATGTATGGATCCAGTCAGTTTCGTCGGCGTCACTTTGTTTTTTTTGGGTGAGAAGCCACTCGAGATATCCACGATCGATCATGAGTACTTCTTGGATCGTCTTGCCTTTGTATTTGCCAAAGCTTAGGTGGCGGAAAAACATCGGTTCGTTACTGATCTTGATCATTTCGCTGATTGCCGTAGGTCCGTCCAAACTCCACTTTTTCATTGCTTGTGCGAGCTCGTATTGAAAGAGTTGTTCGAGGACGAGTACGTCTGCCATCGCATCGTGTGCGGGTACTTCAAGCTCCATATCGAGCGCATAACGCAGGTACTGGAGTTTATACATCGCAAACGCGTTTTCTGTATCGAGTGCCTGAATGACCTTAAACGTGCAGAGCAGGTTGGTGGGCTCGATACCATCGTTACGCAAGATCTGCGCATCAAACGCTGCGTTGTGTGCAACGCAGATCGTGTCAGGAGACTCAAAGAGTGCTTTGATTTCTTTGTACTCTGGCGCATCTTTAAACGTGGTTTTATCGGCGACCATTTTGTTCGAAATGCCATGGATCATGGTGCACTCGATGGGGATAGAGACGGGTGGTTTGTACAGGGCGTTGATTACTGGCGCCACAACCCCTTGTTCCTTGAGCGCGAGTTGGCAGAGGTAGTCTTTGCCTGTGTTTCCAGTGGTTTCAGTGTCGAAAAAGTAGATTTTCATGTGTTCAGTGTAGCATGCTATAGTTGATTGTAATGAAAGAATCTTTTCCTGAAATACCCAAAGATACATCTCTGACAGAGATGTATGTATCGATCGACAGAGAGCGAAAAATTGACCTTTTGCAAAATCTTATTGATAGAAAATTTGTCAACTTTGAAAATGCACTTGATACAATTGATTTCAAGTTGCTTGAGTCACTTTTTCAAAAAAGAATACATCCGTATTTTAATAAGGAAAATTTTATATCTCGATGGGATATAGCTCATGAGGCACTAAGTACTAGTTTTGCTCTATATGAATCAAAACATAAAGTGATTGTGGTTGATTATGATAGTGTAGCAAGCTCTGATGAGAAAAAAATCAATGAATATAGATTGCTTCACGCGGTAATTCATGAAGAAACACATGCGCTATCAAATCCAACTCACTCTATAAATGAAACTGAAGATGTATACATCTCTGAGCGACAAATAGGCTTTGATCAGCATAAAATTACAATCCCTAAATTTGATAAAGAAGAAACATACGAAATTGACTACGAAAACCAAAAATCACAGAGGATTTTTCATTTTTTTAATGAAGGAGTAACAGAAAAATTTACTCGCGAGATTTTTGATGAATATGCAACTTATAAGCAATTTGAATTAACTAAAGAAGACAAGCAAGAAATGTTGAATATTTATGATTTAAATATTCAATTCTTTGATCTTATCGTTGGATATATTGCACAAAAGTTGCATTTGGAAAAACAATACATAACTGAAGCTTTTTACGGGAGCATGTTTAAAGGTGAAGATTTAGCTGACCCAGAATTACAAAAAGCTTTTACTGAAGCTATTAGTCCTTCTTTAAGCAAAACACTTACTCTTTTTGATAATTTTAAGAATGATCAGGAAGGTGATAGTATCTATACATGATAGTAAATAACATTCGCTCCAAACTCAAAGACGCTATGCGTGCCAAAGATCAAAATGCTTTGGATACGTACCGGGGGCTGCTCTCTGCATTTACCAACGAACTCGTCGCCAATGGCAAAACTCCACAAGGCGAAGTCACAGACGATATGGCACTCTCAGTCATCAAACGTACGATCAAGCAGCGCAAAGACGCTATTACACAATTTGAAGCAGGTGGAAGGCAGGATCTTGCAGACGCAGATCGTGCCCAACTCGCACTTCTCGAAGTGTATCAACCAGCCCAAATGAGTGAGACAGATATCAGGGCGATCGCAGTCGTCAAAAAAAACGAGCTCGGTATTACTGACAAAGCCAAGATCGGGATTCTCGTTGGAGTCGTCATGAAAGAGACTCAGGGGAACGCAGATGGACAAGCAGTGAAGGTGGTTGTCGAAAGCCTATTCAGTTAATCGTTTTTATACTATACTATCTCCATGATTTTATTACGCTGGTTTATCACGACACTCGCAGTGTTTGCACTCCCACACTTCGTTCTCGGTATATCGGTTGACAGTATTGTGACGGCACTGATCGTCTCGGCGTGTCTTGTCTTTCTCAATATGGTCGTCAAACCTATCGTGACGATCCTCACACTCCCGATCAACATCCTCACCCTCGGACTCTTTTCATTGATTATCAATGGAGTATTTTTCTGGTTTGTTGCACAGATCATTACTGGACTTACTATTGATTCATTTAAAGCGGCGATCATTGGTGCATTGGTCATCTCTATTATCAACTGGATTATCAGCCATTTTATTAAGGATTAATCCATGGATGAGACAATTTTTACTGCCTTTCGTGAGAAATTGTTTACGAGCATTGAACAAGCAACAAATATTGTAATAACAGCACATCTTTCACCTGATGATGATTCGATCGGGTCAGTAATGGCGCTCTACGAAATACTTACGCTACAATTTCCAACAAAAAATATTGATATTTTATACGAAGGTGAACCTTCGTATAGACATAAAGATTTTAGTCATTTCAATGCAATCAAATTTGTCCCATCTCTCGGTACATTTCTTGGAGGTGTCGACTTGCTTATCGTTGCTGATGTAAGTAGTTATGTACGAATTTCAAAGCAACCTGATATATTGCAACAGATACCGACGCGAGCAGTAATCGATCATCATTCGTCTACTCCAGATGTTTTTACCCTTTCTCTTATTGATAAAAGCTATTCTTCAAATGCCGAACTTATCTATCACATATTTCATGATGTCGTCCCGCTCAACAAACCTCTTGCTGAATCAGTATTGCTCGGCATCTTGGGAGACACTGGTAATCTATCGTATATTTCTCCAAAACAATCTAATGTCTTTATGCTTGTTAAAACGTTAGTTGAAACAGTAGACATGTCTATTGACTCATTTCGCGCACGTTATGGTGGCATTCCAAAGCAGATTATTCCATTACTACAGGAACTCGTGCAAAATACTCAGTATATTTCTTGTAACGGTTGGCCGGATATGCAATATTCTTACATCGAGGATATAAAAAACTATAGTGATGAAGACATGTCTGCTGCTAGTCACATTTATATGAGTCAATATTTACCGAGAATAGAAGGCTATAGTTGGGGATTGGTTTCAACACCAAGATCAGATAAGAGTATTCGTATTTCAGGGCGAGCATTGTCTGGGAGTGTAAACGTTAGGGATTTATTTGAAAAAATGAAAATCGGTGGAGGACACGATCGAGCGTCGGGTGCATCTATGAAAGATGTCACGCCCAAAGTTGCCATTCAAAAAATTGAAGAATGGATGAACGTAAATACTCCGTTCTTATCATAAGTGTGGTATAACCATAATCTATGGCATTCCTAGACGAAATTACAATCAATGCAACAGCAGGTAAAGGAGGCGACGGAGTCGTGCGTTGGAGACACGAGAAATTTATCGCCAAAGGCGGTCCAAATGGCGGAGACGGGGGGAAGGGAGGGGACGTCTATGTTCGTGCGATCCGTAGCTTACGAGTACTTGATGTGTATAAAAGCAAAAAGGAGTACAACGCTCCAAATGGAGAAGACGGCGGGAACAGGAGTTTTAAGGGTGCAAATGGAGCAAAGCTATACTTGGACTTTCCGATCGGTTCGACTATCACTAACACGATTTCTGGAGAAGTGTATGAGCTGACAAAGGAACATCAGGAAATCAAAGTTCTTGCTGGTGGATTTGGCGGCTATGGCAATGAGCACTTCAAATCTTCGACCAACCGATCTCCCGACAAAGGAACTGATGGTAAACCAGGAGAGCATGCAGTATTTCACATCACCGTGACGCTCATTGCAGATATTGGTCTCATCGGATTTCCAAACGCCGGCAAAAGTAGCCTGCTGAACGCGCTGACTAACGCAACCGCAAAAGTGGGGGACTATCCGTTTACTACCCTCGACCCCAACCTCGGAGACCTTCATGGATTTATTATTGCAGACATCCCGGGACTGATCGAGGGAGCAAGTGATGGCAAGGGGCTCGGACACAAGTTTCTCCGACACATCAACAAAACCAAAGTATTGGTGCACCTCATATCGTTTGAACAACTAACCATGATGAAGTCCTACGAGACGATCCGAAACGAACTCGAAAAATACAATGAGGCACTTGCACAAAAAGATGAAATCATCCTGCTTACTAAAACAGATATTGTCTCGCAAGAAGTATTGGACGCAACGGTAAAGAAATTTGAAAAACTGAGCAAGCCTGTTTTTACTGTAACGCTGTTTGACGAGGGAAGTGTCAAAGACTTTAAAGATGAGCTCATAAAAATTTTGAAGCAAGTATAAGAAAACCCCACCAAAATGATGGGGTTACTTAAATCATAGGGCACGTCTAAAATCATACTTCCTTTTTTTTCTTTACATTTTTATCTTTTAACATTCTCAATGGGAAGTGTTGGCCTGTCATTTTTGTGTAAACAAATGCAAGGTCTCCGGTAAATCTACGCATAAAATTGCTTGTAGAAACATCAGGATAAACAATTGGGAGTGATTTTGACAACATGATTTAAGTTTTTAAACGTTTAAAAAACAAGGAATACTATTCACGTAATATCTTACTACTTTGAATCATAAAGTCAAGCTATGTATATAAATCTAGATTATTGTCACTAAGGGCTATTTCCCAAACGAGGTGTAGGCAGGTATACTCTCATGATGGAAAAAACCTATTACCCAACGATTGGATTGGAAATACATGCCGAGCTCAATACTCTGAGCAAGATGTTTTGTGGCTGCAAAAACGACCCAAACGAGATCAAGCCCAACGTCAACATTTGTCCCATCTGTATGGCTCACCCGGGGACCTTGCCGACTGCCAACAAGTCTGCAATAGAAAACGTGATCAAAGTAGGGCTTGCGCTCGATGGCACGATCGCTGACTTTAGTGAGTTTGATCGGAAGCATTATTTTTATCCCGATATCCCCAAAGGGTATCAGATATCGCAGTACAAATACCCGATAGTCTCTGGTGGCATGCTCAATGGAGTGGCGATTACTCGAGTACATCTTGAAGAAGATACTGCGACATCTAAGCATGATCGTGGATCCTTCACACTCGTGGATTACAATCGCGCAGGAGTGCCCTTGATGGAGCTGGTCACTGAACCAGTGATCAAGAGCGCACAACAAGCAGGGGATTTTGCTCGTGAATTGCAGCTCTTGTTGAGATGTCTCAACGTGTCAGAGGCAAATATGGAAAAAGGGGAGCTACGTGTCGAGGCAAATATTTCGCTATCTGATGAGGAAGGTAAGTTTGGAACCAAGGTAGAGGTGAAAAATCTCAATTCATTCAAAAGCTGTGAACGAGCTATCGAGTACGAGCTCGCTCGCATGCAGGCTCTGTATGATGCGGGGCGCGCAGACGAGATCGTCCAAGAAACTCGTGGGTGGGATGAGAACAAACAACAGACATTTAGTCAGCGATCCAAAGAAAACGCCAACGACTACCGATATTTCCCCGAACCAGATCTTCCCAAAATGCAGCTCCACAATGCATTTGATCTCGAACAAGTAACAAAAGATCTCCCAGAGCTTCCGTGGCAAAAACGTGAACGATACGCAAAGCACTTTGGACTTACAGGAGAAGAAGCGGAACTATTTGTGATTGATAACGAGCTTGCTACATATTTTGAAAAAACAGTGGGTGAACTTGTCGGTGACAAAAAAGTCGCAAAACTTGCTGCAAACTACCTCTCCAATGATTTGAAAAACTCATTTGCGCAGATTTCTCATACGTTGTTTGTAGAAGTCATCACGATGCTTTCTGCAGATGAGATCACTTCTCGAGGTGCAAAAGACATACTGACTGCGATAATAAACGGTCAAACGATGAGCTCGATCAAGGTGTATGCGACAGAGCATGGATTACTCCAACAAAACAACACTGAGGCATTGAAACCGATCGTCCAGCAGGTAGTCGATGATAATCCAAAGATAGTTGCCGACTATAAGGCGGGCAAAGAAGCCGCAATTCAAGGACTTGTGGGACAAGTAATGAAGGCGAGCAAAGGGAGTGCAAATCCTACAGTTGTATTGCAACTTTTGAAAGAAATGCTATAATGTTGTTAGATTCTTTGGTTCATAACACGTAATAGTTAGTTATGATTTTTTGATTAACCAGGCCCGGTATATACCAGGGCCTGTTTTTTTGGGTGATAGGACATATTTTACTTATTAAGAATATATGGTATACATAATATAAGTTTTTAAATAAGTGCAGTACACGGTAAGCGTATTGCACGGGGTTAAGACGGACCACTGTTTTTACAGAGGTCCTTTTTTGTTATACTATTACGTATGGATACAAAAATATTGAAGGTAGCAATAAATGGATTTGGACGGATTGGTCGAGCTTTTTTAAAGATTGCATGGGAGCGACCGGAGATTGAGATTGTTGCAGTGAACGATCTCGGCTCGATAGACAACCTGGCGTATCTTTTGCGGCACGACACGGTCTATCGCAACTGGGGGCATCGTGTGACGGTTGCTGACGGCAATCTCGTTATCGATGACAAGACGGTAAAATTTATCTCAGAAAAAGATACAACCAAACTTCCATGGGGAGAACTCGGCGTGGATGTCGTCGTCGAATCCACGGGACTCTTTACGGCGTATGATAAAGCACAATTTCATATCGATGATGGTGCCAAAAAGGTCGTGATCTCAGCTCCTGCCAAGGGTGACGATGGAACAGTTCCTGGTGCTACGATTTTGCTCGGTGTTAACGAAGACAAGTTTGGCACGTGTGACATCACCTCAAATGCATCATGTACGACCAATGCCGCATCGCCACTCATCGGGATTCTCCACGAAGCACTCGGTATCGAAAAAGCCATCCTCAACACCGTTCACGGCTACACTGCGTCTCAGTCCCTCGTCGATGGCCCTGCGAAAAAAGATATTCGTGAAGGTCGCGCTGCAGCACAGAACATCGTGCCGAGCTCAACCGGAGCTGCGATTGCAGTGACCAAGGCCTTTCCAGAGCTTGAAGGACTCTTTGATGGGATATCAGTTCGAGTACCAGTCCCGGCTGGATCAATCGTTGATGTGACATTTATCGCAAAAAGAAATACAACTGCCGAAGAAGTAAATGAGATATTGAAAAAGGCGGCTATAGATCCTCGATGGAGCAAACTCTTTGCGGTGACCGAAGACCATCTCGTCTCAAGTGACATCCTCGGAGATAGTCATGCATCCATCGCAGACCTCGAAATGACCCGCGTCGTCGGCGGCAACCTCGTCAAAGTCATGGGCTGGTACGACAACGAAATGGGGTACACCCACACACTAGTCGATCATGTAATTAAGACGGGGAGGACGATTAAGTAATTATGGAAAATCTCGAAACATTTCAAAATACTCCTGAATACATCGAGGCTCAGAAAAACTGGAAAGAAAAAGGCTATCTTGGTGTGACTGCAAAAGATCACGAAGCAATTCAGAGTACACCTGATGAAGTTCTCCTTCAGAACCCAGGTAAAACTCTTGGTGAAATAATGAACGATCAAGAAATAAGAGAATATATTGTTGGAACAAGAAAAAATATTTCTGAGAATAAGGAATACTCTCACTTGAAGAGATATAATGAAGATCTTAAGCAAAATCTTGAAGTTACAATTGAGTATCTTAAAAGTATTGGTAGATTTCCGGAAGATTTATTTGATGCGGTATCATAAGGAAATGGGGTATACCCATACACTCGTGGAGCATGTTATTAAGACAGCGAGGACGATTAAATAAACTTATTGGTAAAATGGATCCTAATGCAGAAATCTTTATAAAATTGGTTGAAGATGTAGGTTTACCTAAAAAACCTCTGTCTAATATATGGAAAATCAATCTTTTCATTTTTCTCTTTAATATAGTGATGTCGATTCTAATATTCAAAAGTAGTTCTTTAAAATTTATCCCTAATTTGCTAACTATAATCCAAGTTATTAATGTTATTCTTGCAATTGTGTCTATTTTTATAGGAATAAAAATTTTATTCAATTATCAACAAAGAAAAAATTTACATACTCGGCATGACCTTTATGGCGCCATTGCAATAGTTTTTGGAAGTGTAGTAATTGTTTTATTTTTTGCAATTTTTACTTTCTTCTGAGGAGAACACATGTTTCCCAAGGTCTGTCCTTTAGTACCCTACGCCTTGCTTCGGGCTAGCGCAATATGTGGTCTAATATTGAACTATTATTTATAATCACTCTCATTCTTCATACGACAACCAATCAAACATTTCTCTTTCCAAAATCTCTGGAGTGTGAAAGTAGTCGGGAAAGTTCTTTGTATCTAAAATAGCGTGTTCATTTCTCTGTACGCGTTTGTAGTCCAGATAACTGCTCCATCGGTACCTATCCAAGTACTTTAGGGCGAATTGTTTATTTTTGAATCCTTCTTTTTTCCATGCCGGTTCGTAGAGCTTGATTGGGTTGAGATGGATGTACGAGAACAAATATTTTGCATGTGTATCATTATCTACATGGACGGATTTGAATTTTCCTTCGAACAGCGACCCAGTGCGTCCGTACTTGGTGTTAAAGTATTTAGAGTACGCCGTTGAAATCCTTTGCATAAGCTCACTGATCCCAGCCCTACTCCTTGCTTCGGGTGAATAGTGTTTAATTTGGGGCGACGGTGTCAGGTAAAGGTGAAAGTGATTGGGCATGAGCACCCATGCACCAATCGAAACAAGTGGCGCTCCTCGATCAAATTCCCAGACAGTGATATTCTTCTTTGTAATGTCATCTCGAAAATTAATTCGTTTTTCTGAATTGCAAACATAGAGAAGACTCACAAATCGTTCTCGATCCGCGTCGTTTGTAAAGATAGCCTGTTTGCTATTGCCTCTGTTGTATACGTGATAAAATTCTCCCTCAGCAAATGACATAGATCGTATTGCCATGTAAAAATTATACCACAAAATAATAAACCCGAAGCAAGGCGTAGGGCTGGAGTGAAAATTGCATGGTATAATACTGAGATGGAGGTATATGCACTCTTTTTGACTTGGTGATTAAGATAGTAAAGGCGATTAATAATAATTTAATTAAATATATGGGAGACTTAGAAATGGCACCAAGTATAAATAATCCACAAGAAAATAATGAAGAGAAAAATCTTCGCATTGAAGATATAAGAAAGGGAGATGAATTTACATACAAAGTGATTGAGGGGGGGGAAGAAAAAATGTATATAGTCAGAGCGCAAGGAGAAGAGAAGCAGGATTGGAGTAGATCTACTCTTGAGGTTAAGCAAGTCGGAGGTTTCCTTAATGGTCGTATTTTAGAAAACGTCCAAGTGTCTACACTTACTCGTAAAAAAGACGAAGAATAAAAATACTACAGTTACTATGAAAATCCATCTCGCTACAGATCACGCAGGATATCTGCACAAAGAAGCAATCAAAGCCTACTTACTCGGGGAAGGGGTTGAAGTCATTGACCATGGAGCGATGAGTCTGGTGACAGACGATGACTATCCAGACTACATGCTGCCATGTGCACAAGCAGTCGCGCTCGATCCTGACCACAGTATGGGTGTCATATTTGGCGGTTCGGGAGAAGGGGAGGCAATGTGTGCCAACCGTGTCGTAGGTGCGCGCGCTGTCGTCTACTATGGTGGACCAACTGAAATACTCACCTTGAGTAGGGAACACAACGCAGCAAATATTCTCTCCCTCGGAGCGCGATTTCTCACTCCCGACGAAGCGATCCAGGCAGTGACGATCTGGCTTGCCACACCATTTTCAAACGACGAACGACATGTGCGTCGGCTGAGTAAGTTTTAATATGAAAATAATCCCTGCTATTTTACCATCTTCATATCGCGCCATCGTTGATGGTGTCGCAAAGATCAAGGATGTAGTCACTACCGTACAGATCGATTTTGTCGACGGGCATTTTGCGCCCAACAGAACATGGTGGTTCAACAACAAAGACCCCGAACAACTCCAAACCCTTCTCAATCAAGACGAAGGTTTGCCGGAGTGGGAACATATCAACTATGAGTTTGATCTCATGCTCAAAGATCCACTCGAGCACATCGATACATTTGTCGCGCTCGGTCCGTCAAAGATTATTTTTCATTGCGAATCATTTTTGGAGAGTACAGATGAGTCAAAACTACTCTCATATTTTGGAAATCTCCCTTCAATCGTTGCAGACGTAATGACGTTTGGTATGGCGATCGGTATCGATACTGACCCGGCTCGTATCGCGCCATACGTTGACTACATCGACACGATCCAGTGTATGGGTATTGTACAGGTTGGATTTCAAGGGCAACCCTTTGACGAACGCGTGATTGATCAGATCAAAAAAGTAGCACACCTCTATCCAGACAAAACTATCTCAGTCGATGGTGCGGTGACGCGGGATAATGCTTCAAGTTTAGTACGCGCAGGGGTAACCATGCTCGTTGTAGGCTCTAGTATCTTTCAATCTACCGATCCACACGGTACAATAAGAGAACTAAAACAAATATGTCATCAGGCGACTTTACAATCAGAGAACTAGAGATCAAAGCAAACGATATTCGTGAGAGTATTGTTTCAATGCTTTTGGAAGCGGGGAGCGGACATACTGCAGGTCCCCTTGGGATGGCCGATGTCTTTACTGCGCTCTATTTTGAACTTCTCCGCCATGATCCGACCAATCCAACGTGGCCCGAGCGTGATCGACTTGTACTCTCGAACGGTCACATCTGTCCAGTGTTGTATGCGACAATGGCTCAAGCAGGATATTTCCCCGTAAAAGAATTGCAAACCCTGCGCAAACTCGGTTCACGTCTCCA
>JBBSBF010000014.1:0-14078 GCA_038251535.1 Minisyncoccia bacterium
CCTCCGCGCGGGCGAGTCCGAATTCCAAAAAACATTAGCCGAATTTTTGCGAATCCTTTTCCCCAGAAAATATGTTTCGCAAAAATTCGTCCATTTTATAGACTTTCAAAATAGGTTCTGATTTGGTAATATAAACGCACCTTAAACGAACTAAAAGGCTTTTTCAAAGCCAAATGGTGGGCGGCACGAAGTGCCGCCCACTGTGTTTGCATTGGTTTTGCGTGGGAATTCGGAAAATCCAGCGCGCTTGCGCGCACTGTTTTGTTTTGGAGAAGGTTCGTATCAGAATGCAATTTTGGCATATTTGCTTTGCCCGAAATACAAAAAGAATTTTTGTTTGCAATTATTTTTTTGATATACTAGAAATGTTGAATCCATTATTAGATAGTTGGCAGAAATGGCTATTCTAGCTTTCTAACTATCGTTAGGATTCAACACTAGAGTAGCCATTTCTGCTTTATGAAAAAATATTATGCAAAAATTCTTTTTGTATGTTCGCAAGAGTACCGATGTCGAGGACAAGCAAGTGTTATCAATCGAAGCACAGCTCACGGAATTGCGCTCATTTGCCCGAGAGCAAAATCTGGAGATTGTGGAGGAACTGATAGAAAAGCAATCTGCTAAAATTCCTGGCAGACCTATTTTCGGGCAAATGTTGAAACGTATTGAACGAGGCGAGGCAAATGGTATCGTTTCTTGGCATCCCGATCGTTTAGCGCGCAATTCGGTGGACGGAGGACAGATTGTATACTTCCTCGACATCGGACATCTTGTGAATCTCAAGTTTCCAAGTAATTGGTTTGAAAACACACCACAAGGCAAATTTACGCTCTCAATGGCATTTGTACAGAGTAAGTATTATGTGGATTCTCTTTCCGAGAACACGAAGCGTGGACTTCGCCAAAAAGTGAGGAACGGTGATTATCCAAGCCAAGCGCCTGTTGGATATATCAATGATAGTCGTACAAAATCTATCGTTGTCGACAAGAAAAAAGCGAAAGTGTTACGCTTGGCTTTTGAACTGTACGCAAAAGGAAATAGTCGTTTAGAAGATATCGCTCACTTTTTGGCGAAGAACAATATTAAAACGCGTTCCGGAAAGATACTCCATAAATCTCGCGTATCGTTTGTGTTATCAAACCAATTCTATATCGGATTATTTAAATACGGCGGTGAACGTCACGAGGGAAAATACGAGCCAATCATATCAAAGAAACTGTTTGATTCGGTGCAGGTGATATTGAAGCAAAAAGGTAGACCTGAGAGAAAAGGTAATAAAAATAATCCACAACCTTTTTGCGGACTGATACACTGTCCCGAATGTGGAATGATGATTACTGGAGAATACAAGGTGAAGACACAGAAAAATGGCAATGTTCACGAATATATTTATTATCATTGCACCAAGAAAAACAAAAGTGTGAAATGTCTTCAACCTTGTATTCGACAAGAAGAACTCGACAGTCAGTTATCATCACTCATTAAATCAGTTTCTTTGCCAAAAGACTGGGCGGAATATCTGAACATGAGACTTGAAAAAGACAGTGTAAAATCCGCCCAGTCTTTTTCTGCTTGTGTGAAAGAGAGCAAAGAAAAGATTTTTATACTCAATCAAAAGTTGGAGCGACTTCTCACTGGTTACCTAGACCAAGTGATTGAACAAAATGAATATCGAAATCAAAAGTCAAAACTGTTATCTGAAAAGAAGTCGCTCGAGGAAAAAATCTTTACTCTTTCACACAAACAAAATGATTGGCTCGAACCGATGCGAGAATGGATTAAAACCGCACAAAACATAGACGGAATCGCACAGGATACAGACCTTATTGCGAAAAAGGTCTGTATCAAAGAAATCTTTGGCTCGAACCTCCTCCTCCAAAACAAAACAGTGCGCGCAAGCGCACTGAATTCCGAGAATTCCCCCGCAAAACTAATGCAAACACAGTGGGCGGCACTTCGTGCCGCCCACCATTGGGCTTTGAAAAAGCCTTTTAGTTCGTTTAAGGTGCGCCCAGCAGGATTCGAACCTGCGACCGTCTCCTTAAAAGGGAGCTGCTCTACCAACTGAGCTATGGGCGCATATATTTCTTTATATTATTGCAAAAAAGTAGCAAAACTATACCATGCAATGTGTATGAAATCAATCGACAAAAATCATACCGCTGATACAAAAATTCTCATCTTGCATGATATCCGGAGCGCACATAACGTTGGTGCACTCTTTCGGACTGCCGATGCAGTGGGTATTGATCGTATGTATCTTTCATCTACTACGCCGCAACCGATTGATCGATTTGGACGAGCTGTTGGCAAGATTGCAAAAACTGCGCTTGGTGCAGAACGGACGATACCGTGGGAGAGCTATGAGGATATCGGAGGGCTTCTCCATTCGCTTCAGTTGCGAGGAGTACAGATCGTCGCCATCGAACAGTCTCCAAAATCGCTCGACTATAAAAAAGTATCCGTTCGTACCCCTGTTGCATTTATCCTTGGGAATGAGGTTGAGGGAATATCGACAGATGTTCTAAAGATCAGCGACATCATAGTTGAGATACCGATGGAAGGAAAAAAAGAATCTCTCAATGTTGCTGTTGCGGGAGGTGTTGTACTCTTTCGAATGCTCGACATCTAGGGTCTCGTTCCGTTTTTTAAATCTTGGAGTGTGTAAATTTTCCCTCCCTCAGAAGGTTGTTCGATAAATGGATGGGTGCGGTTGGTCTGGATGCGATCTGGTCCGCCCGTCACAAGCCACGCAACCCAGAGTCCGAGAAACAAGAGGAGAAACCATTTGAGTTCAGGATGCATAGGTGGAGTATACTCTTATTTTTTGAGTAATTGCAGCGCAACAGTTATTTGTTTTTCAAGAACTAGTGTCGTATCAACCGTTGGTAATACGGCGCGTACGTCGTACTCTTTGAAACCTAGACTCAACAATGCTTCGACGAGGTCGCTTGCGCCGCTTTGTTCGGTGAGAGCAAATGCAGCGAGTTTGTCCTTGAGATCTATGATCACTTTTTCAGCTGTTTTCTTGCCGATACCGGGGACGAGGGATATGGTCTTGGCATCTCCAGATCGTATAGCTCTGACAAGTTCGCTCAATGGATACATCGTGAGCATTTGAAGCGCGGTCTTGGGTCCCACCCCGGAAACTGATATCAAGCTTGTGAAGAGTATTTTTTCTTCTTTGGTTTCAAATCCGTACAGCTCTTGGGCATCGTCTCTGATGACGAGGTGGGTGTGCAGCGCGACAGTCTCCCCAAGTGGAAATACTGCAGGAGTATAAACGGCATACCCGATACTACCCGTGTCGACGACCACGCCTTTATCAAAGACTTCGACTACTACACCCTGTATTCGTGCAATCATAGCCTTATCATACCAAATGGTTTGGGAAATAGTGGTAACTATTGCGAAAAATACACTATCCTGCTATAGTTTCGCCACATGCCAATCACCAGAAATGCCAAAAAAGCACTCCGCGTATCACTGAAAAAAAATGCGATCAATACTCGAACCAAAAAGAACCTCAAAGAAGGCGTCAAATCACTTGAAAAGCTTGTAAGTACCAAGAACTGGGCTGATGCAAAAACTTCACTCTCAAAGGCGTATAGTGCGATCGACAAGGCTGCTAAAAACGGCATCATCAAGAAAAACACTGCAAATAGAAAAAAGGCTAGACTTTCTAAAATGACAAAAGAAAAGTAGGCGCTACGCAATACTTGCTCGGATGGAAGCGAAACCCCTCTCTTGCGGAGGGTTTTCTAATCCTCGAAATATAATTCGCTATGCGAATACCGAGCTATATTTCTGCGGACATCCATTCGAGCAAGTATTACTCCGCCTTTGAAAGTAAATGCTATACTCTGCGGATGTTATATGAATTTTACGGAGAAGAATGTCCACACTGCATGCGTATGCGGGAACTAACGACAAAACTGATGCAGGAGTTTCCTGATATAAAAATCATCCGAAAGGAGGTGTGGCATGACAAACGAAATATGGATTTTATCAAAGAGTGCGATAAGGGAGATGAGTGTGGGGGAGTACCGTTTTATTTCAACAGCGACAACAAAAAGTGGCTCTGTGGAGAAGTAACCTACGATGAACTCAAGGTATGGGCTGGGGCGAAGTCGTAGAGCAAGCTGATTGACAAAAATGACTGTGGAGGTAGTATCAACAAAAAAACCATATGGACTACAACTACAGTAAGAGTAAAAAATATAAACAAGCTAATAATGAAAAATGGAGCATACTGCGACTACGAAATATCCTTGGGGTAATATTTGTAGTCGTTGTGGCGCTTACCATTAGCTATTATAGATCAAAGTTTTAAATTTATTTTTAAAAAGATTTCCGCTTCGGCGGATTTTTTGTTTGGGTATACGGTGGTTGAAATTAGGCGCTTTCTTAAAGTGAGTATTATATTTTGCATCTCATACTGCTTGTTCTGCATTTAGCATGGTGTCCTCTCGATAGGACCACTTCGTTTATCTCCCTCGACTAAAACATTTTCAGTCAAAATGTTTTGTCTGGGCACCAGCTCGTGAAAACTTCTGCTGAAGTTTTACCACTCGCTGTTCGATTCCTACACGCACTACAAGTAGTTGTCGTGCTCTCGAGGACAATGTAATTAGCCCCATAGGGGGCTAATTACATTGTCCTCTCGATAGGAATCGCCTCTTCCTTTGGTCGAGATCCACAATACCTCTACCGCCTTCGGCGAAGAGTATTGGGACCTACGGTTCGATTCCTATCTTCGAAAAAACATATACCAAAAATACCTAGCAATAAAGCTAAGTATTTTTAGTATTGTCCTCTCGATAGGAATCGAACCTATATCATAACTTCCGCAAAGTTACGTCCTATCCATTGAACGACGAGAGGTGGGTTAAAAGCCGAGTCGGTCGGCGATCTTTGTGCCGTTGGATTCTCGCATAAAGACTTCAGGGGTTGTGATGAGCATGCGCGTGCGTACGGTATCAGCTGATACGTCTTGGAGGGGGAGTGCAAGCATTGGGATAAACGAACCTTTGACGAGCAATAGTAGCTTATCTGGTTTTCCCGTTTCGTCAATCCAAAACTGTGTAATCCTATCAAACGAAACGGGCTCGTTGTTTACGAGGACTTCTTTTTCATTGATAGAGATCGCCAACAGAGACGGTTTTCGTTGGGCAAATAAAATGATCGCAGCCCCTGCGGCGATGAGGAAAATACCGAAAAAGATGTTTCCGTAGAAAAAAGAAATCGTCGCGCCTATACCAAATATGAGGCCCGCATACCATAGCCAGTCAGGGTGTCGTTCTTTTTCCTCAAACTCGAGTGTTGACCACGAGAGAGGATTCATATTTTTTTGAACCATGTCTGCTCGTTTGATGATGTCTGACATATGTAGCAGTGTACCACGACCGATCTGTGGTGAGATTTTTATACTACAACTTGAGTACAGTGCGAGCAGCGTTTTGCGTCTATTGGTATTTCACTCAGACACTCGGTACATTTTTTTGTTGTTGGGTCTGCGGGTGGTTCTTTGCGCGCTTTTTTGATGAGGACGTTCATTGGTCTGACTACAAAAAAGAATACAGCTGCTGCGACGAGTACAAATGAGATAAGCGCGTTTATGAAGTGTCCGTACATAAACTGACTACCGTTTATCGTAAACATAAGCCCACCAAAATCAGGGACTTTTGCTATTGCAGCAATGAGTGGAGTGAGGATATCCGACACAAGGGCGCTGACGATAGTCCCGAATGCTGCCCCAATCACGACACCGACTGCAAGATCGACGACATTTCCTCTAAGTAAAAACTGTTTAAAATCTTTGAGCATGAACCTGGTTGATTAAGTGATATATCCCGATTGTACCACAAGGGTAATCCCCGAATCGAATGCATCTCCGTACTCACGCTTTGATAGCGTGAGTGTTATTTTTTGAATTTTTTTATTTTTCAAAATCTCCTGTGCGATATGGGTAGCGAGTGTTTCAATGAGGTGGACTGATGGACCTTGGATGATATGCCGCGCTATCGCCACCGCTTCGCGATAGTCATACACGTCCGCAATATCATCGGTCTCTACTGCGCGCGTGATATCTGCTACCTCAATTTCAATATCGATTTTAAATTCTTTGGGTTTGGCAGTCGGCAGGTGTGCTCCGTGAGTGCCAGTGACGATGAGATTTTTGACGAAGATAGTGTTTTGCATACAAACAACAGTATGGCGCAAAGTACTCTGCTTGTCGAAGTAAGGAAACGGTGAGACGCTTGGCTATTCGCCCGCGAGTAAAACTTTTTCAGTCAAAAAGTTTTCTCTGGGCACCAGCTCGATTGTTTGGTCTGCTAACCAAACATATCTCTGCTGTTCTCATCTCATTCAGAAGTGAAGCAGTTCACTTCCTCGCTTCCGCAAACAAAAATGGCCCGATTTCTCGGGACACATTTTTGTATGTGCGGAAGCGGTGAGATTCGAACTCACGGTCCGGTTGCCCAGACTCCTGTTTTCAAGACAGGTGCATTCGACCACTCTGCCACGCTTCCATCGTGTCTTCTGTCGAAGTGAGTGCACTGTAGCATAGCAAAAATGGATTTTCAATTGAGTATGTTAGGATGCACGTATGAAATACCTCGGCATTGATTATGGAACCAAAAAGGTTGGTTTGGCGACGTCAGACGATAGCGGTGAATTTGCGTTTCCGTACACGATTTTGCCGGCTAGTACGCATCTCTTTGATGAGATCTTGAAGGTTGTTGAGCGAGAGCATATACAAGCAATCGTTGTAGGTAAATCAGTAGCGACCAACAATGCATCAAATATCATTGCCCAGGACATCGATCAATTTTCAAAAAGCCTTCAAAAACGTCTTACCATACCGGTTTGTCTTGAACGGGAAGATTTTTCGAGTGTTGAAGCACATCGCTATCAAACTAAGGCAGGAAATAGAGACGATAGTGCAGCAGCTATCATACTGCAGCGGTTTCTTGATAGGTTGGATAAATAGTACAAATAATTTACACTGAAACTATGGAAACGATAACTATCGATGAATTCAAGAAGCTGCAGGCTCGTATCGGGCGAGTGCTTGTGGCAGAAGCAGTACCCGATAGTGACAAATTAATCAGATTTGAGATAGATTTTGGGGGAGAGACTCGACAAATCCTTTCTGCAATCCGCGAGTGGTACACAGAACCAGAAAAACTTGTTGGAAAGAGTATGTTGTTTGTCACCAATCTCGCACCGCGCACTATTCGTGGACTTGAAAGTAACGGCATGCTCATGGCGGTGACTGACGCAGAAGGCAAACCAATATTTTTGATACCAGAGCATGATGTTTCACCCGGTGCTCTCGTGCGATAGTGTGTTTTGTGTCGTATACTGATATACGTGAGCTCACTATTTACTCGACTATTTCCATTACCTTCATTTTTCACCATCCCGACTGCTGGTATGGATTTTTCAGATGCTCGATTGCGATTTATACGGTTACGTGAAGATAAGCACGGACTCGTACCAACCGACTTTGCAGAAGTCCTCATCCCATCGGGCTGTATGCAGGGAGGGAAAATCATTGATCAGGCAAAGTTTACTTCTTTTCTCAAAGACGTAAACAAAAAATACAATCTCGAATTTGCTCGAGTTTCTATACCCGAGTCTCAGGTGTATTCGTTTACACTTTCAGTTGATATCGCTGCGCGCGATGACATACGAGGATCGATCGAGTTAGTACTCGAAGACAATGTACCACTAAAGGCAGTGGAAACGATCTTTGATTTTCAGGTGCTTAGTAGTGACCAAAAGGCGATTGTCGTGCACGTTGTTGCACTTTCCGAAACCGTCGCAACTGCGTATCTCACTGCGTGTACTGCTGCAGGGATAACGCCGGTGTCTTTTGAGCTTGATGGGCAGGCCGTCGCGAGGGCAGTACTCACTCCTGGAGATGATCGATCGTGCATGATTGTAGACATTGGCTCGAGTCGTACTGCGATCACCATCGTCTCAAACGGGAGCGCTGTGTACACTTCGACACTTGAGTTTGGGGGAAATGAGTTGATCGAGACCATAAAAAGAGATTTTGCAATCACCGATGAAGAAGCACACCAGATAATCCACATGCAAGGATTTACCGGTGTCGAAGAAAAAAAACAACTATTCAATATCCTTTCAGAAGGCACCACTATGTTGAAAGAAGAAATAAACAAACGATATATTTATTGGCATGAAAAGAAAGATCAACACAACAAAATGCCAGCAATCGATACGATATATCTCTGTGGGGGATATAGTACAATCAGAGGATTGACTGATTATCTCAGTGCTGAGCTGAAACTGTCCGTAGTACAAGTAAACCCGTGGACAAACTGCATGTCATTTGAAACGCATATCCCTTCGATCGATCATGACGAAGCGCAGAGTTACGTTACGGCGATTGGGCTTGTGTTAGCAGACTATATATATGATTAATATTTTGCCGCCCCAACAAAAAAAAGTGATTGCACATCTCAGGTCGATGCGTATGATAACGACGTCTCTGTTTGCGGCGATTGTCTTAGTCGCAGTTGCTGGTATGTTGTTTTTGCCGACGCTTCAAACGATAAACTCGCGCTATACGATTGCGCTTGATCAAATGCATCGACTTGAGGCAAAAGGAGAAGTGATAAAACCGCTTGATATAACAGATTTACAATCTCGAATAAAAACACTAAAGACTAAGTTGGCTGCGGTGATGCCAGTGTCTCCTTTGGAATACGTACAACACATTAGAAATTATGAAACGAGAGGTATCCATATGACTGGGTACGTTATGAACACGACAGATCAGCCAGTAATGCAAATACGAGGTATCGCAGATACCCGAGAAGCTCTCCAGCAGCTCATCACCGATCTCCAGTCTGATCAAACGATCAGTTCAATCGACAGCCCAGTGAGCAACTTTGTAAAGAGCACCCAAGGTGAATTTGTCATCACGATAACATTTAAAAACGTATGACCACTTCTTCTCTAAAAAAGCAACGCATACTCCTGGCCGTGACTACGATCGTATTTCTTGGCGCTATAGCCGGGGTATGGCAGCTGACCGTGTTGATGAATACAAAGAAGCAAAAGGTCTTTGATGTCAAAGAACAACTTCAGCTATATGAAGAAAACAAAAAAATAGAATCTGAAGAATCAAAAACAGTTTCCTCTATAGTATCTCGGTTAGCGACACTTGAGTCGTACCGAATCACTCCCGCTACAACGCCTGACCTGTTGTCAATGCTCGAAACACTGGCAAAAAAACATACGATTGAGTTTGCAATCACCACCGTGCAAACACCAGGAGCAAAGAATGCTGAGGAAAAGTTGTTGATTGATTTTTCGGCAAAAGGTAATCAATCAGATATCGACATGTTTCTGAGCGATATAGCACATCAACCATATCAGATTAAATTTACAAAGTTTTCTCTTTTTTCTAGCAAGGCAGGTTTGGCGACAAGTACACCGACAGAACCCGCGGTGAGCAGTGGGGCCGCTGACTCGTGGGAAGTATTGGCAAGTATTCAAGTCATCAGTTATTAAGTATGAAATCACGAAATATCAAAACTCATATCTTTCACAAGAAAAAGCGGTTTGACCCACATCCGTTATGGCGGCTGTTTTGCATATTGTTTTTAGTACTACTTATGGCTATTGTTGGTTACCTCAGTTGGTATTTTTTGCAAACAACCAAGATGCTGGATGCTCCTGCTGCAGCGTACAACGAATCAAATAAAGCAAAGATTATGACCGTAGACAAAAATCTTAGTGAGATTGAAACGGTAGTTCAAACGCGTATGGCGGGGGAGTAAATCGTTGAGTGATGATGGTGGTCACAAATAAATTCTCTGACGAGAATTTTTCGCGACCCCGTCTCGCGGGTTTTGCCTTTCGCTTCACTCAAACAAAACCAACGCTCCGACTGGCACCACTCGCTGCACGCAAAGCAGTTTGCGTGCTTTGCGATGTGGTGCCCCCGGTAGGAATCGAACCTACAATAACGGCTTAGAAGTCCGCAGTTATATCCATTTAACTACAGGGGCAAGTGAAGATCATTTGGAAAAGCTCGCTTTGACAAACTGTCTGAGCGTCGCTCCTGCAAGATTTCTTACAGGGGCAAGTGTCACGTTAGTACACTGTTATCTTATAGTAGCAAAGATACTTTGCAAATATAATACGGTTTGCTATGCTGCAATTGCGCATATGCGCTCTTAGCTCAGTTGGTAGAGCAGCGCTTTTACACAGCGAAGGTCGGGGGTTCAAGTCCCTCAGGGCGCACCATTGGTATACTTAGGACATGTTTGGACTAACAAAGAAAGAAGCGTTGATACTTGGCACACTAAAGACCCCGATACGTATCCAGGACTTTCTTGATCGTTTACCGATCAATTTTGAAAAAGGTGGAGATACTCATTTTTCACCACGGCGCGTACTCAGGGAGAAAAAGGCACACTGCATCGAGGGCGCACTCCTTGCCAGTGCTGCACTGTGGCTCGCGGGCAAGCCGCCACTGTTGTTGGACTTAAAAGCGTCGTTTGGTGACGATGAGCATGTCGTTGCTTTGTACAAGCAAAACGGTTTGTGGGGTGCAATATCGAAAACAAATCACGCAGTGCTCGGGTTTCGCGATCCGGTCTACCGATCAGTTCGAGAACTCGCGCTCTCATATTTTCATGAGTACTTTAGAGATACGGATGGTGTTAAGACCCTTGCATCATATTCTCGTCCGTTTGACCTACGCACACTCGGGGAGGGTTGGGTAACAGCCGAAGAAGATCTATGGGAGATCGATGAAAAGCTCGACGCGATTCGTCATTTCCCACTCGTTTCGAAGGAGAATAAGAAATATGTCCGAAAGGCGACATCGTTTGAACGACGCGTATTGAATGTCAGTGAGTGGAAAAAGGGTGATCCGAGGACGTAGAACTTTTTATGTAACGTAACCTTTAAGCTCTTCTCCCCGGACGATTGTTTCTTGGGTGAAACGTGTTAGAGTATTTTTGTATGAGCTGGCAAGAAAAACCAATAATTAAAGGAGCTGATGTCATCGAAGATGTGCCAGTGGGTACTAAAGATAAAATCCTTCAAGAAGAAAAGGAGGGGGAATTACTACGTCAAGAAGCACATAATAGAAAAATCAACCACGAACGAAGAAAGGCTGCAAAAGAATCCGGTATACCTTTTGTATCAATTGAGGAAGAGGCTAGACAAAAAATTGAAGAAGAAAAACGTACCATAGAAGAAAAACAACAAAAAAAAGCACAACTTACTACTTCACCCGAAATGTGGAAATCTATACTCGAGCACAGACATACGATCATTGGTAAGATTGATTTGGAGCAATTTGAGAAAAAACCAGAAAAAGAAAACTCTCAGAATGAAAGTATTTTCAATGCTGAAATATTTGAGGAGTTATATAGACAAGCTCAACGGGTACTCGGGGACGAGGCTATTGACGAAGAGTATGTAAAAACGATAGTAAAAGATTTTATTACTCTTTATAATTACGAAGAAATCGAAAATGATATCAAAAATGTCATAGAGAAGGAAGAGCGAATTAAACGGACAGATACACCAGAAAAAGCACGGATGAAAAAATTGGCTACCATTCTAGAGGCAATGCTTGTTGAAGGTATTGCAAAGTATGACTGGTTGGGCACAAAGATCAAAATTCTCCCTCCTTCGAAACACGATGAGCTTTTTAATAGTGTCGATGGGATAATTGAGCTTGGTCGCGACGAAGCACTAAATGAATTTTTGGCGCTTGGTATCGATGTTTCGTTTCGGTCGGTGAAACGAGAGCTGTTTGAAGAAAAAATAGAAACACTTTTGGATTATATTGATAAAGGAAAGCTTACGCAGATTAAATATTTCAAGGACAATAACGGTGAAGTTATGGAAAATTTATACGTACCAAAGGTTGTTGTGTCGGTAGATATGAAAACGATCGAGGAACTCGTACAAATTTGGAGTAATAGAAAGGATCCAGATTTCAAAGAAAAGTTCAAAAAACATACAATTGCGATTGATGTCATAGGACAGATAGCAGAGCAATGTAAACTCTTTGCAACCTATGCAGCAAAAATTGGATTTACTGATATTGCAGAAAAATATGACGAGGCATTTGAATTATTACTCAAAATCTCACAAGAAGTTCCTCAGGCGAGGGAAGCGATCACAAGCTTTGAGCAGAGTAAATTTGTAAATAAAATAGAACAGATAATGAATAACAGAAAATTTACAATAATAACACCCGGGTCATTAGCAGCGTAAGATATGCTACTATAACTTTATATGGGAATTGAACAATTTGGAGAAAATGAAAGAGCTACTGAGCAAAAGAAAGCTGCCTTAAAAGAAGGGTATCATTTTGACAACCTTTTTGATCAAAATGAAGATGAATCTGGTGAGAAAATAAATCTTGAAACTGGTGAACGGATTATTAATGATTCTGATGAAGAACAAGAAAATTCCGAAATCATGAGTGTTGATAGTGGAGGAAAGCTCAAAGATCTGAAAAAAGAGTTTGAACGTGAAGCTGCGACAAAGTGGCTACTAAAGAATGGTTTTGATGAACAAGGGAATAAAATGACGACAAAGAAGAAAGCTGCGTAATAATAATGAATATCCCTATCCTTTTCGAAACCACCGACTATCTTGTGATCAACAAACCTTCAGGTCTTCGCACGCATGGAGATGGGAAATCAACAGTACCTACGGTAGTCGACTGGGTGCTTGCACACTACCCCAAACTCAAGGGGGTGGGAGAGCCGATGGTGGTGGACGGTGTGACGATTGATCGGCCAGGGATCGTTCATCGACTTGATGAAGAAACGTCAGGTGTACTCATGATTGCAAAAAACCAAGACTCATTTCTCTATCTCAAGCAGCAATTTAAGGATCGAACAATTTCAAAACAATATCACGCATTTGTTTGGGGGCATTTCAAAGAGTCTGCAGGCACTATCGATGTAGCAATCGGCCGCAACAAAAACGACTTTCGGCGCTGGCATGCGGGGAGAGGAGTGCGAGGAGAAGTCCGTGAGGCAGTTACCAGATGGGAAGCAATCCATCAATTTGAAGATGAGCATGGAGAACAGTTTTCATTTATGCACCTTTTTCCCAAAACTGGGCGCACGCATCAGTTGAGAGTACACCTGAAGTACCTCCAGCGACCCATTGTGGGAGACATGCTCTATGCACCAACAAAGCCATACGCACTTGGCTTTGAGAGAGTTGCTCTCCATGCTCGAACGATCTGTTTTATCGACCAACATGGCGACAAGATAGCGGTGACGGCGCCATATCCGGCTGATTTTGAAAAAGCTCTAGCAGGTCTTCCAAATCATGTTGCGGCTGGGGAGCTTTTATGATACAGTTTCGACCTATATGAGTACTACGTTTACCACTGTTGATATCGATAGTCGCAAAGCCCTTGCCTTTAGCTCTGGAGACACGATACGTGTTTGGTCCAAGATAGAGGATAAGGGGAAATATCGACTCCAGGCATTTGAAGGTCTCGTACTTGCGCGCAAGCACGGAACGAGCCCAAGCGCGACATTTACTGTTCGAAAGATCTCAAACAGTGTTGGTGTAGAGCGTATTTTCCCACTTTACTCTCCGATGATCGATCGTATCGAGATCACCAAGAAAACCAAGACTCGCCGAAGCAAGCTCTACTACATCCGTGACAAAGCGACCAAGGAAATCCGCCGCAAGATGAAACAAATCATCAGTGGAAAGGTAGTACTTGAAGAAGACGAAGAGATCGTCGAAGCGCCTGCTGCAGACGAGGTAGTTGAGGCTACCCCAGAAACGACTTCGCAAGAATAAGTTTGCTATAATCAGCAATACACCTGCCCGGGTGGTGAAATTGGTATACACGCATCCTTGAGGTGGATGTGCCGCAAGGTGTGGAGGTTCAAGTCCTCTCTCGGGCACAATGCAAAAAATCCCCTATGGGATTTTTGTTGTGTCTCTATTGTACCAAGCTCGCACCTATTTCCAAAATCGATGACTTCGCACGCTCCGCGTGCGTGGTGGCTTCTGACCGCAATGTACGCTCCGATTGC
>JBBSBF010000015.1:0-13751 GCA_038251535.1 Minisyncoccia bacterium
CAGACATATAATCTGAAACTTTTTTGTGTTTTGTGCGGGATAGGGGACGTTTCACTATCTGACACTTTGGAAACCCACGGTTTTCCAACGCCCCTCTTCGCACGCTCAGTGTCGCTGCCTTCCTACACGGGAAACTCCCGTTTCCCGACCCTTTCCCAGTCCGATTTCCATCCCTTAAAATACAAAAAGTTTCAGATATATATCTGAAACTTTTTGTATTTTGTGCGGGATAGGGGAATCGGACTCCTGCTCTCAGTTTGGAAAACTGATGTTCTACCATTAAACTAATCCCGCAGTATTGCTATAGTAACAAACCAAATTCTTTTTTCAAGCTCCTTTGTGGGGTGCAGGGTATCTCCCTCGACTAAATCCGCCGCAGCAAACTTGTCTGGGCACCGCCTGCCCGTTTCGCGACACACAGGCACGCACGCCTCCGGAAAAAATCTTTGGTCGGGGTGCAGGGAATCGAACCCTGCCCTCTTGTTCCCAAAACAAGTATACTACCGATATACTACACCCCGACCAAAGATTTTTTCCCCGAAACAAGTATATTCCCGATTTCTTCATTCGAATGAATGGTAGAAATCGCATTCCTTTAGGGTTCCCGTTTTCTTAAACCGTAAGGTTTTCTGAAATCGCAATCCTTTAGGACTACCGATACCCGTCCGAACGGATTCATCCGGGCGAATACCCCCACCCCCGCGGTGTTGAAAATGAATAGTACCAGAAAGCGATCAGTAAATAAAGGAGTTATGAAAGTTCAATACACTCGATACTGATCTCTCCAGAACCCCCAAATAATACAATAATCCCCCTCACTCTATACTCAACAACTCGATTGACGAGACAATAGTACTCAACTGACCTAAAAAGCTTCTGTAGTTTTGTTCTGTTGAGATTTTCAGCGGGATTGATCCATCCTCCACTTTTGCCTGCCTTTACCTCAAAGAAATACGTCACTCCCCTCTTTTTTGCAACAATATCGATCTCGCCAAACCTGTTGGCGACATTGCGCTCAACGATACCATATCCTTCTTTCTTTAAGTACTTTACTGCCTCTGACTCCCCCTTTTCACCAGTTATCTGTGCTTTCGAGGTAAAAATACGGATCATACGGACAAGTATAGCTCAAAATATGCCCTAAAAGTCGTCCGTTATCCCACATACACACAGAGTTATCCACAGTTTTGTTGAAAAATATGGTTTTTAACCCAATATTTTTCATTGTTTGTCTAAGAGTCACGGACAAAAAACAAAAATTCCCTTATGAGGGAGTTTTTGTAGTCTCAATATGATGTTGGTGCGGGTACAGGGACTCGGACCCTGGCCTCATTCTTGGCAAGAACGTATTCTACCCCTAAACCATACCCGCATCTTCAAATTTTTCATCCTGCGCTAAAGTAAGCCATTTCAGCATCTTTTTCTTGAGTGCAGTACTCGAGATTATACTCATACCAATGCCGTATTGCAACCGTTTTATTTTCTCTTTTCCTTGCAAAATCTGTGTTTTATGAAAGTTGTCATGTGTAATAGTTAAAATATTGGACCACATTGCACGACAAAGAGATTCGTTGTGATCAGGGTATAACAAGAGGGCAATCTTTATCTTATCCTTCCGAAAATCGAGATATTTTTCAGAAAATGCAATAAATATTGTATGGATGTAGAATTCTGTATTAGTAATACGGACGAGACTCTTGTTACGTTTATCACCTTCACCGGCATATGCCATAAGTCCTGCCCAAAACAGCGTTTCCTTTCTATATCTGATATATTCTTCAGCAGCTTCTAGTTCTATGGCGGCATATCGCTTTGCCAAAGCACGACTTCGTGCTTCATTCATAGCAATAATGCGCTTTTTGGAATCTTCAATATTTATAACCCTCTGCAATCTTGTTATATGTTTTGACCATTCAATATCCTTAAACCAAGCACTAAGAGTTGCGCGTGAAACTCCTGTTTCTGTTTGTATGCTCCGATATGACTTTCCTTCTCTACGAAGAGAAAATATGTGCTTTTTATCATGTCTCATATTATACTTATAGTATAATACAGTAGTTCGTTTTTACAAAAACTATAATTAGTGTTAATGTACCAATACGCACCTATGGTGAAATGGATATCACAACGGTCTTCGGAACCGTCGTTTCAGGTTCGAGTCCTGATAGGTGCACCACTTCGCTCTTCCTTTCGGTCGAGCTTCGCGGCGCAAGCACAAAAATAATATGTTGAATAAATCTACAATCCCTCTTTTTGTTTCACATGTAACCCAATCACTACAAGATGCGGGTTTTGAGGCATACCTAGTGGGTGGATGTGTGAGAGATACCCTACTTGGCAAAGTACCCAAAGACTGGGATATCACCACAAATGCACATCCAGACCAAGTGACTAAAGTATTTTCAGCCTATAAAACTCTCAATGAAAACACTTTTGGTACCGTGACAGTACTCAATATGCAACCATTAGGACCAGCAGATGGTACACGTGTAACCCCAGATTTGGACAATATCGTCCAAATAACTACCTATAGATCAGAAGGTTCTTATAGTGACACTCGTCATCCTGATGCTGTTTCATATGAAACAGATATAGCCAAGGATCTGGAACGACGAGACTTCACTATGAATGCCATTGCCTGGGATCCTATAAAAGACAGTGTTATAGACTCATTTGGAGGTATAAAGGACATAAAGGACAAAATCATACGTAGTGTCCTTTATCCAGATATCCGCTTCAAAGAAGACGCACTACGCATGCTCCGGGCGGTGAGGTTTTCCACAGTACTCGGATTTTCTCTCGAAACAGAAACTTTGTCGGCAATAGAACGCAACAATGAACTACTCAAAAATATTTCTGCAGAGCGCATCCGCGATGAGTTGGTACGCATTATTAACTCCAAAGACACTGCTTTTGGGATTACCCTACTTGAAAAAACAGGACTACTGCATTTTATACTTCCCGAGCTCTACGCTGGTATGGGGTGTGAACAAAAAGGTGCCCATATATACGACGTATACCAGCATTTATTGCACGCACTCCAACACGCTGCAGACAAAGAATTTTCGACAGAAATCCGCCTCACTGCTCTGTTTCATGACATAGGCAAACCTGAAACGCGCAGGTACGACGCCAAAAAGGATAAGTACACCTTTTTTGGGCACGAAGTAGTTGGCGCGAGAATGACTAAAATAGCTCTTGAACGGCTGAAGTTTTCACGTGAAACAGTTACACATGTAACATCTCTCGTACGAAATCACATGTTTTTCTCAGATACTGAGCAAATTACACTTTCTGCGGTTCGTCGTGTGATTCAAAAAGTAGGTCCGGAGCACATCTGGGAACTCATGCAGGTCCGTGAATGCGATCGAGTAGGTATGGAAAAGGTCGAGGCACCGTATAGACTGCGTAAATACCACGCCATGATAGAAGAAGCACTTCGGGACCCTATTTCTGTCTCCCAACTTGCTATAGACGGTGCATACCTCATGAAAGAGTTACTCATGAAACCAGGGCCCCGAATGGGCTGGATATTGCATGCATTACTCGAAGAAGTCCTCGAAAACCCTGCCCTCAATACGGTCGAGCAACTCTCAGAACGAGCAAAAGACCTTGATGAGCTTGAAGACAAAGATCTCAAAGTACTCGGAGAGAAAGGGAAGGAGAAGAAAGAATATGTAAATGAAGGAGAAATAGGGGAATTGCGTAAAAAACACGGTGTGAAATAAAAAAACCGCTTGTGAGGCGGTTATTGGTTTACTTTTTGTACAACTCTACAATCTTACGAGGAGTGAAATTTTCATCTTCATAATAATTTAAATCAAAGTCAGGCTTCTTCTTGAAAAGTTCATATTCTTTAAGCTTTTCTGCTTGATTACTATAAAATATAAACTTTACATAAGTAGCAACTTCTTCTGGTCGAAGCCAATACTTGGGATCAGCGTCTGTTTTGGAAAAAACAAAGGGCCTTGTAATCAACTCATTCGGACAAAGCACTGAAGAAATATTGAGAATCGATACTTTACAGAATGCTTCAATAGTTGATCCTTGTTCTGCCTTTTCAAATGACTCAGCAAGAAAATCCTTGAGTTTTTTCATTGTCTTCCACCAGGAAATATGGGCAAAAGGTTCGTGCTTATCAGCAATGCCCCCAAATAGCAGCGAGTGTACTTGCTTTTTTGTTTCTCGAGCAATGTCTCTACTAAAACTATTGAACATATTTCTAGTGAGAAGAGCACACCGATCATCAATACCATCTTGGTCGTTATCACAAGAAACAATTCGATCTCCATTTTCGTCTATTTCAAAAGGATAATTACCGATTGCATGAATATAATGTATACACTCAAATGCTTCGGCGTTTATTGCTTTGCCAAAGTAATAGGCCATTCGATCAGGGTAATGATCTTCGGGAGAATCTCCATAGATAGAGCATATTAATGTTTTTACAGGAAGTTTCTTGCCAAAACAAAAATCTCTAAAATCTCTTGCTTTACGACTAATCCCATATACGACTGTATCGTTTTCTGAACCAAATAAACTAAGGCATGCTGACCCAATGGCACCTGTTACGCCGTGAATAATTACTAATTTCATTTTTATTGGTTTTTAGTTAAGTAATGTGTTCTGCAGAATCACACTACTGACCTAGAAACTTGTCTTAATGTACTGTATCCTGAACATATTATGCATTATATTTATTAATTTGTCAAAATATAAGCGTATTTTGGTATATTTGTAAAAAATTATTTTACTTTTAAGCATGGTTTTGCTAGTATAAAACTATGAATATGAGTCATCCGACAACTTTAGAAGAAGTCATCATCGAAAAACTCGCAGGCAATACTGCGTCTGGAAAGCAACTACTTGCAGCTGCCCGAAATCTCAAGGTAACACTGACTAAACAAGCGCTCTACGTAGTGCTCCGTCGACTTTTGGCCACAGAAGTCGTTGTAAAGCATGGCACCACCTACTCACTGTCGAACGTTTGGCTCGACCAGATGGCAGTGTTCTTTGCTAAGGCACAAGAGCGGTATGGTTCACAGCAAAAGGGCGCAGATTTCTTGATGCTCGGTAATGGAGACAAGATCTCGTATAGTTTCAAAAATCTTAATGAGACAGATGGTTTTTGGGGGCATGCATTTGATGTATTGGCAGATGTTATGCCAGCGGATGAACCTATTTTTATCTACAATCCTCATGAATGGTTCCTCTATGCACGTCAAAAAAACGAAACTCATCTCTTTAACAAGCTCAAAGGCGACAAACGACAGTTGTGGCTCACTATTGGAAGCAGGGACCCACTTGATGTCTATGCCAAGCAATTCTTTGACGGTCAGTACTTGCAATATCATATGAATGACAAAACACTCTTTGAAAAGAGAAACTACTACCTCAACATATTTGGCGACTATATCATTGAGGCAACTACTGATCCTGAAACTGCCTTACATATTGATGAATTTTATAAAAACACTACTGTCTATGATGAAAATGTCATTCCAGCACTGCAGAAAATTGTTTCGAGAGGAAAGACAAAGCTCACGATTTCTCGCAATAACCGTAAGGCAAAGAAATTGAAAGGACTTTTTGCACAATTCTTTTATATTGCGAAATAAAAAAACTCCGCGATAAACACGGAGAAATGCTTTTTGTTTTGAAATTAAAAAAACCTTTTGATTTTCATAAACATAATAAAGATAATTGCAACAACAGAAAGTACGGCGTAGAGGAATGTATTCATTTTATTTTTCTTCAATCCTAAACCTCTTTGGATAAATGTCAAATAAAAAAGCCCTCGGTGTAGGAGGGCTCTGAAAAAAGTTAGTTTGCCAATTTTTTTTCGGGATCAGTATCGATGATGCCATCGTACCGTGGATCAAATTTTTTGTTGCCTCTGAGAGGGAACAGAACAAATAGAATTAGTCCTAAAAAGACTTTTGTTATGTTGGTAATATGCATGAGTAATGAGTTTTAAACATAGTACCATATATATTTCAAATGTAAACTATAGCGCAATATCCAAAAGAATAGGGCAGTGGTCGCTGCCATAGTACTCGCCGACTGTCTGAAGGTCCTTAACCTTTGTCATCAAGGCGGGGGAGACAAAAAAGTAATCTATCCGCCATCCGACGTTGCGCTCTCGTGCATGCGAGTACTGATCCCAATATGTATAGACATCTTTTTTGCCAGGATTGAGTGAACGAAAGACATCAATCCATCCAGCTTTTATAAGTTTGTCCATCCATGCGCGCTCAACAGGGAGGAATCCAACATGAGTAACATTTTCTTTGGGACGTGCGAGATCGATCTCTGTATGCGCGACGTTCACATCTCCGCAAAATATCACGGGCTTTTTCTTGGCAAGCTTTTCGATATATTTCAAAAATTGGTCATAAAACGCAAGCTTGTACTCGAGACGTTCGGGTGCTCCACCGCCGTTGGGGAAGTAGCAGGTGATGACAAAATACTTGTCGTATTCACACGTGATAGTACGACCCTCTTGGTCGAGCTCTGGTTTTCCAATCCCGTACGTGACCTTGAGTGGGTGTTCTTTGGTGTAGATTGCTACTCCGCTATATCCTTTCTTGATCGTTGGCCAGGCAAAATATGACTCGTAGCCAAAGACATCAGCAACTTCGAGAGGAAGTTGTTCCTTGGTCGCCTTGGTTTCCTGGAGACAGAGGATGTCTGGGTTGTAGTCGCGAAAGAGCCCGTCAAAGTGTCCTTGTTTGTGAGTGGCCCGCAATCCATTGGTGTTCCATGAGATGATTTTCATAAAGTGAGTATAGCAGAGAAAAAGTTCCGAAATTGATACCAATATTGGAAATACAACATAAAATTTAAGGCTTATTGGCTATTGACAATATACGTAATATGGTGTATAATAAAATAAACCTGTTGGATATACGCAATTGTGTTTATATCCACTAAAACAAATCTCTATCGCAGGGTAGAGTGAATTGAATGAAAATTAAAATACAGAAAAATGGCATTATTGAACAAGAAATTGTTAATCAAATTGCTACAGCTTGCTACGTGGCTTTCAAAAAAGAAGTAAATCCTTTACCCGATCTCCGGAAAAAATTTGAAGGAATAAACTTTAAATTTACCTATTGTGATGGTTGGGATATGCCTTATTACCAACCATTTCCAGGATTCTCTGGATTCGTAGTTGGTAAAAAAGAAACTGATTATACAGAAGTTCAAGTTGGCTTTTGTATAAATGGTAACTATCAAAATATAGTTACCATACAGTAAGTAAATTATTAAGGAGTGGTTTTAAACCACTCCTTTTTTATTTACACCAAATGCAGAAGTATATTCAAAAAGCAGTTCCTATCTCTTGCCATGAAACTTCTTATGCACCTCTCGCAATTGTTTGTCGGTGATATGCGTATAGACTTGTGTCGTTGCGATGTTGGCGTGACCGAGCATCATTTGGACACTGCGGATATCTGCACCATTGGAGAGGAGGTCGGTCGCAAATGAGTGGCGCAAGACGTGAGGAGTAACCTTTTTGGAAATACCTGCTTTGATGGCGTACTCGCGTACGCTTCGTTCGATTGAGCGGGGAGTGAGCCTGCCGGAAACTTTATTTTTTGCGAGATTTACAAACATCGCCTCTTCCATATCTTTGCGGATTTTGAGGTATGCCTTGATCGCATTTTTGGCATCATCTGAAATAAATACGACGCGCACCTTTTCACCCTTGCCGCGGATCGAAAACTCGTCCTTTGAAAGGTCGAGGTCGCGGTTGAGTGAACAGAGCTCTGCGAGACGAAGGCCGGTCGAGAAAAAAAGTTCGAGGAGTGCTTTGTCGCGCAAGCCTTTGGTGGTGGTCGTGTCTGGAGACTTCAGGAGACGATTGAGCTCATCAGAAGTCATCAGATCGAGATGTCTCGCGCCAGTCTTTGCGAGCTCGATAGCGTCCGGTGCAAGAGAGGCAATGTTTCGTTTGCGACAGTACTTCAGATATGAGCGCAGCGCAATCATATAGTAATTTTGCGTATTTTTCTTCATCGTTGCCGCAGCTTGTCCACGAACTTTGACGCCGGGTGCTCGGTTGAGCTTGAGTCGAAACTCACGAAGTGTGTCTTCGGTGATATCCGAAACATTTTTTATATGCATATCAGTTGCAAAGCGCGTGAGGTACCGATCGTAGTTTTCGACCGTCTTTAAGCTCCGCCCTTTTTCAATCTCAATGTATTCGAGAAATTGTCGTTTGGCAGTAGGGAAGTCCATGACCTATAGTATAGCGCGTTGTTGTTCGCGAACCGGGATATTGATTTCTCAGAGAATGTGCCGGTGAGCTTTTTCGAAGAGAAATCAATATTCCGGTGAGCGAACGTTGCTGTAGGAGACCTCATATGGTGGACTTGCTTTTTTTACCAGGGCATGGTACTATGTTCGTCTATGTTATCCACCAAGAAAAAACAAGCAGTTATCAAAAAACACCAAGTCCACAAAACAGACACCGGATCCAAGAAGGTCCAAGTGGCTATGTTGACCGAAAAAATTGACATGCTTGCAACACATTTGAAAAAACACAAAAAAGACAACCACTCACGTCGTGGATTGATCAAAATGGTGGCAGACCGACGCGGACATATCAAGGTACTCGAAAAAACAAATCCCGACCAACACAAGCAAGTACTAAAAATGATTAAAAGCTAATCCTTCGACAAACCAAAGAGCGCGTGATCAAACAAAATACCACCCTACGGTGGTATTTTGTTTGATCATTCTCTTATTCGCTCCTGTATTCGCTCTTGGCTTGTCGAAAGGGTATACTCTAACCATGGCAATCATTAAACAAAAGGATCAACGTGTCGGGATATTTATCGATGCCCAAAATCTCTACCACACCGCAAAACATATCTACAAAAGAAAAGTAAATTTTGCAAACATCGTCAAAGACGTGCTCGCGGGCCGCAGCTTAGTGCGCGCCATTGCCTACGTCATCACCACTGAAAACGAAGACGAAAAAGCATTTCTCGGAGCACTCAACAAAGCTGGTATTGAAACAAAATCAAAAGACCTACAGATATTTTATGACGGCAGCAAAAAGGCTGACTGGGATATCGGGCTTGCCATCGATGCAGTGTCGATGGCACCCAAACTCGATGCCATCGTCATTCTCTCAGGGGATGGTGACTTTGCTCCATTGTGCCAATTTTTGCGCTATCACCACGGCGTCCAAGTTGAAGTCGCGACATTTGGCCAATCAGCTTCTGCGTCGTTACGATCTGCGGCTGATGATTTTCTTGATTTGTCACTTCACGCAAAAAAATATTTGATAGGATATTAACCCACATACTATGGCAGAAAAACCCACTCCAATAGAAGAAGTTTTGAAAAACGACACGGCAACTAACGAGTCCTCTCATCCGGTCATGCATACCTACGAATCAGACCTTTCTCTTGCAATGAATACAACAGATGCGACCGTAGTCCAAGAACTACTCCAAACATCTAAAAACCGTGAGGACGCTCAAGAAGAAAATCAAGTGCTTCACCAACAGCGTGGTTGGTATACGACAGGAAGTATCATCCTCATTCTGCTTGCACTCGCTGCGCTTGGATATGGCGTTTATTATTATCAACACCTTACCGTAACGGTATTAAAGTCTCCTTCGGTTGGAGTATTTCAAAATGGAGCACCGCTCATCACCGCTGACGGTGACAGCATCCAACGTATCGATGAGTTAACAAAAGGTACATCTATCCCTGAAAACAAGCCCGTACTCATCCCTCTCGTTACCGACAGTACCACACTGACGCCACTCGACACTGAGCGCGCGTTGCAATACATGCACATCAATGCAACCGAGCCATTTGTTGCCACACTCTCCTTGGTACGTCTCGGATTGTACAATACTGACAACAGTGTTTCACCCTTTTTATTATTATCTACGGACAACCCCGAGATCGCCACTAAAGAATTTTTGATTGCAGAACCACAGCTTCTCTCTATGGTGTCCCCAATCCTGGGTATCGACACGACAAATCAAGCAACTGAGGTTGCTCCAACATTTACGAGTAGCTATATGTACAACTTACCAGTGCGCATACTGAAATCAGTTGATCTCGATACACACATCGAAACCATCCTGTTGTACTATGGATATGCAACTGATCACACCATCGTTGTGGCTACCAATCCCACTATTTTAAAGGCGGTTTACGACACGATTATCAGACAACAATAGTGTGCAAAAGTGCACTTGTGCTTTCCCATTGGCATGCTACTATTCGGTGCATGATTAATACCGAAGTCTACAAAGAAAAGTTAGCAAGTGAAAAAGTAACCCTCGAAGAGGAGCTTTCTGGTATTGCTATTTTCAATACCGAAACCAACATGTGGGAAGCAACTCCCGATCAAGATATGATGGGGGAGATCGATGACAACGATGCAGCTGATCGTTTCGAAGACTTTGAAGGTCGCTCTGGAATGGTCACAACGCTTCAGTCACGCCTCTCTGACATCAACCGTGCGCTCGACAAGATTGAAAAAGGAACATACGGTACCTGCGAAGTTTCTGGAGAACCCATCGAAGAAGCTCGCCTCCAAGCAAACCCAGCCGCTCGCACCAACAAGGCGCACATGAATGGGTAAGTTAGGTAGTAGTAAGTAGATAGTAGAAGCAAAAATTCCCTCATATACAGTGAGGGAATTTTTATTACTTTGATTGGGGAGATCTTGGAGAAAGGGTCGTTACACGCGCGATAGAGTTGCTTCCGTTATTGAAATAGCGCATAGTTTCACCAATGAAAATAGTAACGAAAGAAATTGGGAAAACATTTAGTCAACGTGTTGTTGAGTATGCCCTCATGGTCCCGAAAGGAAAGGTGACGACATATGGTCACATCGCGAGAGCGGCAGGCGGTGGAGGACAGGCTGCGCGAAGTGTAAATGCGATATTGGTCAAAGCATATCACTCGGGCGAAACACGGATTCCCTTTCACCGCATCGTCTACGCTGGTGGCAAAATTTGGAAAAATAATTCGACATCCGTGAGCCGTGCCGTGACGTACAAAAAAGAGGGGATACTTGTCAACAAGAAAGGCGTCATCGAAAACTACGCAGATATAGTCTTTGAATTCCTCTAGTGTGATGCGGACTACCTGAATACTTGCATTATTTTATTTATATGTTATAATATATTAAATTGATTTCTTAACCTTTTAAAGAAAAATTATGAAAAAAATTATTGGCATACTAGTAATTCTTATGATTAATATCCTTTTCTCTTGCACAACTTCTCGCAGGTCACCATACGCTTGTCCTGCTACGAAAAATTTTGTCGGATATAAATAACTATCACATGATGTAGTTATTACTTTAAACAACCTTCATCAGGTTGTTTTTTTATTATTTCACTATTCTGATCACTATCTTTGGTATACTTATTTCATGTCTTTCTCTCGCATCCACAGTGCGCAGCTCACCGGACTTGGTGCAGCAGGCGTCATCGTCGAGACCGATATCAATCGCGGTCTCTACCTTTTTCAAATCGTCGGGCTTCCAGACAAGGCAGTCGAGGAATCTCGAGAGCGTGTGATCTCGGCACTGCGCAATAGTCTCGGCAAAAATCCAAAAGCAGAAAATCACAAAGTCATCGTTTCACTTTCACCCGCGGAGTTGAAAAAAGAAGGTGCATACTTTGATGTCGCGATTGCACTCGGCTACTTGTGTGCCGCAGGGGATCTCGTTTTTGATCCATCGATTAAGTTGAATGAAAAATTATTTGTCGGAGAACTCGCACTCAACGGCGAAGTACGCCCCGTCAGAGGTCTCCTCTCCATCGCGCAGTGGGCACGTGCAAACAAAGTGAAAGAATTGTTCATACCCAGCGCAAACGAAACAGAAGCCACTCTCGTCGATGGCATCACGTTCTATCTCGTCCCGACCCTTAGTACCCTCGTTTCACATCTACAAGGAGAGGAGTTGCTGACTGCTGTTGTCTATGCACCACCGACGAGAGTGGTTACTAAAACAAGTATTGATTTTGGCGATGTGCGTGGACAACTCCAAGCAAAGCGTGCGCTCACAATCGCAGCTGCTGGCGGGCACAACATTGTTCTCTACGGTCCTCCTGGTACAGGAAAATCGATGCTCGCAAAAGCATTTCACGGCATCATGCCAGAACTATCCAACGATCAGTTTCTCGAAGTTGCGACGGTATATTCGAGTATTGGGCTCATCGAAGATGCGCTCAGTGGTACCGTACCGCTCCGTGCTCCGCATCACACTGCGTCTCACGTTGCCATCATCGGTGGTGGCCAAAATCTACGGCCGGGTGATATCACACTCGCTCACCGTGGAGTACTGTATCTCGATGAATTTCCTGAGTTCGACAGGCGCGTCATCGAAGCACTGCGTGAACCAATCGAAGAAGGTTCGATCACCGTTGCTCGCGCAAAAGGAAGTGTGCGGTATCCGGCGCGATTTATATTGCTCGCTGCGATGAATCCATGTCCATGCGGATATCGTGGTAGTGGTATCAGACACTGTAGTTGTTCAGGTTCCGAGATTGCGCGATATAACAAAAAGCTCTCCGGTCCCATCATCGATCGTATCGATCTGTGGGTCCCCGTTGCACACGTCGAGTACGCAACCCTTCATGATGATGCAACAGAAAAAGAAAGTGATCACGTACGTACCGTAGTGCAGAGTATTCGCGCAACACAAGAGAAACGATATGGGAAACTAAATAGTGCACTCACCTCAAACGAAGTGCAGAGCGCGAGCGCACTCTCCGATGATGCACGCAAGCAACTTCAAACATTTGCAGAAAAACTGAAACTCTCACCACGTGTCTACATACGCACTATCAAAGTCGCCCGCACGATCGCAGACTTGGACAACTCTCTCACCATCGACGTGCCACATATCCTCGAAGCCCTGCAGTATCGACCGAAGTTTGAGTAGTTTTGTAGAATCATTATCACCGATTGACTTTGCATTCAAAAAAAGTAATATCAAAGAAAAATTATTTGATATGAATACAGACATAGCAACAATCTTCACAGATTGCAGCGGTACTAAATGTGATGCATTAAAACGTCTTTTTCGTAGTAGATTCAATCATGTTTTTGTCGAAAAATTCGAAACAGTTTTTCAAGCTTCGGCGTTTTCGTTTGATTCTTTGTTCACTACTTGTACGAAACGATTAGCTGTACTTGTTGATGAATTTCCAAAAGCAGAACCGATTTGGTATGCAACTATTCAAAAAGGTTTTTATGAAATGAATGGTACGTGGTTTTTATGCGGAGTTGCTGGCATACGCAAACCGAATGGAGTATTTCTTTACAATCCATTAGGATCAGTACCCTTACCAGAAACAGTATCTGAAGCAATGTATATTAAACCAGAAAAGGTATATACCGCTATGAAAATTGCTTTTCCTACATTTAACAGAGCGATTGATTCATACTATGAAATTATTACGGAAGAAAAAGAATTAGATTGGTTACTTGCGGGCCTTCGTCCACTTCTTAAAACACTCATTGAATTTTACTGATTCCAGGTTCCTCCTTAATTGGAGGAATTTTTTATTTAAAACTGCGTTCCTTTTTTAAATTTCGCAAAAGTATTTTTTGCACCAGTACCCATTTCTTTGTAGTGCAGGTGTGGACCACTGGATTTGCCCGTGTTTCCCGACTTTCCAATTTCTTGCCCTTGTACTACCGCTTCTCCAACTGAGACCGAAACTTTTGATAAATGAGCGTAGAGTGTCTGCGCTCCA
>JBBSBF010000016.1:0-12887 GCA_038251535.1 Minisyncoccia bacterium
AGGCGGCAGCGCACAACATGCGCCGCCGCCTAGCCAACCTCATAGGAAATGCTGCGTATAGAGTCGTCATCAATACCTTTCATGGATTTTGCAATGATGTGATCAGGCGCTATCCCGAAGATTTTCCACGCATCGTTGGTTCAAAAGCAATTACTGAGATTGATGCCGTTGCGTTGGTAGAAGAAATTATCGAATCATCACCGCTCACGCTGCTGCGACCGTTTGGAGATCGGCTTTTGTACGTGCGCGATATTGTTGGAGCGATTGGGGAGTTAAAACGTGAAGGAATAACGGCGGAAACATTTACAGTACTCGTTGCAAAAGAAAAACAAAACTTCCAAAACATCGAAGACCTCTATCACACCAAAGGCGCCCACAAGGGCAAGATGAAAGGCGACTATATCAAACTCGAACGCAAGATTTTGAAAAACGAAGAACTCTCGACAGTCTATGCCAACTATGAATCATTGCTCACTTCACGTAAGGGGTATGATTTTTCTGACATGATATTGGAAGTGTTACGAACAATGGAAACCAATGAAGTTTTGCTCCAGTTACTCCAAGAAGAATATCAATACGTTTTGGTTGATGAACACCAAGACACCAACAACGCACAGAACAGAATCTTGGAGCTTTTGATGAACTATCACGATAACCCCAATCTTTTTGTTGTCGGAGATGAGAAGCAAGCAATCTTTCGATTTCAAGGGGCATCGATTGAAAATTTTGAATACTTTAAACATGCATATAAAAACGTCCAACTCATCACCCTCACCGAAAACTACCGCTCGACACAGACTGTTCTCAACGCTGCAGAAAGTTTGCTGCCAAGCGAAACAAGCTTACGTAAAAATGCTCCGCACAAAGAAGTGATGATACAAGTTGCCGGATTTCAAACGTCTACAAGTGAACGGTATTTTGTGGCACATGACATTGCTACAAAAATTGCAGCTGGTATAAAGCCCGAAGAAATAGTCATTCTCTATAGAAATAATAAAGACGCATTTCCAATCGCGCGCGATCTCGCTCGTCTCGGCGTGCCGTACCAAATAAAAAGTGATCAAGATTTATTTACCCAAAGCGATGTGGTGAAGCTCCTTATTATATTGCGTGCGATTGCAAATTACGGCAATGATCTTTACGTCACCGAGCTTCTGCACGTCTCACTCTTTCATATCGACCCCCTCGATGCGTACAAATTATTGAGGAATGCAAAGGATCGTAAAAATCACGGTATCTATGATCTGCTCACAAGTGAAGACCTGCTCGGAGAAATAAATCTTTCCGACACGGCGGCTGTACTCTCACTGGGAAAAAACTTGAAAGCCTGGGTAGGCGAAAGTAAGGAAAGAGATCTACTAGGATTTTTTGAATACATCGTCCGCGACAGTGGATTGCTCGAGGATATGATCCGCACCAATACTAGTGAGCGATTTGATGCGATCAATGCACTCTTTGATCAAGTACGACAATTTCTCGACCGTACTCTTGAGGCAAGACCTCAAGAGTCACTGTCAGGGTTCTTTATCTATCTGGAAACAATCAAAAAACACAAGCTCATTATCCGACACCAATCGCAGCAGCTATCAGCAGGAAAAGTCCGTCTGATGACTGTTCATAAATCCAAAGGTCTCGAATTTGCACACGTCTACATCATCAATGCAGTCAACGGCATTTTTGGAGGCAAGGTTAATCGAGACCGACTGCCATTGATTGGAAGTGTGTATCATATGGAACACGAAGATTTGGAACATACTCCAAAAGATTTGATTGCAATGGATGACGAACGCCGCCTTTTGTATGTTGCGCTCACGCGGGCAAAGGAGGGTGTGACGATCTCGTACTCTGATGAAGACGAGACGCATCGAGAAACATTGCCGAGCGAATTTATTGCAGAAATAAAACCAGAGCTCAAACACGACATAGATACGACACAGTGGGAGACAACATTCAAAGACGATCCGCTATTTCAATTCACCGATCTCCACTGGTCCGACCGAGGGGAACATAAACAAGATGAGATACTAGATCTGATCAATGAGTTGTTTGAAAAACAAGGCTTGTCGGCGACGGCGCTCAATAACTATCTCGAATGTCCGTGGAAATATTTTTATGTCAATCTCTTGCGTATCCCCACTGTACAAAGTAAACATCAGCTGTACGGTACTGCGGTGCATGGTGCACTTAGAGATTTTTTTGAGCAAATGAAACGAGAAGCGATGGAAGACCCTACTGCAAAATCCTACCTCTTGAGTGCATTCAAACGTTGGATACACAGCGTACCGCTTGCACCGAGTGATATTGAGGAGTCGTACGCAAAGGGCGAACGAGCACTCGCACTATGGTTTGATCAGTACGTCGGCACATGGAATCTACGTGTTCAGACTGAATATCGAATCAGTGGAGTAGAGCTCGTACCAGGGGTCAAGCTCACCGGAGTGTTGGACAAGATCGAATGGAATGATGACGACACGGTGGTTGTCGTTGATTATAAAACGGGCAAACCAAAAACCCGCAATGAACTTCTGGGCAAAACAAAGTCTGCTGATGGAAATTATTATCGGCAGCTTACGTTCTACAAGCTCCTGTTGCAACACTACAAAGACGGAGCACTCACTATGAGTGAGGGGACGATTGATTTTGTTGAGCCAGATGAAAAACAGTACTGTCACAAGGAGTCATTTGAAATAGATTCATCGGAAGTTTCCGACATCACGGAAACAATACGGAGCGTTGTTGATTGCGTACGCACAGCATCGTTTTGGGAACAAACTTGCAGTGACGTAGATTGTGAATACTGTCGTTTGCGAAGGTTAATAAAAAAATAATTTCTATAGTATACTATACCCATGTAACGGAGCCGTTCCCATGCTTTTCTGCGTACCCACCGACGAACTATCGCCGCACTCTCATTCGGTCTCGCATTCTCTCTCACTGTTGCATACGCAGTCCCTCCCACTACACCCTATCAACCTGGAGAAACATTAGATCCTTCCTGTATACCCGGAAGCTCAAACTGTACTACCACCATCTTCCCTGATCAAACCTCTCATGCAGGTGAATACCTCACTACTGATGGAACAAATGTGAGTTGGGCAACGGTGAGTGGAGGTGGAGGAAACTATATCCCGATGACTGGAACAGTTGACGGAACGTTAGTAACAGGCGATGTTCGAATAAATACTAATGTAAACCTTTCATTTACCGATGATAGTGATTTAAATGATGTCGCAGGTGGTTCAAACATCATTGCGACACGCACAGGAACACTTTTAATCGGTGATCCCGACAACAATCAAAATGGAAATTATATTAAAATCGATAACTTTGGAACAGGATTAGCAAATGATGCTATTACGCTAGCAGCACAAGGTCATATTGTTTTATTGGGATACGGCGCAGGTTCTTTCCCGGGCACCGCCACCTACAACCTCGCAGTGGATTCGAGTGGAAAAATAATTGAAGTTGCAACTGGTGGCGGAGGCTCCTCCACCTTCCAAGACGTCCTCGATAACGGATCAGTCTTAACAACAGATGCCTATATCCAACCAAATGGACATCAATTTGCAATTACAAACGGTACAGATTCAAACAACCCCACAACGTACACTTCATATTTTCAGTTTAATACTGATCCGTTTAATACATATGCAGATACATATATTGAAGATCCAAATGATAATCAACGTTTTGGGGAAGTCTACGTCACGCCTAGTTTTGCTGATATATATACTCGAGATAGTACAGGGACGTCAGATATTCAGTCGTATGGAAATACGATAGAATTGTACGCCTATGATCCAGCAAACACGGCAAATAGTCGATTCTTTGTAACTTCAGATAATTTTATCTTAAACACTAAGGACAACCGCTTCCAAAACTCAGACTCCGCTAAATTCCTCACGACAGATGTAAATGGCAATATTGTGCTTGCAACGGCGAGTGGCGGAGGCTCCTCCACCTTCCAAGACGTGCTCACCAACGGCTCTACACTCACCACTGACAACAATATCGTTCTTGACGCAAACGACTTCAACATCGACATCAACGGAAACTATTTCGAACTCAACGGTGCAAGCAACTACCTCGACACACTCTTCCAAAGTGGTTCAAACTACGGAGAGATCTACCTTGATGCAAGTGAAGCATCTCTCTATTCAGGCACCAGTGGAAGCTTCTCAGAAGTACGAGCTTTGAACGATCAAGTAAACATAAACACTCCACTCCTTAAACTCAACCTGACCTCAGGTACTGGCGCAGGCTACGTCCTCACCGATGTCAATGGAGATGGGTATGCAACGTGGGAGCCTGGTGCGGGAGGAGGAGGTTCGCAAGATTTGCAGAGTGTGACAGATCAGGGGTTCACGACGACGAATGATATTCAAATCGTAGATGGAAGTGGAAATCCTCTTACTAATATAAGTAAAAGTGGCATAGAAGGACTTATAGGTACTCAAAACACTGTAAATGGTGATAGTATAACTATCTCTTCTTCGCAAGTGGCAATTAGCTCAACAAGTGCAAACGTACGGTTTAGTGATCCGACTGGATTCAGTAACGAGCTTACTTACCTGACCCCGACAACTAATAGGATTATATATTTGCCCGACAACGATGGTATTGTTGCCATCGGCGCAACTGACGGCTCCACCACTGTCACCGCAGGAACTGACGGCATCATCGATATTAGTTCATTGTTGACGGGAGGCGGAGGTTCCGCATCTCGCTTCGGCTTCACTGGCGAAGATGATACGGCGGGAGAAAATAGAATTTTTGATTTCAATTCTCATCAATTTAAAATAAAAAGTGATACGGTCGGTGAATACTTTTCCATGAATGCAGGTGCAGGGATAACATTAGAAAACTTTGGCGATGGATTAGTTGGAGACTCTCTATTGGAACTGTACCCAAACCACACTACTCTCGCCTGGTATGACTTCGCCGGAGGTATCGGAGATGTAGAACTAACGTTACAAAACGGCACTGCAGTATTCAAAACAGGTACTGGTGGTACAACAGACAGATTTACCGTTCTTCAAAACGGAAACCTTCAATTCAACAACTATGGTTCAGGAACCATCACTGGTACTGCCGCATACAACCTCGCAGTGGATAGTAGTGGGAATGTGATAGAGGTTGCGAGTGGAGGTGGATCATCACCATGGACAACGACAGGATCAGATATTTATTACAATACGGGCAACGTCGGGATTGGGACAACGACGCCAACCTCAGTACTAGATATCGATGTTAGCACCAATGCTCCTGCTGGTTATAGTCAAGTTTCTGGTGCATCCGGACTAGACGATGCCACTTTTAGCGGTACGTATTCTGGCGGTACTATCCCAAATACTATCGATGTTATTATAGACAGTACAGGTATCCCTGATACGTTTGCATACTCTGGCAGTAATGGAGATGGTAATTGTCCAACGGTAACTAATGTTCCTATCACCGGCTCCGCTCAAATTATTTGTGGGGGTGTATCTGTTACCTTTGGCGCTACTACTGGACATACTCTATATGATTATTGGGACTATGTTATAAAACATGTTCCGACCAATCCTGTTTTTAAAATTCATGACAGTAGTTCTGCTACTTATTTTGTAGTAAATGCAGTTGCTGATGGTTCAACATTTATTGGTCCTAATGCCGGAGATCAGGCTACTGGTGCTTATAATTCAAACTTTTTTGGTACTACTGCGGGTCAAAATGCGACCAATGCGGGTACTTCAAACTTTTTTGGTACTGCTGCGGGAGCTACCGCAACCAACGCTTCTAACTCAAACTTCTTTGGACAAAATACTGGCGATAGTGCAACCAATGCCTCTTATTCCAACTTTATTGGATCTGGTGCTGGATATAAAGCAACCAACGCTTCATACTCAAACCTTTTTGGGTTTAATACTGGTTCATCTTTTCCAGCTATAACCCCTACGAACAACCTCGGCTCCAACAACATCATCATCGGTACCAACATCTCTCTTCCCGATGCGACAGCCGACTCTATCAACCTCGGAGGTGTACTTTTTGGAACAGGTTCATACGCAACAACAACTGGCAACCCTTCTATCACCGCAGTCACTAGTGGCAAAATCGGTATCGCCACCATCCCCACCACCTACACTCTCGAAGTCGGGAACTCTAGTATCACTGGTATCGTCGCTCGATTCACTGACTCAGCTGGTACTTGTGACATCGACCCTTCTGTCGCTGCAGTCGTCTGTTCATCTGACCAAACCCTCAAGAAAAACATCACCTCTCTCGACACATCCGACAACACGTCTCCGCTAGGTCAGACCTCGCAAAACAGTATCCTGGATCAGGTTATGAACCTTCGCCCGGTCACCTACAACTGGAATGGAGAAAACGACACTGACCCTACTCATGCAGGATTCATAGCACAAGACGTCAGAAATATCTTCCCTGATCTCGTCTCTGAAGACAACACAACACACCTCCTCTCACTCAACTACACCGGACTCCTTCCATACACTATCAAGGCGATACAGGAGATGAATATCAAAATCGAAAGTATCGACAATCTCACCACTGGCACTGATGAAAATCCAACCTTCGCTGATCGATTAGTGGCGTGGTTGGGGAATGCGGGGAATCATATCACTCGTATATTTACTGGAGAAGTCTGTCTCACCGATCCTGATGGCTCATCAGAATGCTTGAACAAAAACGAGCTGCACCAACTGAAAACACTTCTCAATAATCCAAACACTACTATTACCTCCACTCCAGTGACCCCTGACCCCGTTATCGTAGTGCCTGTCGACACAACACCAACAGATACTCCTATTGTCCCAGATCCTGTCAAAACCCCGATTGACCCACTGCCAATCGTTGATACTCCCGTACCCGACCCTACCCTTCCCTTGATTCCTCTTGTAGTACCTCAACCGCTCCCAGAACCTGTCCCTGTCATCGAAACTCCGGCTCCTGCTGTAAAACCGACTCCAAAACCCGCTGTAACTCCTGTTGTTTCCTCAACGACGACTAAGACTGATGCTCCTGTTGAAAGTCCTGCAGACCCCACACCTACTGCTTCGGATACGGTTCAGACACTCTAGTGTCTCCGCTAGGTCAGACCTAGCGGAGAAGGTAATAAAAGCGTAGAATGTATTCAGCATCTATGGCGATTCGAAAAAAATCTTTTGCTCCTGGCGAGTATTATCATTTGTATAACCGTGGCAATGGTAAGCGGGAAATTTTTCATGATACCGAAGACTACAGCCGTTTTGTAGGGTTGCTGTATGCGTGCAACCAAAAGAATAATTTTAAAATTGATGATCTCAAAAAGGATCAAGGCTTATTCAATATTGATGTTGATGGATCGCTGATATCTATCGGTGCATATTGCCTCATGCCAAACCATTTTCACCTACTGGTCGCCCAAGGACAAGAAGGAAATATTAGTAAATACGTGCAAAAGATGAGTACCGCCTATGTGATGTACTACAACAAAAAATACAGACGAACGGGGAGTTTGTTTGAAGGCGCTTTTAAAGCAGAGCATGTCGATACTGACGAGTATTTGCGATACTTGTTTTCATACATTCACTTAAACCCAATGAAACTTATTGATCGATTGTGGAAGGAGAAAGACGAAAAAGATATACGCGCTAAACAGACATATATTTTAGAATATCAGTACTCAAGTGCTCAGGAATATATCCGTCAAGACAGAGTCCAAAAGAAAATTTTACATACAGAGGATTTCCCAAACTATTTTTTGAATACGAAAGATTTTGTTAGCGAAATCACAAGTTGGTTCTCCGCTAGGTCAGACCTAGCGGAGGAGTGATCAAGTGAACAATATCTATAAAATGCTTATCCTATAAGTCTATTTCTTAATCTGTCGGCAAAGAGGAGTTTGGAAATTCAATACTATTGTGCTAAAATAAGTTCATTAATATGGCAAAAGAATCCTCCAAGAAAGCGGGTAATTATGGCGCTGAGCAGATCTCAGTGCTCGAAGGATTGGAGCCAGTTCGTCGACGTCCCGGTATGTACATTGGGTCTACTGGACCTTCTGGACTACACCATCTCGTCTGGGAAATATTTGATAACTCACGTGACGAGGCGATGGGTGGCTATGCATCTCGGATCGAACTCGTACTGCTTCCAAACAATCAGATCCGTGTCGCAGACGATGGTCGAGGTATACCAACTGACATTCATCCCAAAACAAAAGTTTCTGCACTCGAGACGGTGATGACGACGCTCCATGCAGGGGGCAAGTTTGGAGGAGAGGATAGTGGGTACAAAGTTTCGGGTGGACTGCACGGTGTCGGTGCATCAGTGGTGAATGCGCTCTCTGACTACACGAGAGCTGAAGTACACAAAGAGGGAAGTATGTGGGCGCAAGAATATTCTCAAGGTACAAAAAAAGCATCGGTTAAAAAGATTGGCACAACAAAACATACTGGAACGATTATTACTTTTCAACCTGATCCAACTATTTTTAAAGAAGGTATCATTTTTGATCACAAAACTATTGTTGATCATATACGACAACAGGCATACCTTGTCAAAAAGCTTCGCGTTTCTATCGTCGACGCACGAAAGATAACTGAGAAATTTGATTCACAGGCAACGTTTTGGTTCAAGGATCTCAACCTCGAAGTCCCTACCATTACGTATTATTTTGAAGGGGGCATTCAGTCGATGGTTCGTCATTACAATCAACACGAAAAACCGATACACAGCACGGTATTTTATTGTGAAAAAGAACAAGACAACGTTGGTATCGAAATAGCATTGCAGTATGTCGATGATATCACTGCGCGTATTGTGCCGTTTGCAAACAATATTTATAATCCCGAACATGGTACTCATGTGACTGGGTTCAAAACTGCACTTACTCGAGTGCTCAATACTTATGGAAAGAAAAATAATCTGATCAAAGACGCAGACGGTCCTTTTTCGGGGGATGATGTACTCGAAGGGTTGACTGTCGTCATATCGGTCAAACTCGCAGAGATTCAATTTGAAGGACAGACGAAGGCAAAGCTTGGTAGTACGGAAGCACAGGGGGCGACGACGAGTGTATTTGGAGATGCGTTTAGTACATTCCTCGAAGAACATCCTGATGAAGCAAAGGCAATCATTACCAAAGTGCTCCTTGCACTCCGTGCTCGAAAGGCTGCAAAAGCTGCGAAAGATTCGATCCTACGAAAAGGCGCACTCGAGGGGATGACGCTTCCAGGAAAGCTGGCAGACTGTCAGGTCAAAGACGCATCTTTGGGTGAGTTGTTTATCGTAGAAGGGGACTCGGCGGGTGGTACTGCAAAGATGGGGCGTGATCGACGCACACAGGCGATACTGCCACTTCGTGGCAAGATATTGAACGTTGAACGAGCGCGACTCGATCGAATGCTTGCGAGCGAACAGATCAAAAACCTCGTCATTGCCATGGGTACCTCGATTGGGGATACCTTTGATATCGAGAAAATCCGCTATCACAAAATCATCATCGCGACTGATGCCGATGTCGACGGTGCACACATTACCACGCTTATACTAACGTTGTTGTATCGGTATTTCCGTGCGTTGATTGATGCTGGATATATCTACATCGCGCAACCACCACTGTATAAAATCAAAAAAGGTAAAGAGACATTTTATGCGTACACTGATGATGAAAAAGCTGCTATTGTCGGTGTTTCTCCTACTATCGAGCTGTCAAATGAAGAAGAAGTAAACGAAGAAGACTCAGGTGAGGAACCTACCTCCACCAAGGCTTCGGCGCGTCAAGCAAAGATTTCTATCCAGCGCTATAAAGGTTTGGGAGAAATGAACGCCGAAGAACTATGGGAGACGACAATGGATCCAAACAAGCGAGTGTTGAAACAGGTCACGATACACGATGCTGAAGAAGCACACGAGATATTTGACATACTGATGGGGAGTGATGTTGCGCCACGAAAGAGTTTCATCCAATCCAATGCCAAAATGGCTACCCTTGATATTTAAAAATCCTCCATATTGGAGGATTTTTACATTGGCTTCCGCGTATCGAAAGATTACAACGCTTTTTTAATAAGAGTCTTTAGCTCGACAATGTGGGCTTCTTTTTCTGTTGCCAATTTTTGCCAAAATGTTTTTTCTTCTTCAGAGCTCGCTTCGGTAATGTAATTATTGGTAATACGCCAGAGGCTTTTTGATTCTTGGGTTAGTTGGTGCATCAGGTTGTATGTATTGTTGTTTTCCATAGGGTTAATCGTAGCACATTGTGTTCAAAAAACATCAAAAACGAAAGGGGTAAGAAAGACTCCAAAAAACGACGACGTTATCAACAAAAAATGCGACAAAAATCCTTATTTTACATGCTACATATCAATGTACGCTGCGTAAAAAATGTACACAACAAAAATATGAAAACATGATCTGGTCGGGGGGTTTTTGGTACTTATAAGATTTAAGGGTACTTTTTTTGAATTTCCGATAATATCTGTGGATATCTATTAGATATGCTCAAAATATAATACTATAATATATATACATACGTGAATATCGTTTATCCGAGATATACCCTTTTGGACACCCTGTGTATCCGATATACGCTTATCCATTAATGATAAAATGGGAAATTTTAAAAAAGTAATTTCATTGCGTCAAGCATCACAACTTTCTGGTTATCATCAGGACTATTTGAGCTCTTTATTACGGAAAAACGACATTAGGGGAGAAAAAAAGGGGTCTAATTGGTTTACCACCGAAGAAGAAATAGAACGCTATATTTTTAAGCAGAAGATTCGGAACAAAAAACGGATCATTAAGTATGTTTTACTTCTCTTCAAAAAAATCAATATGAACGTTATTTACGTGTTCATTTACCTCGTACTTTTTTCAGTTGGGGTGTATTTTTATAACAAAGTCGAAATGCAAGCGTCGATAATGAAGCCACAATTTTCTAATAGTAACCATTCCACTCAACAATTTAACCGATTACAATTTTGATGAAACCTTTTCTCCTATTCAAAAAAATACGCATCCAGTTATTTTTTGCCATGACCATTTTTATAGTGGGGTGGTTTTCATTCGGAGTATACGCAGCGACAGGTGTACCAAAGATTATCAACTTTCAAGGAAGGCTTCTCGACTCGAGCGGCAACCTCCTTGGAGGAAGTGGGACCAACTACTGTTTCCGGTATTCGCTTTACGATGCATCGACGGCAGGAACAAAATTGTGGCCAGCAGGAACTTCATCGACCATGACGCTCTCAGTACGAGAAGGAGTATTTAACGGAAACGTTGGGGACGTGAGTGCTGGTGGTGATGCACTGACTTATGATTTCCAAACTTCTGACACGGTCTACATCAACGTCGAAGTTGCGGCCCAAGTAGCAAGCTCGTGTAGTGGAGTGACATTTGAAACGCTCTCACCTCGTCAACAAGTAGTCTCCGCGGGGTACGCCATCAACTCAGGTACTGTTGGTGGCTATACTCCTGCACAATCAGCATCGGGCAATCAAATCCCAGCGCTTACTTCAGATACGTTAGTCCTCGGCGGGACAAGTGCAGGACTCAAGACGACGAGTACCAATGCACTCACGTTTCAAAGTGGTGTGACTGGTGATATTCAGTTTTTCTCTTCGTCTAATAAGTTGACATCAACCGGAGCACTGACGATTGCTGGGTTGTTTACTTCAAACGGTCTTAGCGTGAACGCTGGCGCATTTGCGGTCAACTCCTCTGGAGCAATCACCGCAGCTACTGGTGTCACTTCATCCGGTAGCATTACTTTTTCAGGTCTTTCAACAAACGGCCTTGTCAAAACTACCGGAGGTACTGGAACATTGTCTATAGCCACCGCGGGGACTGATTATCTCACCCCATCCGATGTTTCGTCGACGTATATTCCATACACTGGAGCAACAACAAATGTAGATATTGGAAGTCATACGCTTACGACAACAGGAATAATATATTCCGGTGGTTTTACTAATCCTGGAACTGATTCTAATTCCGAACGGTTTGGACTCAATGCCGTTTCTACGGGACTCGGAGGAACGGCTGTCGGTCATGGAGCAGATGCAGGAGACAGTAGTTATAATACGGTGATTGGTTATAATGCGAGCTCTGCTTCTAGTAAATTTCTGAATACAGTCATCGGTGCGAGTTCAAGTGCGGGAGGAAATTATAATACGATTATAGGTTACAACATAGCTGCGACCTCAAACTACACGACAGCCGTCGGTTCGAGTTTGAGTACCCCTGGCTATGTGATGCTCGGTTCAAGTTTGACTGGCGGTGCAATCAACATCGGTTCATCAAATAATTTGGGTTCGTATACAACTTCATCAGCTATCGGAAATGCATTGACTGCAACAGCACAAAATCAATTACTGATTGGAGATTCGACAAATGGGTGGGCACCAAACAATGTTTACATCGGTATGGGTGTGACGAAAGCAGGAGCGAGTACTTATGCTGGATTAAATATAAATGCAACTGGCGGAAGTGGTTCAAATGACGCCGGCGCAAGTTTTTCAATTCGTGCTGGGCGCAGTACGGGAAGTGCTGCTGGAGGAACATTTAGCATCTATACTACTCCAGCTGGATCATCGGGTAGTTCTCTAAATACAGAAGTTCAACAATTTGTAGTTGACAGTGCTGGCGCTCTAAAACTATCCTCCTATGGCTCTGGTACCCACACTGGTACTGCTACATATACTCTACAAGTAGATGCAGGTGGAAATGTAATTGAAGGAAGTCCAAGTAGTGGCGGTCTCACCATCGGCACTACCACCATCACCTCCGGAACTTCCGGCCGTGTCCTCTATGACAACGCAGGAGTCGTCGGAGAAATGACGACGACTGGAAGTGGAACAGTGCTTGTACTTGCAACGTCTCCAGTACTCGTCACTCCA
>JBBSBF010000017.1:0-12811 GCA_038251535.1 Minisyncoccia bacterium
GCAATCGGAGCGTACATTGCGGTCAGAAGCCACCACGCACGCGGAGCGTGCGAAGTCATCGATTTTGGAAATAGGTGCGAGCTTGGTACAATAGAGACACAACAAAAATCCCATAGGGGATTTTTTGCATTGTGCCCGAGATGCAAGTAAACTGCTTTACTTGCGTGAGGATCTTGAAGGGCGCAGGTATGCCGGAGGCAACCGAGCCGGGGTCGCGAAAATTTCTGAAAGAAATTATTTGTGACCAAGTCCTCTCTCTAATCACACCAACAGCTTTTTTCATGCTACACTTCCCCTATGTATGAACAATCGACGCGTAAATACTTTTATATTGCGCTCTTTGCTATCGGGTCTGTTCTCACGGTGTTGATCCTCTGGCCATTTGCTCGAGTCATCATTTTGGGACTTGCGGTGACTGCGGTTTTTTTCCCCGTCTATCGGTTTTTTCATCGAAAAATAAAGGTATCATGGGTTTCTGCGCTTATTACTGTCGTGATATTTGTCCTTGTGCTCTGTGTGCCGTTGTTTGCTGTCGGGACCATAGTTTTCAAACAGTCGCAAAATCTGTATGCATGGGTAAATGCGAATGGTGGTTTTGATAACATTACGACACTGTTCAACCGTTCGATTTCAGACCTGTTTCCTGCTGGCGCAATCAACCTCCAGCATAGCATCAGTGCATTTACTGAAAATTTTTCTAGTAAAATCGGCGCTGCCTTTACTGCAACACTTTCGACACTGTTTTCATTTATCTTGGTTATTTTGAGCATGTTTTATTTCCTCAAAGATGGAGTGAACTGGAAAGAAACGCTCTTGAAGTTCAGTCCACTGTCAGACAAAAGCGGACACCTCATCATTGAGCGGATGAATTCGGCAGTAAACGGCATCGTCAAGGGGTATCTGTTGATTGCCTTGATTCAAGGAGTGTTGCTCGGATTTGGGTTGTATGTGTTTGGAGTTCCACACCCAGCTCTATGGGGAGTAGTTGCTGGTATTGCCTCTCTTGTGCCGACGATCGGAACTGCGTTTGTTTCAGTACCAGCAGTTCTGTTTCTTTTTATCACTGGACACAACGGTGCCGCTATTGGACTGATACTCTGGGCAGCGTTACTAGTCGGAACAATTGATAACTTTCTCAACCCATTACTTGTGGGGCGCACCATAGAGATACATCCGCTCCTCGTCCTTTTCTCAGTTCTTGGAGGAGTTGCCTTCATGGGACCAATCGGTATTTTGATCGGTCCCCTCGTGATTAGTTTTATGTACGCACTCGTTTCTGTGTATAAATTGGAGACAAGTTAAGCATTGCGTCATATGGACGGAGGGTACACAATAGCAGTATGCAACCCCTCGCTGCTTCAATTCGTCCCAAAAACCTCGATGAATTTGTCGGGCAGGAACACCTGGTCGCTTCTGGCGCACCACTTCGGGTGGCGATAGAGGAGAAGCATTTGTTTTCATTCATTCTCTGGGGACCGCCAGGAGTCGGCAAGACCACCCTTGCTCGTATTTATGCCAAAACCCTTAATGCTGACTACCACGAACTTTCTGCTGTTTCTGCGGGCAAAGAAGATATACGTAAAATTATTGAAGAAAAAAATGAAGGGTCATCTCCAGATTTGTTTGGCTTGCCCGGCGAAGCGTTAGCGAAGTCGGGACCGAAAGTTTTATTTCTCGACGAAATTCACCGCTTCAACAAAGCACAGCAAGATTTTCTTTTGCCATATGTTGAGAGCGGAGTACTGACGTTGATCGGAGCAACAACTGAAAATCCAAGCTTTGAAGTAATCCCAGCACTCCTCTCACGACTGCGTGTGTTTACACTCAAGCAACTAACGCCTGAAGAACTGATACGTATTATCGATCGGACAGGGATAGAAATGGATGGCGAAGCGAAAGAGTGGGTTTCAACGATTGCCAATGGTGATGCTCGGCAAGCGCTTGCGTTGATCGAAAATACGCAAAAGTTGTACAACACCGTCAGTGTTGCAACGCTGAGCAAATCTCTTCAAGATACGCATCTACGGTTTGATAAAAATGGTGAAGAGCACTACAACACTATCAGTGCATTTATTAAAAGTATGCGCGCTTCTCAGCCTGACGCAGCACTCTATTATCTCGCGCGTATGGTGGAAGGAGGGGAAGATCCCAAATTTATCGCGCGGCGAATGGTGATCTTTGCATCCGAAGATATCGGAATAGAAGACGCAAACGCACTTGGTCTAGCAAATGCAGTATTTCGAGCAGTCGAGACGATCGGCTACCCGGAGGCCGGCATCAATCTCGCGCATGGTGTAGTGTATCTCTCCAACGCACCAAAATCCAAAGCCGCATATCATGCATATCTGGATGCAATGGAAGATGTAAAAAAACATGGCAACTTATCTATCCCACTTCACATCCGTAACGCACCAACTAAACTGATGAAAGACATCGGGTATGGTAAGGCCCGTCTGAATGACAAAGTCGGGCAGGGGTATGAAAAATACACGAAGGAAGACTTACTTCCAGAAAAATTGAAAGGTATAAAATATTGGAAAGAATAAAATTCATCGTGTTACAATAAATCCATGATTTCATATCTTGGCATTATCGGGGCATCCCTCGGACTCAGCGTATCCCTTTATATATATCGACAAAAGAAAAAAAAGAAAAAGCTCATCTGTCCGCGAGAAGGTTCGTGCGAAAGGGTAGTGCATAGTACGTATGCGACAACGTTCGGGATTCACAACGAATACCTCGGGATCGCCTTCTATGCCGTGATGGTGTTGGTATATATAATCAGTCTCTCGGTTCCTGTGGGAGGCATCTTTGTCTGGGTGGTGACTATTATGACTATCACGGGGGCATTGTTTTCTATCTATCTTATCGCGCTTCAAGCGCTTGTGATCAGGGCATGGTGCTTATGGTGTCTTGGTTCAGCGTTTTCAATGCTGCTCCTCACTATCGCGTTGTTTGGATTTGATACGCGAGAGTTTTTTGCACTCCTTGCAGCACAGCACATCTGGTGGGTGATCATGCACAACATTGGATTTATTCTCGGCCTCGGCGGGGCAACAATTACTGATATTTTTTTCTTCCGATTCCTCAAAGACTATGCCATATCTGCAGAAGAAAAAGCAACGATGGATATACTGAGCAATATCATATGGATTGGATTGGGTATTTTGATTGTGTCAGGCATCATGTTGTATTTGCCAGAACAAGCTCGATTGATTCACTCACCCAAATTCCTTCTCAAACTGATCGTCGTTAGTGTCATCGTTATCAATGGACTACTACTCAATCTGTTGGTAGCACCTCGCATGCGACAGTTTTCATTTGCAGAAACTCTGCCGGCGCGCCATTTTCGCGCGTTGGCATTTGCGCTCGGAGCGATCTCAATCACGAGTTGGTATACTGCATTTTTTCTCGGATCGGTACGCAAGATCCACCTCTCACTATGGGGAGGTTTGAGTGTGTATATCATTTTAATGGTCGGGGCGATCATCGGGTCTCAGGTATATGAGACGATGTTGATTCGTAAAAACAAATCGGTAGTACCTCCTAGCCAACGGTAGTGAGATTTGGTATAACGAAGTGCGCATGTATCGTCATGCAATTACATGGGGCTTATGGTGTAACGGTTAACACTGAGGTTTGTGGAACCTTCGATTCGGGTTCAATTCCCGATAGGCCCCCAATACAAAAATTCCCGGAAGGGGATTTTTGTATTGGGGGCCTAAGCACGCAAACTGCTTTGCGTGCGATCGGGGATTGAACGCCGGAGCCATGTTTCTTCATCAGAAGAAACAGGTGAGGCGGTGCCCAGACCGAGGTGTGTGACTGACACACCGAGAGTCGAGGGAAATTCCCGATAGGCCCCCCACAGAAATGTAATTCACTGCTATACTGATAGTAATGATTACACCTGAATTGGTTTCATATATCAAAGAGCAACTTGCGAATGGCAAATCAAAAGATCAAATTCGTTTTGCCTTACTGCAAGCTGGTGGGTGGAAATATAGCGATATCGACGAAGCGTTTAGTTCTATTGGCCGCACAAAAGTATTTACAGCCGGTAGGTCACGATCACCACTATTTGTTATTTCATTATTTTTTATAGCACTTATTGCTGTTGGATTTTTTGCGTATCAAAGGTTGGGAATCAATAGCTACGATAGCGCAAAGGAATTTATTTTCGGTCAAAGTTCGACCATAGCCCAACCAAAGGATGGGAATACGTCTATTGATTGTAGGGGAGATATACAGTGTATTTATATGGCGATGAACAATGGATGTCAGGCTGCGCATGCAACGATTGATATCGTCATTCCCAACACGACGATAGTCGCACAACCACCTATCGCCGTGACGACCACAAAGAGCACTGTTGATGTTTCTTCAACATCGAGTACACTCTGCACAGTACACCAATCATTGATCGGAGTGGGTAACACCGTCAATCAAAATTCATATATTTCATTTGTTCAACAACACCCTGAACAAAAAGCTGCTGCAGACGCCGGCATTTCGGACGAACTAACAAAAGCAAAATACTTTGTTGGAAAAGACGCGACGTGTCAGCTCAATGCGCAAACATTACAAACAGGGATTGCCAACGTACAGCGAGGAGCATATGTTAACCAATGCACTGCTGAGGGTTGTCCCGGTTATGAGGCATTTGCAAATAGCTGTACTGGACCGCTCTATCACCCGGATGTTTCTGACTTCATGTCATATCTCCAAAATGGTCAGTAGATTTGGATCTCACTTATAAAACCCTTATTTTTACCATAGGGAGACTTTTTTCATATTTGTGTTATAGTGCTAAAAAACAACATTCTTTAACATAAAAACGTAAAAATGAAAATCAAAAAACTACTATTGGTAGGACTTAGTTGTCTACTCTTTATTGATGTCGCAATGGGCAGTAATAAAAAGGATTATTTCCAAAGCAAAGCAATCGGTAATTGGAACTCGATCTCGACATGGGAATCGTCAGGAAGCGCTACGGGTCCATGGGTGCCGAGTACATTGGTACCGGATGACAAATCCAAAGGGATTTTCATCAGAAATGGACACACGGTGACTCTTGACGCCAACGCGAGCGCGAAATCACTTACCATCGATTTCGGCGGAGTGCTTGTGCACACAAATGGCTTTTCTCTTGATATTAAAAACAATGGAAGTGTTCCGTACGAGTTTCAGATCAACGGTATCTACGTACTCTACGGCACGATGCCAGCGTATCAAAATGGTCAGGTACAAGTTTCCGTCGGAAATACAGGGGAAGTCAGTGTGCTCGGGAACGCAAGTCCATCTGAAAGCGATAATTTCGCTTTTGATACGCATGTGTATTTTAATTCGGGATTGTTTCGATGGAAGACTGTACTCGCCTTTGAGACAGACGGAAAAATTTATTTCCCCAATGCTTTAGTTACGCACAAAGCACGGTTTCGCATCGATCAAAATGTGGCCAGCGTCGGATCAAACAATCCGACGACAATTAACAGTATTTTTGAAGTCGCCAGCGGTTATTCCATCACGTTTCAAAACAGCGGAATAAAAACGTTTCGTGACGGCTTTAGTGGGCAGGGAAGTATTGTCCAAGCAACAAATTCTGGCACATTTCAGATTACTTCAACAACGGGGACTATAGACAGTACTATCGCTATCACACTTCAAAAAACGAGTGGAAATGCAATACAAATACCGACCGGTGCTGTAGTCACGATGAGTGGTATTCCAACGATTACTGTCGGTACAATGACGTACCCAGGCGCAATTCTTTTTATTGGAGGAACGTTGATTCACAACGGATCAATACCGGTCAATATCGCCAACGGGGGACTTGTCATGACCGGAGCTAGCTCAGGAAATAAGGCACAACTCAATGGTGTGGGGATGTTTACTGGATCTATAACTGCTTCAGTACAATTGACCAACTTTGCAACTGCAACGATGTACTTTACTCCTGGTGCTATCAACAATTATCTGAAAACGCTCGACGTTGGTACACAAGGCATGTTCACACTAGGTAACGATGTAAATATAACGGCAGGGACGTACGCAAGTCCGGGAACGCTCATCGTAAACGGCACGCTCAATGCAAATGGTTTTGTAACACTCAAATCCGATGCATTTGGCACCGCACAACTAGGCGTGAGTTCGGGGACTATCAACGGCAACTCGACTGTGGAGCGCTATATACCAGCACGCAAATGTTGGAGAGTGCTTTCTTCTGGTCCGTTTTCTGATATGACCGAATCAATCAACTACGCATGGCAAGACAGTGTCTCAAATCCAATATCAAACTGCGCAGCTAATGGTGGGACGCCTGGTTACGGCACGATATTGTTTAATGGTTTGAATAATGGTGCAAGTGGATATGACTATGCAACTGCACCAAATCCCAATATCAAGACATTCAATCCGTCAGGCACTGGGTTCATAACGCCATCTTCAACGACTGGTGTCGCGTTGGGTACTTATCACGCATATTTTGTTTTCCCATATGGAGATAGACAAATATGTACGTCATCATATCCAATAGTCGCAACGTCAACCACGTTACGTACTCACGGTGTCCTCAACACAGGCACGGTGACATTCACATTCACGGGACTTACTACTGGAGATTATTTCTTTGTGAAAAATCCCTACGCAGCAACCGTTGATCTCACCAACGTACTTGCTAGATCAACAGGCGTTGCCAATATGGTAGAAATCTGGGATCCCAACGCATATGGAAACTATGGATACGGTGCATATGTAACTGCTTCCGGGAATACTCTTATTCCGGCCAGTGGCACGACGACGTACAACACTGCCGCAAAAGTGCGGACACTACAAAGTGGTCAGGCGTTTATCATGCAGGCTACGGGTCCAACAGCGACTATAACGTTTATGGAAGCTGACAAGGGTGGTGTAGTAGGATTTCCTACAGCTCCGGTACGTGTACCGGCAATGAATATCAGTTTGTCTTCGGTTGTGTCTATGACTGGACAAGCAAATTATTCTCGGGCGCTACCAGAAACCTCGGCAATGATTTCAGAGCATGCTGACATGCGAGATCCTTTTGCAGACTACGGAATACCGAGCGAAACCAATACACCAGCCAATGTTGTATCTACAGCAAACGCAACCATTATCGACGAAGTCGCAATCCGACTTGCAAACGAGAGTGGGGTTTTAAAAATTGGTAATACAAGCAATAGTAGTAATTTGTTCCTGCAAGAAATCGGCGGAAGTCGAAAATTTGCTATAGAAGCAAAAAAAGTAGAAAGAGGTGTCGATACATTTGCAATCGAGTTGAACGGAGTTTCTCCGATAAACTATGAGCTCAATTTTGATCACCAAGAATTTTTCTTGGGATACAAGACAACACTAATCGATAAGTACCTCGCAGCGGACACTATGATTGTGGACGGCTCCAAGTATCAATTCATGGTAAATAGTGATACAAACAGCTACAAGCACCGCTTCTTGATTGTTATCAACGACTCAAGGATCAGAAAAGATATAAGGCCATTTGTTGAGGGGATTAAAATATACCCCAATCCGGTAAAAAATAAGTTGTATCTCTCTGGAGAAACGTATACTGGGCTGGCAAGTATTTTTGATATCGACGGCAGGAAGGTACGTATCATACAAATCAATGCAAGTAGTGCAAATGTTTCCTTTTTAAGAAACGGAATGTACATTTTAAAAATTAATAACAAAACAGTAAAGCTTATCAAAGAATAATGTTGATAGGTAAAGCTCGGGAAAATCCCGGGCTTTTTTATATTCCTTCGTTTATAGGTATTCTGCTATACTGTCTCTTTATAAGCAGTTATTACCTACTAATATGATGTATACCAAACAAAACCTTATCGACGCAGTTACCAACGAATTTCGCATTATTAAACACTTAGTAGAAAAGATCCCAAGTGGCACCGAAGGGTACAAGCCAACTGAAGGACAGCGCACCACGCTTGAGCTCTTGCAGTATCTCTCGATGATATTTGCAAATGCAACGCATGTCATAGCCGAAGGAAGTACCGATGCGTACAAGAGCGCTCCGCTCAAAGGCGACGACACGACAATGGCAAATTTTGCCGACAAAATGGATGCGCAGCTTACTCTATGGAAAGAGATGATGGACAAATTTGATGATGTAGAACTCGCAAAAGTCATCAATGTCTATGGCATGGGCGACAAATCAAAAGGCGAGTATCTCGTCGACAACCTCCTCAAATGGGCTGCCGCATACAAAATGCAGCTCTTCCTCTACATCAAGGCTTCCGGCAACACGTCGCTTGGCACCTCCAACCTCTGGGGCGGTATGGACATGCCAGCAAAGTAAGATATTGTATTTGGGATAATTTATGAAAATCCTCTACACCTACCTGCACAAATACTGGAAACTATGTATTTTGGTCGTCGTACTCGCCATCATCAACACGGTATTTTCACTTGTCGAACCGATTATTTTTCAACGCATCATTGATCATTATGCATTGAAGTTTGATACCCTGACAAAGCCGGCATTTCTCAAAGGAACGATAACCCTATTGCTTATCTATATGGGTACGGCGCTTATTTCTCGCATCGCGAAAAACTTTCAAGACTACTACCTCAACACTGTCAGCCAACGTTCGGAGGCTGATATGTATCGAGAAGGTGTGCAACATTCGCTCGACTTACCCTTTGCAGTGTTTGAAGACGAACGAAGTGGGGAGACACTTGGCAAGTTACAGAAGGCCAGAACTGACACAGAAAAACTTATTCAAGATACGATCAATACTGTCTTTACATCCAGTATTATTCTTATCTTCGTCTTGACCTATGCGGCAACAGTGTATTGGGTTATCCCGATAATATTTTTTGGAATGATATTTATTATTGGTGGTATCACCCTTGCATTTTCAAAAAAGATTAAAAATATCCAAAAAATCATTGTCGCAGAAACCACCGCACTTGCTGGCGCTACGACGGAGAGCTTGCGCAACATCGAGCTTGTCAAAAGTTTGGGTCTGACGAGTCAAGAGGTCGATCGACTCAACGCAACGACCGAAAAGATACTGAAGCTCGAGCTAAAGAAATTGAAATATTTGCGGACGCTCGATTTCATCCAGGGTACGGTGACCAACATGATTCGCGCTGGACTCTACTTCTTTTTGTTTTATCTTATCTTTACCCAAAAAATCACATTGGGACAGTATATCTCTCTCAACATTTATTCATTTTGGTTGTTCTTCCCTCTGACACAATTTGTAGCATTTATTGCAACATACCGACAAGCTGAAGCATCAGTCGCAAACTATACGATACTTATGCAAACAGCACTCGAACCCAAAGCACATTCACCAAAAGCTATTGGTGAAATAAAAACACTTGGTTTTGAAGATGTGTCGTTTGGCTACGCATCAAGTACAGGGCAAGCGCTATCAGACATTTCATATACGGTTGCCCAGGGTGAGACAATTGCGTTTGTCGGTCCTTCAGGAAGCGGGAAGACGTCGCTCGTCAAGTTACTGGTCGGCCTTTACGCACCAACTTCGGGTACTATTTTGTACAACGGAGTCGCATATGACCAGATCGACAAAGACGCACTGAGAAAACAAGTAGGCTTTGTCACGCAGGATACGCAGCTTTTCTCAGGGACGATTCGTGAAAACTTACTCTTCGTAAACCCAACTGCCACTGATGAACAATGTCTCGATGCACTGCACAAAGCACAATGTCAAAACTTGCTAGAACGAGGTGGTAAAGGACTCGACACGGTGATCGGAGAAGGGGGGGTCAAGGTTTCTGGCGGAGAAAAACAACGACTTTCTATTGCGCGAGCGCTCTTGCGCAAACCAAAGGTGCTCATATTTGACGAAGCGACATCAGCACTCGACTCCATCACCGAAGAAGAAATCGGCAAGACCATCAAAGACGTGTCGCAAACGTCGTCACATATCACGATCATGATCGCGCACCGACTTTCAACGATCATGCACGCTGACAGAATATATGTACTCGAAAAAGGAACGATGAGTGAGAGTGGTACTCATGCTGAACTCATTGCGAAACTCGGATTGTACCAAGCGATGTGGAGACAGCAGGTAGGGGAGCGAAGTTAGATATAGAGTAGAAATCTCCTGTAAACAATGCTGTTACAGGTATCTTCATGGTATTATTTATTGAGTAAGATCTTAATTTATAGGAAACTCATTTTAAACCATTTAGTATGAAACAACTACATCAGCATCTCGTAAAAAATGTTCCCTGGTACCGTACGTGGCACCGCAACCCTCGACATCGAGTAGTGCATTATGGATTTGCAATACTATTCCTTGTCTTCAGTACTGGTCTGATCTTTTCTTCAAATTTTGCACACGCAGCAGGTGTTACGTACTATGTATCGGTGAGTGGTTCTGATGCAAACACGGGTACTTCAACGACAACTCCATGGCAAACATTGACCAAGGTCAATACAGTGAAATTTAACGCCGGTGATACTGTTTTGTTTAAAAGCGGAGATGTCTTTCAAGGACAACTCAACATTACTCGGTCGGGAACCAGCGGTAACCCGATAACCTATGGTTCATACGGCACGGGTGCGAAACCTATCATAACTGGCTTTGCGACTCTTTCGGGATGGACAAATATAGGAGGCAATATTTGGGAAGCAAGCTGTGCTTCGTGTACAGCGGTGGTCAATACAGTGGTAAAAGATGGTGTTGAGCAGCAAATAGGGCGGTACCCAAATGCAACTGCTCAAAATAAGGGATACCTCACCGTCGGAACTGTCGGTGGTATAGGGAGTGCTGATGGGAGTAAATCAATCACTGACAGTGCTCTTCCATCTACACCAAACTGGACGGGTGGAGATGTCGTATATCGACAGAGTCACTGGGTTATCGATCGTTCCGCCATCACAAGTCACAACGGCCAGACTATCAACTTCATGCTGAGTCCGACGAGTACGTACTATCCAAAGGTTGGTTTCGGATATTTCATCCAAAACCACCCGAGCACACTTGATGTGCCGGGAGAGTGGTACTACAATCCGACGACTAAAAAGTTGCGTATGGTTTTTGCTGGAAGCCCGACATCTTCTGTAGTACAAGCTTCGGCCGTCGACAATGTTATCTATGACTACAACTATGACAACATCACTATCAATAACCTCAGTATTACTGGAGCGAACATAGATGGAATTCATTTTTATAGTGGAGATAATGTTTCTATTATCAATACTGATATTACGTTTTCTGGTCAAACTGGTATATGGCTTGCAAATGACAACGATACAAATATCAGTAACAATACCATCGATTTTTCAAATTCGTGGGGTATCAATAGTCCTGGAGGAACGAACAATGTAACGATACAAAACAATATCATAAAAAATACGGGACTGTTTGCTGGAATGGGACAAAATGGAGATCACTCATATATAGGTATTGCTATCACTGGAACGAGTACTACCATTCAAAATAACCAAGTTTTAAATACGGGTTATGCAGGTATCCAATTTTTTGGTGATTATGCACAAGTCCTCCATAATCTAGTTCAAAACTTTGCCTTTGTTAAAGATGATGGTGGTGGTATTTATACAGGAAATCCATTGTCTACGTACCCTGTCGGAAGAAAGATTGACGGTAATATCGTACTCGATGGTATCGGAACGCGGGAGGGTACATTGCAACCGTCCACACTCCAAGCATCAGGGATATATACTGATGATAAGTCTTCAAATATTGATATTACGAACAATACTGTCGCAAACATGGCAGATGCTGGGCTCAAAATACACACCGACAATAGAAATATAAATGTTTCTGGTAATAACTTTTATAACAATGCAATACAGATGGCGTTGGTATACGACAACTTTGTTTTTAACTCACTATCAAATGTGAACGTAAACAAGAATACCGTGATTTCAAAAAATAGTAATCAGCTTTTGGAATATCTATACACTATTAAAGATAAAGCTGACCTCACCAATTTTGGACCACAGGATACAAATACATTTGCAAGTCCTCTTGGAGATCAATTTGGATTCAATGTTATGTACAATACTGCGTATAATCCATCAAATCTTTCTTTGCCAAAATCCATACTAGTGAGCGGGTGGGATATGGCTGGTCTCTACACAAACACCACAAAAGAATCCGGTGGAATATCCAACCCAGTTCACATTGCACCGTATACTATCAGTAGTTATCTCTCTTCAAATAAAATAACCAATGGTGATTTTGCCTCAAGTTCATTGAGCAATCTTTGGGCAACTGGTGCCACCGCTCTCTATGAAAACTTAGGGAAACTTGATGGAGGATATGTGAAGGTTGCCTCAACCTCAAATGCTGCTCAAGGTTCAATCAACATGAATGTAGGATCCTTAACAAAAGGTAAAACGTACATTTTCCAGTATAGTTTACTCGGTACATTGAATGAAAACGCTACACTAGACGCATTTTTGAGGAGTTCTACCGCAAAGGCAACACCTGATGTGTACCGAAAAATCACTACAACTCGAAGTGAAAACGAAATACTCTTTACTCCCACTACGGATGTTCCTTCGGGAATATTGAGTTTGCAGGTGTCAAATAGTACGACTCCGTATTATTTGGACAATCTCTCTCTTCGAGATGCAAGTGTAGTCCTCACCGACCCAGATTCAGTTATGCGACTTGAATTCAATGCTTCAAATACACCAAAAACAGTTTCTCTCGGAGCAAATTATGTAGATGTAAAAAATGTTTTTTATCCTGGCACCGTTACGTTGGCGCCATGGAGTTCAGTTGTGTTGATAAAGACAACAGGGGCTGGCACCGACACCATACCTCCC
>JBBSBF010000018.1:0-11995 GCA_038251535.1 Minisyncoccia bacterium
CCTCCCCCTCCCGCAGGCTCCCACGTTGCATGTCCATCTCCATTGACATCGGTGAGGACGTAGCCTGTACTAGTAGAGAGACCTGATATTTGTAGATCAGGTGTATCGATATGCACCAAATTACCTAAGACTTCTATAGATGGATTGCTTGATATACCATCTCCTGCGTAGAGACCAGCTGAAGTAGGTTGAGTATATATTTCACTATATGCTCCAGTACTATCTTGTAAATAGACATCAAATGAAGGATTTTCATATCCAAAGCTTCCAGCCCAACTAACGTAACTTCCATTCACCCCATCGTCGAGATTAAAAGTCAGTCTATTGTCGAGTTGTGTAATAGTGTTGAGAGTAGTGAGCGTAGAGCCGTTGGTGAGGACGTCTTGGAAGGTGGGGGTTCCTCCACCTCCACTCACCGTTGCCCAACTCACATTTGTTCCATCAGTAGTGAGGTATTCACCTGCATGAGAGGTTTGATCAGGGAAGATGGTGGTAGTACAGTTTGAGCTTCCGGGTGTACAGGAAGGATCGAGCGTTTCTCCAGGGTTGTAGGGAGATGATGGGGGTACTGCGTATGCAACAGTGAGAGAGAATGCGAGACCGAATGAGAGTGCGGCGATGGTACGTCGGTGGGTACGCAGAAAAGCATGGGAACGGCTCCGTTTCATAGGTGTAGTATAGCAAAAATAAATCAGAAATATAGAAGACTTTTGATTACTGTAATGCCTTGATACCAGGAAGTGTTCCTGTCGCCAGAAATTCGAGTGCGGCACCTCCAGCTGTAGAGATAAATATTTTCTTATTTTTATTTGTCTCTAGTGCACGTTCAATCACTGCCCCGGTATCTCCTCCCCCTATCACGGCATTCGCGGAGGACTCTGCGATAGCTGTTGCGAGTGCGGTTGTTCCTTTCGTACATCCTTTTTCATACCAGCCCATAGGTCCGTTCCATACAATCATTTTTGCCTTTTTTATTTTAAGTTGGATCATTGTAATGCTTTGTGGACCAATATCAACAATGACATCTTTTGCTTGTACAGCGTCAGGAGTTGTTACTATCTTTTTGTCCGCACGGATCACGACGACATCAACCGGGAGCAACAACTTTTCATTTTTGAGCATTTTTTTGATCGGTTTTTCGTAGCCACTTTCTACTACTGAATTTCCAACAGCAAATCCTGCCTCTCGGTAAAAATTATTGAGTATCGCTCCGCCAATAATGAGATGGTCTGCAATGTTTTCAAACCGTGCCAGCAGTGGAATCTTGGTGCTAAATTTTGCTCCCCCTAGTATAAAAAGAAACGGATGCTTCTTGGTCGTCAGTACCATCGAAAGCGCCTGTAGTTCATGTTCAAATTGATATCCCGCATAGTGTGGAAGTAGTTTTGGCAAACCAACAACACTCGCATGTGCTCGGTGGGAAACAGAAAATGCATCATTCACATATACTGATGCATAGGACGCGAGTGTGCGGGCAAATACTTTGTCATTTTTTTCTTCACCTGGATATCTGCGAATATTTTCAAACAAAATCACCGTGCCGGAGGGAACTCTGTCACATATATCGTGTGTTCGAGGATCAAAGATATCGTTGGTGATAAAAACTATCTTGTACCGTTTTGACAAAAACTTAGCTATTGGACGCAGACTTGCTTTTCCGTCTCCGAGGTGTGCGAGGAGAACCGGTGTTGCACCTTTTTTCAACAATAAATCGATAGACTCATACGAGGAAACGATGCGACGCGTGTCTCGTATCTTTGTACCTTGTATTGGTACGTTGTAATCTACTCGAACAAGCACGCGAGTCCCTTTTGGTTGTTTGTATTGACGCAATGTTTTCATATAAAAAATAGTTACTCACTGATTGCTTTTACGAGCATTTCCAAGCGTTTTGATTCTAGACTGACCCGTCCAACCAACAATCCTTCCACACCCCCTTCACGGATAAATGATGCTGCGTTTGTCTGATCAACCGAACCTCCATACAGTATAGCCATACTACGAGCTGTTTTTTCATCATAGAGATCACTAATCAACTTGCGTATATACATAATCATTTCCAAACATTCTTCGACTGTTGCCGTTCGAGTTGCTTGTGCACCGATGGCCCAGATCGGCTCATATGCCAAAACAATGCGCTTCACCGCTACTTTTGGCATATCAAAAAACACACTCTCAACCTGGTCCTTGATAGTAGATAAGTACCAACCATGAACATCTCGAGATTGTTCCCCAATACAAACGATCGGTTGTATTTTCTTTTCCAAGAGCAGTGTGATTTTTTTCTTTACGAGTTCGTTTGATTCCCCTTGTGCTCTCGTTTCAGAATGTCCCACAATGCAGTACGTAACATGCATCGACTTTAACATTGCGGCAGATATTTCTCCGGTATGAGCACCAGTACTCTCTGCCGAAACACTCTGTCCACCGACCGCAAGCACTGTGGACACCTTTGTAACAAGTGGAATATAGATAACCGGCGGACAAACGATAATATGCGTACTTTTTTTATACGTACGCACAAGTTTAGCTGAAGCTTTGGCTAACGCCTGCGCTTGAGCCTCGGTATCAGGTGCCATTTTCCAATTTGCAATCAGTAGTTTCATCGAACTAGAGTATAACACACGACGAAGTCGTCTATTATTGGGTTTCTCTCCACGACTGTACGTTCCAGGAACCTGATGGACCACTCGAAAAGTTTGGATTTGCGAGACCACTTTCATACGTCACGGTTGTTGCTCCAGTAAGACTGATCGCATACCCTGTCGCCTGCTTTGCACTCGCGCTCCCACTAAATGCGATAGTGCCGTTTTGGGCTATCAACACAACTGCCCCTGCTGCACCACTAATATCAATGGCAGGATTACTGCTGCACGAAGAACTCGTGGGACAATCCGAAAGCGAGATGAGCATGATATAGCTACCCGCGGTACCCGAGCCGTTCACTGGCGAACTTCCTCCTATAATGATACGCCCACCAACGATGACGACCCCACTACCCGAACCATACGCACTCGAGAGTTTCAAAATACCAGAACCGTTAATCGTTAGATCTCCGGTAACCCACAACGTCCCTGTTACGGTCAATATACTACTCGCACCAACCGTGAGGTTTCCCACTACTTTTTGTGGCCCCATATTTTGATGCGTCACACCTCCCAGACTAATGTTGCCCGTTGTCGTCCCTCCTGCCAGTGCCGCATCTTCCCAGCTTGCGATGTTGCTATCAGAGATTGGCCACGGCTGTTGTGTGGGAACTGGATTGGATGTGTTGCATGATTTATTGTTACCCGTCCCACTCTGGCAATAAATAGTGCCGGTATTATTTACATAATCCACCGTCTGCGCTGATGCAGTACCGCTACCACTCGTGCCGACATGCAACTGGTTGTACTGACTCAATGCTGTTCCAAATATTCGCCCTGTCTGCCCGCCGGTATATACTTTGAAATAAAAATCAAGATTGGACGGACTCGTGCTATACCACGTACCACCTTTTTGGCCGATTTTTGCCGTACCAGTTGCGTAGCCATTGTTGTTCGCTGATGAAACATAATATTTAGTAGATGAAGTACTCGCGTCAACAACAAGCCAATACGTAACACCCGTTTGAAGCGTAGGGTTTGTCGTAAACAATGTATCAACCCATCCATAACTGGTACTGACAAGAGATGCCGATAGCGGCGCCTGGGCTAATGTCACCGTTCCAGGGACACCTCCATTGTCTTTCACAATATAAACTGTTGCATTTGAAGGACTTCCAACTTTTTTAAGATACAGTTGCACTTTATTCAAAGGAACCGCTGCTGACACCGTAAAGCTCTCTGCAATATCCTGTGTTGCAGTTGCAGTGCCAAAGGATACATCTGCTATGGACGCACCTTGATTTGTTTGGTCAGCACTGAGAGAACTACTATTTGCAGCCAATGCAGAGCCGGTGATAAATGAACTACTCGATCCTTCAATATTTCCATTTGCAAATACGCTTCCATTGATACCAGAGCTCCCCGTCATCTTCATACCACCCTGACCAACTTGCACTCCATAGTTAAACGATATACCAGCACCCTGACTGAGTGTTGCTGAGATTGTTCTGTTCCTGCTATCAACATTTCCAATAGATTGAATCTGTTTTCCCCCTCCCGAAATATCGGTGACCGTCGTTGTGGTTGTTTCAGTACCGAGAACCAATGTCTGACTTGAGGCAACTTGTTTTGATACGAGTAAGCGATAGTAGACATCTTCGACTCCTGACTCCGCCATAAAATAACTGCGCTTGGAGTGAAGATTGTTGGTCGCTACTCTATTTGCACGCAATACCGGAGCAACCAAACCTGCCGCAATGGAGAGTGATATTACGACAAACAACACCATAACGATAAGGAGCGCGTTTCCTTTTTGATCCCTTTGTATTGATCGATGTGTTGAAAAAATATTCATAGTTATTTTCCTCGTAATAAAATCGTCGAATAAAACGATGCAGTCGTTGGATAATTTCCCGGTACCCGTAATGTAAGTACAGTCTTTACCCCTGCGCCCGACGGAGTCGTGAACGAACAAAAGGTGAGTGCTGTTACTGTTACCTGACTCGTTGAGATAGCGTTCGACGACCCACCATCAGTTGCGAGCATTACCGCACCACTGGTGACGACAAAGTTATTTGTATGATTTTGACTACTCGCATCCGTACTCGCGATGGATAGCGTCCCTGGATTTGTTGCACACGTAGAGGTAACTGCGCTCGTACCTGCCCGCAATTCTCTTGTAATACGTTCCATGACAAGTTCTCCATTATTTTGAAGCGCACGATACCGAGCTCCCGCAGCATAGGTCCGCATAACTGTCACGAGAGAACGAACAAGCACAATAGAGAGAACAGCAAATATCGCAATATAAATTAACAATTCAATTAACGAATATCCCTTTTGTGTATGATGTCGATTAAAAAAGTAATGCATATATTATCGTATGTCAGTTATATAAAAAGAAAGATCCTCAGATTTGTCCCCACTACTACTACTCCACGTAGTGGTTATCGTAACCTTTCTCGTACCAGTATCGAGCGTTCCGCCACTTGCCACAATATCATCTGTACCACTTCGATATACAGGATCCAATGAAACACTACGGGTAAAAACTTCGATTGATTGTGGCGTCGTAGAGAGCGTCCACGAATTACCCGACCATACGAGATAGTACGTTGTATCGTTTGAAAGCGCGGTGATGGTTGCCCAGTCAGTATCTCTGATAGATTTGACTGCTTCTGCTCCCTCTTCGAGGATATAACTTACCTGTGTTCTCTCGAGACTGCGTCGAGAAGCTTCGACAGAGTTTTGTATTGATCCCAACAACAACATAAGTACGACTGCAATAACAGCCGATGCTACGACAACTTCGATAAGAAAGAATCCTCGTGATATATGATGTTTCATATTAATTTCGAGCAACTGTACCGAGTGTCGTTATGGTGATGACGCGAGTGACACCGCTTGGCAATTGTATCGTAATTGTACCATACTGACTCGTCGTTCCTTTCAATCGATCAAAGGAAATAACACTTCCTCCTCCCGCCAAACTCCATGTAACCGTCGTCGGAGTTTCAAATGGGTATACATCATTGGTGGGATCTGAACTCGAGTACGAAGTACCGGTAAATAGCGTCGCTTGATTACTTTCGATTTTGACACTATATGAAGTGTTGTTGAGAGCCGCAAATGTTTTTGCCCGCGCATCAGAAAGAACAGAAACGATGGCGTTCGTAGTGTTTTGCAACGCCTGCTGCTGACGAAACTTGATAAATGGAGGTGTCACAATGGTAATCAACACTACAGCAATAGCGAGTACAATCGTCATTTCCAACAACGTAAACCCTCGACGATATGTACTCTTGGTATTCATAATTATTTAATATTATCCATAATCGAATACATCGGACTCAACATCGATACGGCAAAAAATCCAACCGCTGCCCCGATAAATATCATGAGTACTGGTTCAATAATCGTCGAAAGATCTTTGGTTTTTGCATCAACTTCTCCTTCATAAAAAAGCGCAACGTCGAGAAGCATACTCGTCAACTTCCCCGTCTCCTCGCCGACCTCTATCATTTCTCCCACCATGACTGGGTAGAGTCTGGTATTTGCCTTAAACACCGATGACATCGGTTCACCTTTTTGGATGACTTCTTCGATACGCGAAAGCACTGCTTTGTAATAACTATTTTGTAGCACTTCTTTAGTAATGGTGATCGCACGACCAATATCAACCCCAGAGGTCAACAAAGACGATAGCGTGCGCGTCGTACGGGCAGCGTTTACTTCTTTGATCAAGGTACCAATGACTGGCAGCCGAACAACAATAAAATCTATCATTCTCTTTGTGCGTGGCAATCGAAACGCAGTATATATTCCCCCCGCGATGAGTGCGATACCGAGTACTAACAACAGTAAGTGGTTTGATATCGCGTCACTGATACCAACAACAATACGGGTCGAAAGTGGCAACTGCACTCCCAGCTCTTTAAATGTTTTGGTGAGTGTTGGGACGACATAAATAAACATAAGTATCCCGATCAAAAAAATAGCACAGACAATGATCGATGGGTACATCATTGCGCTTTTTATTTTGCGGTTGAGTGCATATGATTTTTCAAGATTTTCTCCTACTTCAGTCAGTGATGCGGGGAGTGTTCCTGATTCTTCACCTGCCTTAATCATTGAAATAAATAGTGAGGAAAATACATTGGGAAATTTTCCCAAACCTTCAGAAAGCGTCCCACCCTTGTCGATAGTATCCAAAATCGATGCTATCACGACACGAAAGTACACGTTACTCGTTTGTTTGTCGAGAACGACAAGTGCGCGGGTGAGAGGAAGTCCTGCCTTCAACATCCCTGAAAGGTTTTTTGTAAAAATAATCTTTTCTGAAAGCTTTACCCTTTTGAAAAGAGTAATGTTGGTTTTAAATGAAAATCCTTTTTTTTGAGTAATCGATATCAACAACACTCCACTATCACGTATTGCATTGATTGCTTCTTCTTTTGTTTCAGCGGCCAGTACTGCAGTTACCATCGATCCTGTTTTTGTTCTGCCTTTGTAGATGAATTTCATGTATATGTTTTATTCTCTCAAGTGTACCAAAAATTATTCACTCACGACACGCAACACTTCTTCGAGTGTGGTTTTACCTTGCACTGCCTGAAAGATGCCGTCCTCAAGCATCGTCATCATGCCTTCTGATTTTGCCTGTTTTTCGATTTCATCTGCAGTCCCCGATCGCAAAATGATTTCTTTGACCGCAGAACTGATTTTTAGCACTTCGTGAATACTGATACGACCCTTAAATCCATCTTCACTTTCTTCGCTTTTTTTAGCTTTATAAAAAGGAATCTCTTTCCATTTTGTACTCGGAGTTATCACTTGCTCCTTTGCTAAATATTCAAGCATGCGATCCATATCCACCAATGCAGTAAGGGATCTAAATTCACCTTCCGAAAGCATATATTGTTCTTTTGCCTGTGTCAGACGACGGACGAGTCGCTGCGCGATAATGGTCTTTGCTGTAGAAACGATCAAAAAAGGTTCAACGCCCATATCAATCAATCGAGGTATCGCTCCAGCAGCCGAACTCGTGTGGATAGTCGAAAGCACCAAGTGGCCCGTAAGTGCGGCGTTCACCGCCAAGGATGCTGTTTCCCCGTCACGGATCTCTCCCACCATGATGATGTTGGGGTCTTGACGCAAAAGCGCACGTAATCCATTTGCAAACGTCATACCTATATCACTTTTAACCTGTGTTTGGTTGATACGAGGCATTTGATACTCGATCGGATCTTCGACAGTCGAAATGTTGACCTCAGGAGTATTCAAAATATCAAGGAGCGTATAGAGTGTCGTCGTTTTTCCACTCCCCGTAGGACCAGAGGCTAACAAAATACCGGAGTGCTGCCCCAACCCTTCGTGGACCTGCTCCAAACCTTCGCCATGAAAGCCCAATGCCTCGAGCGTAAATCCATGAGAGGACTCACGTAAAATACGGATAACAGTCTTTTCTCCGTAGTAAGTTGGAAGCGTAGAGACACGAAATGATACTGGTTGTCCATCGAGCTGTATTTTGAAACGACCATCTTGCGGCAATCGCTTTTCATCGAGCTTCAAGTTTGAGAGCACTTTGATTCGAGCAGTGACTGCGGGAGCTGCGTCCTTGGGGAGCAGCATGGCATCATGCAATATGCCGTCAATACGATACCTGATGACAAGTTCGTTTTCACTCGGCTCGATGTGGACGTCCGATGCTCCTTGGATAATAGCGTGTGAAATCAACGAATCCACGATCTTGACCACCGGCAAATCTTCGGCAAGCTGTTTGAGATCAGCTTCGCTCGCCCCATCAGGCTCAGTGTCATCAATACGCGCAATGCTGCGTACTTCTTTTTGAATAATAGAATCAAACTCCGCTTGGAGGCTTTGTTTGTATTGTTGTAGTACTGCTTTGATCGACTCAGAATCAGTCATTCGTGGCTTGATCCGAAGCCCTGTCTTTTTGCGGATGAAATCAATAGCGGGAAGATTGCCGATATCAAGGAGCGCAATCTCGAGGTCGCTCTCCACCTTGCGGTATGCGACTACATTGTACTTGCGAGCAATAGGCTCTGGTATCAACGTCAACACATCGCGCGCAATACGCTCCTTTGCAAGACCAATAAACGGAATCCCAAGCACATATGCTTCGAGACGCTTGATCTCACTTTCCTTTGCCTTGCCGTTTTGTAATAAAAAATCAGAAAGTGATTGTGTGGGAATGTCTTTATTTTCTGCGCGCGCGCTATCAAAGCGAGCCAAGTCATCGAGCGTAACGATATTGGTGTCGATCAACAGATTGCGGAGCTTTGCTTCATCAACGATCATAGGTATATTGTATCATGCAAAAAAAAGAAAAATAAAAATCCAAAATAAAGAGTAGTACTCTACAGTACTACTCTTAGCCACAGCCTAAAAAATTTTAACTATTAGCAAGAAGGTATACCCGAAGTATTGAGTACTGTACTCGCAGGTTCATCAAAACAAAATGAATCTACTGTAACATAACCCTTTGAACTCAAGAAAAATGGCCGCCCAGGTTTGTCGTCTACATTAATTTGACCCTTGGGTACACCCAAGAAACACGATCCTGAAGATTTGGTAGGGAATGGGTCGGTTACTGTATAGTCGTAATTGATTTTTAACTGATCACCATTTGTTGATGGTGCCGAAAGTGTTGCACTACACACTATTAGTGTGTCATTTAATCCTGGATTTAATGGAGCCGTTGTTACTCCATAAGTACTCAATGTTACCGACCCTGAACCGCCACCTCCGCCACCTCCACTAGGAGCACAAAAAACGATGTGTCCAGTATCGTTCGCACAGAGCGTATTTTTTTGATTGTTTGCCAACTCATCTGGTGCAGCCAGTTCTTTATTTGCCTGGACATATCCTGTCGCAGTCGTGATGACTGTATACGTATCATTGAGTAGTGAATCAAAACCTCCGATACGAAGCGGTGAAATGGCTGTCGCACTACCTCCAAATACTGGCTGCTTGAGATATGTATCCATATCAAACGCCGCTGCTTCATTTGCAATAAATGCGTTCACAATAAGTCCCCCTACTTTCACCTGGTCGATGGTGTCCACGGTCACCGGCAATGGAACGTTGCCGTTGGGAGGAGTTGCTGCTGGATAACTAAACGCCGCACCAACATAACTAAGTCCGATTGATAACACCAATCCAACAACCAGACTACTGGCAATGACGATGTATTTTTTTGTATTAGTATTTTTCATATATAAACAGTTTTATATTTTACGGCGCTTGATAAACAGTAAAACCTTTTGTGAAAGCTGGATTTGTTTGATGGCTTATTCCTTTAAATTGTAGTGTCCAACCAGGAGTAGGGGTGATCAGCTTCAGATATGCCATGTCAGGCACTTCAAGTCGAGGCTTTCGATTACCGTTACTGAGACACGAAAATACGTGCCCAGAAGGATACGAACCAACAGGATACTTACTGTAGTTGTCGCTGTACCATGGGGTTGGACCGGTAAAGTTCGTGGTGTTCGCGGGGATGGTAAATGAGAATATCGCACGCTTATTTGCAGGAATACCAGAAGAACCAGGACCTTCCTCGTCAACATACCCACTCGGAGCTCCGCCAAGAATAATGGACGTGTCAAAGCACCCTTTCGCCCAGTACCCCGCTCCATCGGTACAGTATGCGAGTTGCATCGTTATTGGTACAGAGATAGGATTATCAAGCTTAATATTTATGATGGGCTCTCTCCAGTTTGCACCTGCTCCTGGATATGTCGCTTGGGTATTTGAACAGGTAAATGTCACCGTTCCAGAAATAGTCTTCGGAGAACTCGGAGGTACTACTGGTGGCGTAGTACACAGGATAATATTCCCATTAATATCTGCACACACTGGCTGCAATGTGCCTGCTGGTACTTTGTTTAACCCTGGATTTACAAATACTGATGAATAAAATCCACCATCCTTCATCGTAATAGAACCATTTCCCAAAAGATTTACCGTTGGCTTCCCTGCTCCTCCGATAGAAAGTGTTGAGTTGTCTTGCGGGAAGTTTGGGTCAACTGGATTTCCTGCAACCAATCCTCCAACAAATGTCTTGCCAGTTACCTGGGCATCTTTTGCAGCTTGAAACGTACCGACAAACAAGTTACCTGTTTTAGTTTGCGCTAGTGGACCTCCGACATTGATCGGGAGTGTGGTGTTTGTCGAAGGTAGACATGGTGCATTTATAACAGGATTACATGGCGGTGGCACTGCGGGGTCACCAGCAGAAACTTTGTTTGCAACAAATGCGAGTGCGACGAGCGCGATGATGAGTATGGATTGTTTGAAAATTTTCTTCATATATTAATTACAAAAAATGATATTGCCCGTACTATCTCCACATAGTGTTTTTGCTACACCTGTATGGGTAAGCGTCTGTGAGTTGAGGTACGACGTCGCGTGCATCTCTCCCGTAGCGACAGTGTCAGTACCGATCTGAACGATGTCAGGAATGTTGCCGGTCAGTACGGCGCCTTTGAATGTCGCGTTTTGGTTCAGTTGTACATTACTCAATCCAAGAAATGTCTGCACTGAAAGCCCTCCCGCCTTTCCTTGTGAAGTTCCAGAAGTATCGATCGGTTCAGTGCTGTTTTTAGGATATGGAGAAACGGGATTTTTATACGTTGCACTCGCAATCAGAGCAGCTCCAAACACTGCACATAGTATGGTGAGTGCAAGTACTTTTGATGTTGTAACGGTGGATGTTTTCATAGTTGTTATTGTTGTTCCAACACTTGTAATGCGTTCAAGCTCTCCTGGTTAGTTGCCGTTACGGTAGCTGACTGCGCATGCAACATTTCGAGATCTTTTTGGCGATCCTCTGGAGTTTTGGTCAGTGGTCGTGATGACTCTTCGAGTCTCTGTAGTATCCCTTCGGGACTTTTCCAGTAGTCGTTGCGAGCCTTGATCTGAAGTGCGATCAATATAGCCGCAAGCACTACAAGCACGATAGAAACGACGATGACGACCTTTCTCGACGAATGATGTCCACTACTGTTCACTGGGGTAGCGATGTCCATGGATGGTTTTTGGTTTGGTTTGTTTGTTGGTTCCATAATGGTTTATACAAAGTATATCATGCAATCGTTATTCACCGCCTAATTTTCTTGGAATGCCGGCTTCACACACTGATACGTTGTCGTATTTAGTATGTATCCTGATATACAGGTACAGCTTCCATCAGCACGCTTTACATATTTACCTGCTGGGGCAAATACAATCGGTACTCCTACTGGAATATTTGTACAACTAGCCCCTGGACCTCCCAATGGAGCGACAGTTACCGTTACTTGATTAGTTGCACTTCCTCCTGGACCTGAACAGGTGATTACAAAGGTTGTTGGTGCGGTGATTGGAATTGATGTTTGTGTACCACCAGC
>JBBSBF010000019.1:0-11753 GCA_038251535.1 Minisyncoccia bacterium
ATTGCTTGCTGCAATAATTTGATCTTTTAAGAAGGCTTGATACGAAACATCTTTTCCTTTTGATATTTCTTCGATAAGTGTATCTCTCTCAAATGCAGTCATTCCCTCTATTGTAAGCCCTTCAGCTTGAAGACCAATATCAAACAAAAGTGGGAAGTTTGATTCCATGAATGAGCGTTTGTATTTAGGCACATCTTGCGCAAATTGCCCATTAAATCCTGCTGCATCTTGGATTTTAATCCGGGGCACAGTCTCAAAAGGATTGTTTGCAAATGCTTGCTCAAGAAGTTTCGGATCAATCGATGGACGTTTTTTAGAGGGTGTAGAAATTTCTCTCAATTCGACATCGGTTTTAATTCCATTTGGGAATCCATTATTGGAGCTAAGACTCAATGAGCTCATTTCTCCAGAAGATTTTACAAGGTTCATAATTTTTCGTTTTTGTGATTCTATATCACTATTTACGAAATGTAAATAGCTTACATCAATCTAGCTTTGTATCTCCTTCTCCTTCCTCTCAAGCATTCCTTCAAGCGTTGCATTTACACCATCAACAAGTTTTTGAAGATCGTCCTTTGCATTGCGAAACATATCTTCGGGAAGTTTCTGATCTTTTAAGGATGAGAGCATTTCTTCACGAGCTTTACGCACCGTGATGCGTGCATCTTCGAGGCGGTCTTTGGCAATCTTTGCGAGTTGGTTGCGTGTTTCAGTCGTCAGTGCCGGGATAATCACACGCACGCCAACGTCATCCACGGATACAGAGAATCCTAGATTTGCCGCATGAAGCGCACGTTCGATATCTTTGATTTGAGATTTGTCCCACGGTACAACCCGCAACGTCTTTGGGTCCTCAATCGAAACACTCGATACGTTTTTGAGTGGTTGATACGCACTATAACTCTCCACCTGCACCCCATCGAGAAGCGCAGGAGCTGCTCTGCCTGTGTGTATCTGGCTGTACTCTTTGAGAAGCCATGCTTCGGCTCCCGCTGCTTCTTTCTTAAATGCTTCAAGTGTATACATGAGAGCTAGTATACCAGGAGATAGTAAAAGTAAGTAATAAAAAATCCCTCTTGTTTATCAGAGAGATGTTATGATGTTGGCAATATTACCTATAATGAATTGAGCAAAGTGTGCTTGGAGAAATGGTGACAATTCGTCTGCTTTCATCAACAGAAAGCACACTCCCAGAAATTTTATTTTTCAAGAAACGTCTCCAGTCAGCATGACTAAGTTGTATCTCAATCACGCAATGTCCACCCGCACTTACCTCATTCAACATTGCTTTTCCATTTGAAAAATTACCTTTAATGGATAATGCTGTATTTACAAAAGTAATAGTTGGCTTAGTTACTTCAAATGGTTTTGCAGAAATTTTTCTAATAACTCTGCCTTTAAAAGGGATCCACTGCTTAGAAACTACAACGGATTGAACACTAAAAGATACTCTTTCAACGCATACCGAGAGGTTCTTTTGTTGCGTAATTTGATTGCACCAATAATTAAAAATTGTTGTTTCAGCTTCAGAATTTGATGGTGTACTTATCGCATATAGATGCGGATCAGCGTTAGTAGATGTGGCAATAGCTTGCATAGATTGTATTATTTATTTTTAAACAATATTGTTTTTTGTGATACTAGCACTACAATCCATTTTGTCAATCATGCCGTTGCCGATGCGACGTATTCCAACACGTATTTAGTCGGAAGGTTTGCATGGAGCAACATGTGCTTTGCTTCATATATCACGCGAGCTTTTTGTGGTATTGCCTTCCATTGCAGCTCTAGTTGATCGAGAAGCGTGATCGCTAGTGCTTTACGTGCAGAAGCATCCTCGATGCTATCGCTCGACAGTTCTTTTTTAATATACGTCACGAGTTCGCTCGAAGTATAATGTTGTGTAGAAAGAATGGTTTGAACATGTTGAATTAACGCAACACGCGATCGGATTGTGATCGGAACAGTATATGGATACGGAGTGATAAAAATAATAGTAGTTTGCTGATCAGGTTCTTCGATAGATTTCAACAACACCTGCGCTGCTTCAGTAGAAAAAAATACAAAATACACGAGAAGTATCCTTTCACTCCCACTACCCTCTCCTGCAAACGCAGCGACTATACGCGCATGGTCGATAGTAAATCGAGAAACACACAGCGTATGGAGATTTTCATACAATGGTCGCAACTCGGCTTCGAGCGTAGCAAAAGCAGTATCAGCGCCCTGGACGAGCAACATTCGTTGTGGTTTGTATTGGTCAATGATTTCTTTGGTGATCATCGTTTTATCAATATCGATCGTTTGTATTCGTCCAAATGTTCGAGAAGGATCCCTGTGCCGTTGACGACTGCATAGAGTGCATCATCCGACACACGCACCTTGATGCCAGTTTGTTGTTCGATCAATTTAGGCAAGTGCGCCAATCCCGCAGTTCCTCCAGTCATCACGATACCGTTATCAATAATGTCACTGGCGAGTTCTGGAGGTGTTTGCTCCAAAACATTTTTTATCGCCTTTATGATCAGCTTGAGTTCGTAATCAATAGCCTTTACCAACTCGTTCGTAGTGATCGTTAAGGTGATCGGTAGACCAGTCACGCTATCTCTCCCTTTTACCGCTGCACTTGCATCGGGAGAGATCGGTAGTGCTGCCGCCAACGATTTTTTGATTTCCTCAGCTGTCTGATCTCCGATGTACACGTTGTAAGTACGTTTGATGTAGTCAATAATTGCCTGATCAAGTTTGTTGCCGCCACATTTAACTGATGTCGAAGCCACGATACCACCAAGCGAAATCACTGCGATATCTGTTGTTCCTCCCCCACTATCGATGATCATGCAGCCCTTTGCGTCATTGATAGAAACCCCCGCTCCGAGCGCTGCGAGCACAGCTTCTTTGACAATGATGGCACTCTTTGCCCCTGCCTTCATGGTTGCCTCAACTACTGCGCGTCGTTCAGTAGAAGTAATCCCTGCAGGCACTGAGACCAACACATCTGGTTTAAAGAGTGTACTCCGACCTAATGCTTTGGTTAAAAAATAGCGCAACATCGCATAAGTAATAGTGTAATCAGCAATCGCGCCATCCTGCATTGGTCGATATACCGATATTGAGTCAGGTGTTTTCCCGATCATATCTTTTGCATCACTACCTATGGCAACAATGGCTTTAGAAGTTCGATCAACAGCAACAACCGTTGGTTCATTGAGCACAATACCCTTACCCGCTATATAGACGAGGGTATTGGTTGTCCCAAGATCGATACCTATTTTTTTATTTGAACGGAGTTTCCACATGGTAGTACAAATAGTATAGTGCATCTATGCATGTAGCAACAGTCATTCCGATAGCGAGAGGTATCCCCTTTGATATCTTGTCCTACTATAGCCCACATGTATTGGAGCCAGGCACGCTGGTAGCGGTACCGTTTGGCAAACGAGAGATTCACGCCATCGTCATCGATAGCGTCCCGTTGACTGAAGCAAAAACAATGATAAAGCAAGCTGCTTTTTCATTGAAAAAAATAGCTCGAATTATCGTGCATTTGCATTTTTTTGAAAACACCATCAAGGCCCTCGCACTGACTGCGGTCCAAACTATGGCTCCTGTTGGTGCAATTGCGGGTAGCGCGATACCTCAGATACTCTTTGAGTATATTCGCGCAGAAAAACTCCCTGATCAACTCATAAAACAAAGCGAATCAGTTTTTTCCGAATCAGTCTCAATCGGAACAACAAGCACAAGAAGTGACGAATACAAACGATTGATCCGTTCGACATTTGCCGCAAAAAAAAGTGTGTATGTTGTTGCTCCTACGATTCGTTCTTTGGAGTTATGGAAATCAAGACTTGAAAAAGGCATTCAAAAACATGTGGTAATCCTCCACAGCAAAACAACTAAAAAAGATGTACGTTCTTATTTTGCATTGATCAAATCAACAGAACGCCCACTGTTAGTATTTGTGACACCGGGATATTTTCTTATCCCTCGATCAGACATTGGGTGCGTCATTGTAGAAAGTGAAAGCAGCTCGCTATATAAAACTGCTGATCGATATGGCATCGATATGCGTTTGTTGATCAAGCATTTCTCTGAATTTTCTCGCGTTCAACTTGTGTGGGGCGATACCTTACCTCGACTCGAAACACTCGAACGACTCAACTTAGCCCATGTTCCTCGTAGTTATGTTCCGGACAAACTCCATATTGTAGCGATAGAATCATACCGAACAACACTGCCGAGTGAAGTGATCGATCTCATCCGTCACGCACAAAAGAAAAAATATCGTCTGTTCATCTACACACACCGGAAAGGCATTGCTCCATTGTCACGATGTGCTGACTGCGCAACAGTCGTCAACTGTGCTACGTGCACGCTGCCTGTTGTCTTGCGAAACCGAATACTTTCCAACGGATCAAAAGAGCGGTACTTTATATGCTTGCACTGTGGAGATACGTTGCCTCTAGATTACACCTGTGTGCACTGTGGTAGCTGGAACATCACACCACTCTCGATTGGATCAGAAAGTATCTACCAAGAAGTTACTTCACTCGTCGGAGAAGAGCACGTCGCGATAATCAACGATGATATCACACCCGACAGCACATCGATTGAAACAATCATACGAACGACGCAACAAAAGAAATTTTTTGTGCTCATTGGTACGACAAAAGTATTACCGTATCTAAAAAACATTCACTACACACTGTTTCCTTTTTTTGATCGGTTGCTTTCAACTCCGTCACTCTATACTACTGAAAATGCATTGCGCCTAGTGATGGAGTGCAACGAACAATCGAGTGCCGGCGTCATCGTTTGTACTCGATTGCCACAGTTTCCAATGATCCGACAACTTGAAACACAGAAAATCAATGCGATCTTACACGATGAACTCTCAGTGCGCAAAGAATTGGGATATCCACCGTATGGATTGCTGATCAAAATCTCACTTACCATACCAGAGGGGCATAGCCAGAGAGTCAAACAGTCAATCGAATCTTTCTTTACCAACAGTGATATCACTCCACTCGCACCGAGACGTATCAGTCCCGGAAGTATGAAAGTACTCATGGTCTGGGTGATCAAAGCACCACTGACGTACATCGAAGACGAAGGAGACGATGTAGTTACCTTTCTCAAGTCACTGCGTTTTCCATATAAAATAGAGCAAAATCCAGAGCGATTTTAATAATCGTCTTGCACCCGTATATCTATTGTGGTACGATATCGCCCATGTCAACCATCAATATAGAGCTCAAGCGTAATGCACACGAAAATGGGGTTAGTCTCATCCGTCGTTTTTCGCGCAAGATGCAAGAAGCAGGTATCATTCAACAGGTCAAAGGCAACCGCTACAGTACTCGTCCGATGTCAAAACTTGCCGAAAAAAACATGCGTTTGCGACGCCTCTCTCGCCGTGTAGAAGTCGAACGCCTCAAAAAACTTGGCAAAATGTAGCCAATGACTCTCGAAGCAAACAATCTCACTATTTCTTATACCGGGACACTTCCACGTGTCCCATTTGTTGCTATACGAGACAAGATACTCGGCACTTCATACGAACTATCGATTGCCTTTGTATCGCCGAAAACTGCGCAAAAGATCAACCAAACCTACCGCAACAAATCCTACATACCAAACACACTTTCGTTTTCACTGACTAAAAAAAGTGGAGAAATATTTTTATGCAAAAGTATTCTTCGTTCACAGTACCGATCTTTTTATATGACGTACGACAATTTTGTTACGTTTATAGTTATCCATAGCATGCTGCATTTGAAAGGAATGGCACATGGGAGTACAATGGAACGTACGGAAAAGAAATTATTACTCCATTTCGCTTCAACTCCATTATCCACCAATGAAACAAACCACCTCAGTCGGCATTGATATCGGTACCTCACTCACTAAAGTAGTGGTGTGCGAGCAGTCGTCTGCGCCAATTCCTTCTATCATCGGTGTTGGAGTTGTCCAAACAAAAGGATTGCGACATGGATATATCATCAACCATGCTGAAGCAGTACAAAGTCTAAAACGAGCCATCGAACTCGCCGCAACGGACAGTGGGGAGCGCATCCGCACCGCAAGTCTCGCAATTGGCGGCATTGGACTCGGCTGTGAATACGCCCAAGGCAGTGTGATGGTGACAAGAGCTGATAGTATCATCAGCAAACTCGATATCGAAAAAGGTATCGCAGATGCTGAAAGTAAGGTTGAGCTAAAAAACAAAGTGATACTTCATGCGTTCCCCATTTCTTTTAAGGTTGACGGAAAAGAGCTGCCTGCAAGACCCGAAGGAATTGCCGGATTTAAATTGGAGGTGAGAGTATTGTTTATTACCTGCTTTCAACAACATCTCGATGACCTTCTCTCTGTAGTCAATGATGCCGGGATCAAAGTAACAAGCTTTACCGCGACTCCGATTGCAACTGAGCAGCTGTTACTCACCGATGTACAGCGTAACTTTGGTTGTGCACTGATCGATGTTGGTGCAGAAACCGTTTCTGTTTCGGTATTTGAAAATAACTCACTCACGTCACTCCATGTGTTTGGTATAGGATCAACAGATATCACCAAAGACATTGCGCTTGGATTACGCATTAGCCCCGAAGAAGCAGAAAATATCAAACTCGGTGTTGTTGGGTTCAATGCAGTATCAAAAAGAAAGCTTGATGAAATTATCGAAGCACGTCTCTCAGACATCTTTGAGTTGATTGATAAATATTTTAAGAAAATAGGACGTAGTGGACTACTTCCCGCAGGCGCAATACTGATCGGTAGTGGATCGCAAATCCCGATGATCGAATCAGTTGCAAAAAGTATGCTAAAAATTCCAATAAAAACCGGATTCCTCGAATTCCCTACCGAATCTTCACAAGCGATCAAGGTATCCAAAGATCAGCGCCTCGTCGTTGCATACGGTGTCGCCACCAGTGTCATTGACCGTGTGCCATCAAAATCAATCCGTACTTCAAATTCTTCGGACGAAGGATTTCTTTCGACTATCAAAAATTTCTTTCGACAGTTGATGCCGTAGAAAGTTTAAAGGGATAAAGTTAAAAGCAAAATAGATTTTTCATAATGTAATTTTTAAACACCATATGATAGTTTCATTTTTTGTCAATATTGATTGCGCTGTGGCGTAATTCTGCTACTATATCACCATAGTACTAACCCTTGGAAAGGGAGAGAATTAACGAGAAATTATATGCCAAAAGTCATACCCGAAATTGAAACAGCTGCACGTATCAAGGTCATTGGTATTGGTGGGTCTGGTAAAAACGCCTTAAATCACATGATGGAGGCGAAAGTTCGCGCAGTCGAATTCGTCGCGATGAACACTGACGTACAGGACCTCCACAACTCAATGGCAGAGAAAAAAATTCATCTTGGTAAAAACTTGACCAAAGGACTTGGTGCTGGCATGAACCCAGAAGTCGGTGCGCGAGCAGCCGAAGAAACCAAAGCAGAGATCCAGGACGCAGTCAAAGGTTCTGACATGGTATTCATCGCCTGTGGCATGGGGGGAGGAACTGGTACTGGAGCTGCTGCAGTCGTCGCACGAGCCGCAAAAGAACAAGGTATCCTTACTGTTGCAGTCGTCACCAAACCGTTCTTCTTTGAAGGCAACCAACGGATGCGTATCGCAGAACAAGGCATCTCTGAACTCGAGCGTGAAGTTGATGCAATCATCGTCATCCCCAACGACCGACTCCTTGCTATTGCAGGCAAAGACACAACATTCAAAGATGCATTTTCAAAATGTGATGAAGTCCTCCGACAAGCTGTTGAAGGTATCTCAGAACTTATCGCCTCTCCTGGTATTATCAACGTTGACTTTGCCGACATGAAAAGCGTCTTGACCGATGCCGGAACCGCACTCATGGGAGTAGGCTTTGCTTCAGGAGACGGACGTGCAGAAAAAGCAGCGATCCAAGCGATCAACTCTCCCCTCCTCGATATCTCCATCAACGGCGCAAAAGGAGTCCTCTTTGCCATCTCTAGTAATGACGATCTCACTATGGCAGAGTTCCAAGATGCCGCAAAGGTTATCACCGAATCCATCGACAAAGACGCTCGTGTCATCATCGGTACGATTCTCGACGAACGCATCAAGAAAGGTGAGATCAAAATCACTGTCATCGCAACTGGGTTTCCAAGCGATAGTGGAAAAAAAGGTACACTCTTTAGTCCAGGGAGCCGAGAACTTTTCAACAGACAAGAACAGGCTGCGGAACGTGTCGCTGCCGAAGAATCAAAGCCAATGATTCAAAAAGCTGAAATAAAAGATGCCGAACTCGCTGATACAGAGACAGTCGAAGATGACCTCGACAACTTTGGTGCTATCCCCGCCTTTCTCCGACGAAACAAGAAGTAGAAGCTCTCAAAAGCGCATAGCATTTCGTTTAAAAGTGAGTAAAAAAAGGTATTTGCCGTCTTTCGCAAGACGGTCTGGTCTGAGGTGGGGCAATAAAATACAATCTGCTTTGTATTTTATCCGGTTCCGAAGGAAATTGCCGTTGCGAAGCAGGCAATAGGTCAGCAGAAAATTACGCGACGGCAAATACCTTTTTCTTTTTTATGAGAGACCTGTTATACTCTTTCGATGGAATATGAATTAGCTATTGTTGGAGGTGGTCCTGCGGCTTGTGCTGCGGCAGTATATGCTGCACGAAAACGAATAAAGACGATCATGATCGCCGAAGAAGTTGGCGGGCAATCAGCGGTCTCAGATATGATCTACAACTGGATTGGCACCAACGCAATATCAGGCACTGATCTCGCACAGCATTTGCGAGCGCACGTTGACGAATACACGAAGCCAGAACACACACTCACGTTCTCTACCGGCAAACGCGTCACAAAGATAGAAAAAGCTGGTACAACGTTTACCATCGGTATCGATGGACAAAGTGAATCCATACAAGCCAGGAGTGTACTGGTCGCAACTGGCTCACGTCACCGACAGCTGACAGTTCCTGGGGCCGATACCTTTGAACACAAAGGCATTCTCTACTGTGCGACCTGTGATGGCCCACTATTCTCTGGTATGCCCGTCGTCGTCATCGGTGGAGGTAATGCGGCACTCGAAGCAGTCCTCCAGCTTGCACAGTATGCAGAGCACATAACACTGCTGCACCGAAGCGAACACTATCGAGCAGATCCAATCACGGTTGAACATGTGTCAAAACTTTCAAATGTTACGCTTCGAACCAATGTAGAGCTACTCGAAGTAAAGGGTGATAAATTTGTCTCAGCAGTTGTATATAAAGAAAATGGCACCACAAACATTACCGAACTCCCCGTTAGTGGCGTATTTGTCGAGATTGGACAGATCCCAAATACTGACATTATCAAAGACGTCGCCCCTATCGATCAGTACGGCAAAGTTATTGTCGACCCAATGAATCAACGGACGAAACAGCTCGGCATTTGGGCCGCAGGAGATTGCACCGATGGGCTCTATCACCAAAACAACATTGCCGCAGGAGATGCTGTCAAAGCGATCGAGGATATGTATGTCTGGTTAAAAACTGGTAAATAATATTCCGAGCAAAGCGAGGTGGCGAACACGAAGCAACCTCGCGCGAAGCGGATTCCGTTTGAGCGAAGCGAATATATGGAAGGGTGGCAGAGTGGTCGAATGTACCGCTTTCGAAAAGCGGCATCGGGGTAACCTGATCGAGGGTTCGAATCCCTCTCCTTCCGCAAATTTTCAAAAAGTCGATATTTTTAGTTTTACAAACCCTGTAGTTCTTTTGACTGATAAAACAGCGTGCCGAGTTCACCAAATCGATAGTCTTTGCCCCCTATTGTAATGACCGAGCCTGCGATGCGTGGGTTGTCGTTGGGGTGTGATGCATCAAAACCGAGATTAAATAGCGTGACCAGTACGTCAGGACGTTTTGAGACATCGTAACCAGCGCGACTCCATTGGCCTTGGATTTCTTTGAGATAGAGCGCCGTGTAGAGATATGAGTAGTAATGATTTTTGCTGTCGGTCAGTCGATTGTAGAGCTCCGTGTCATGATTTGCAGCGGGTGCATATGCGATGAGTTCTCTGTACCCTGCCCCTGGATAGAACTCAGAGGTTGGATCGTTGGCGTATTGCTCGATACGATCTGCCGTATCTTGTTTGATACCTGAAACGCCGAGAGAAAACTTGGATAGAGATGAGAGGATCTTGAGCGGTTCAAAATATTTCTTGAAACTCTCACGGTTACTCGTAAAGTAGCGCAACTGCTCGGGGATGACTGCAGCCGCAATCATGCGCTCTGATATATCGGTTTGATTTGAAACTTTACTCAAGATAGCCTGATCTTTCAGAAGTCCATCGTGCACCACTGACCACTCTGCCGTTTTATTCCAATCACATGGCTCCTGTGATGCTACCGTTCCCTTTTCGGTCAGACATCCATTGGTGTTGTCCGTCTTGGGAATGGCACCCAGAGACGCGTTGCGATCGACGCTCGAACCACGAACATCGAGGAAACCAAACTGCATCGCAATAAAGACAAGCGTGAAGACAAGTCCGACGACGGCAAATACGTACGTGATGATTTTGAATGTAAGGGATGAGAATAATTTTTTCATAATTTTATTTGACTTGTGGTCACCAGTATTTTTTCTGACGAAAAAATCTCGCGACCCCGCCTCGTGGGTTTTGCCTTGAGACAAGCTCAAACAAAACCAACACTCCGACTCGCACAAATCTAAAAAAATCTAAAGCAGTTTAGATTTTTTTGACTTGTGCGCGGTAGAGGGATCGAACCTCTCACCTCAGCAATGTCAATGCTGCGCTCTAACCATATGAGCTAACCGCGCTTCTGTGCTCCAAAATATAACATATCCAAGCAATTTCTGCGATAATATTTGCGTTTTTGAATAAATATGTTACAATACTTAAAATCCATTTTGTTCACTAAAAATATACTTATGAGTACTATTAAAATTGCTTGCTTTAACAAGGCTGATTTTAGAATCTTCCGTATTTTTTCCAAAGTACTTTTGGGAATTAAAATTAAGGAAAAATCAATTGGCATCTGTTATCTGCCGAAAATATATGCAAAAGCAATTAACAGATATGCAGAAAAAGGGTACGTTCACATGAATAAAACACCTTTAACGTTTTACGTGAATCAAATATCCGACGAGGAACTAACTCCTACAATGGGTGATTTGATAACAGAATCTATCTTGGATGTTCATTTGTACAAAGAAAATGATGCAAGGAATTCAGTATGCGTATTTGCTTCTAATAAATGTCTTGTTGAAATTCTTAGTAGAATGGATTTTTACAACTGCCGTTTTTGGGGCTTTGAACCTGATAATCAGGAGGATCAACCTTATCACCTTTTCTTGGATAAAAACAATAAGCTCCACGCAGAAATACTACTTGAAAATGAAATATTCAAAGATTTAAATTTAGTAAATTAATTTTAAGCCGCTCATGCGGCTTGTTTTTTTGGTGAAAATTTGTACAATACAGACGCCATATTATACATGGCCCTATCGTCTAACGGTTAGGACGGAAGCTTTTCAAGCTTTAAATCGGGGTTCGATTCCCCGTAGGGTCACAAATCAAAGATCACCACTTCTGTGGTGGTTTTTGATTTGTGATTTTTTCAAATGTAATTGAAAAAAAATCGAACCGGAGTGGGGTCGGGAGAACATCTGGTCTCCCGTGGAGGAAGGCAGCGCAGCGTTGGAAAACCGTGGGTTTCCAAAGAGTGAGATAACAAAGTGTCCCC
>JBBSBF010000020.1:0-11651 GCA_038251535.1 Minisyncoccia bacterium
CCAAGACGTCATTGAATGCCGTATATAAGGGTATTGGACCATTTAAAAGATATTTAAATTGGTAGGGTGATTATACACGGGAATGAAAATAGTGCAAATTATCATTCATAGTAACACTAATTAAAACTTTCCTATGATTTCATCGTTTCTAGAGAATTAATGAGTTCAAATATCTTATGAGTATCAGCATCAAGAAAGTCTTTACCGTTTTTTGATTTTAATAGATCTTTTAATTCTTGAGAATTAAAAGATGGTGATATTAGGAAATATTGAAAATCTTCATCATTTGAATTTATATACCTATTCATATGATCAAGCATAGAAGTTAATTTAGCTCGCAATACCATCAATTTTGAAACTTCTTCTGCTCTTTCAGGATGATAATGATCAACACTAAATGATCTTTGATAAATATCGACGAGATGAGCAGTGGGAGGGAGGGAATCAATAGTTTCCTTGATCTTCTCTTTTATTTGTTTCAGTTTTTCTTCTGGAGACAGCGTTGCTTCTTGGGTAGTATTAGTTTCAACACTAGAGCTTTGTGTACTAGTGCTCCCTCCAGAATTCCAGTTTTCTAAATTGTTCATATTCTGATAATACCATAGTGGTATATTTCAAAGCAAAAAACCCTGATCGGAGACTTTTATGCAAGAGCTGGAATTTTCAAATTTGCAATAATCGGCTTCTTATTTGCGAGCTGCTGACTTGCCTGTAATATCTCAATACCGAGAATCTGACCCTTTTTATTGGTATCTATTAAAAGACGGTTGTCGAGCTTGATCGTACGAAAGACTGACCCTTTTTGAAGAGAGAAGTAGAGCGCATCTGCAGTTTTGTCGTGGGTCATTTTCATAAATAATACGCCGTTATGATTACGCAAGTAGTATGGCTCTTTTTATAGATAATTTCAAGCGTCCTTTTTGTGATATTTTTTTGAATGAGTGTTGTGCCGTCTTTACGTGTTGCTGTGATGGTAGGGTCAGTTATTGCAGAGCGAATATCTCGTTTCAAGATTTTCCGTTGAGCAAGTCGCTCTTTTGCATGATCAGTATAGATGATGTTACTCTAAAAGTATAGCAAAAAATCCCCTTTCGGGGATTCATATCTAATAGTGTGATTACAGAGGAAGCGCTTCTTTTCCCTTAATTACATTTGATTTTTTCTTTATTTTTCTTGCGGTTATTTTTGGCTGTTTTCCCTTAAAAATAGATTTTTCTTTTGGTACTTTTTTTTCTTTATTTATTTTTTTTGACATACACAGTAGTTTTTAAAAACACTATATTTTTCTCAAAAAAATGTCAAACAACAAAAAAGCCCCCCAATCGGGGACTTTTTTGGTTAATCCTGAGCTTATCCAAGGACTATAGCATCTTCACGTCTATATCAACACCAGATGGCATCGAGAGGTTGGTGAGCGCCTCGATGACTTTTGGTGAAGGGTTTTCGATGTCGATCAGACGCTTGTGGACACGCATCTCAAATTGCTCACGAGCATTTTTGTAGATGAATGGAGAACGGTTGACGGTGTATTTCTTGATTTCAGTTGGAAGCGGGATTGGTCCTCGCACCACTGCATCGTATCGGATCGCCGTGTCGACGATCTGTTTGACTGATGCGTCTAAAATCTTGTTCTCGTACGCTCTGACACGTATGCGGAGCATTGACTGTATGTCACTTGCTCCTGCTTTTGATTTCTCTTTTGGAGCAGTTGTTGTTTTTGTTTTTGTAGCCATATATTTGAAGAGCTTGGTAGAGCGTGAGGTGGTCAATGATAAGTGCAAATGTTTTTATCGATTGGGCCTCGCTTCTCCTACCGTTGTGCGTATTACGCAATAATTTTAGTAACGACTCCAGCACCGACCGTTCGTCCTCCTTCTCGGATCGCAAAACGACGTTGGTCTTCGAGTGCAACGGGAACGACAAGTTTGACGTTGATCTTTACTGTGTCTCCTGGCATGACCATTTCTGTTCCTGCAGGGAGTGTCACTTCACCAGTGACATCAGTCGTACCGATGTAGAACTGTGGTTTGTATCCGTTGATAAATGGAGTGTGTCGTCCTCCTTCTTCTTTCTTCAAGATGTAGACTTCACCTTCAAAGTCAGTGTGTGGCTTTACGCTTCCTGTCTTTGCAAGAACCATACCTCGAGTGAGGTCTTCTTTTTTAGCACCGCGGAGCAATATCCCTGCGTTGTCTCCTGCCTGACCTTCAGAAAGTGACTTGTTGAACATTTCGATACCAGTGACTGTTGTCTTGGTCGTGTCTTTGATACCAACGATTTCTACCTCTTCACCTACTTTAACGACACCTCGTTCGATACGACCGGTAACCACAGTTCCTCGTCCTTCGATTGAAAAGATATCTTCGATCGGCATAAGGAATGGTTTGTCGATTTCTCGAACTGGAAGTGGAATGTAGGTATCGAGTGCTTCGGTGAGCTCAAGGACCTTTTGTGCCCATGGATCTTCGAGTGAAGTCGATTCAAGTGCCTTGAGTCCTGAACCTCGGATCACTGGAGCGTTCTTGTCAAAGCCTTGTTTTTCAAGGATTTCTCGGATTTCTTCTTCGACGAGTTCAATCATATCTTGATCGTCAACCATATCGCACTTGTTCAAAAATACAATAATTTTTGGTACCCCTACTTGTTTTGCAAGGAGGATGTGCTCACGAGTTTGTGGCATCGCACCATCAGTCGCCGCAACCACGATGATTGCGCCGTCCATTTGTGCTGCACCAGTAATCATGTTTTTGATGTAGTCAGCGTGACCTGGAGCGTCGATGTGTGCGTAGTGACGATTTTTCGTCTCGTACTCATTGTGCGAGATGTTGATCGTAATACCACGCGCCTTTTCTTCAGGTGCGCCATCAATGTCGCCAACTCCTTTGAGTTTGACGGTGTTTCCTGCCATGTTCAACACGTGGAGGATTGCAGCGGTAAGTGTCGTCTTGCCGTGGTCAACGTGACCGATGGTTCCGACGTTTACATGCGGCTTGTCTCTTTTGAATGCTTCTGCCATATATAAATATTTAAAAATTAATAATTTTAATACCGTGGGATGACCCAGGGTTTTGCAAAGCCCATCTGGGCAATGCGGGAAAACAAAAACAACGCAATATTGCGAGTGTGATTCATCATAGCAATTGTAGGTGGATTGTCAAACCCCACACGTGCCGTACTCAATAAAAATCCCTCAACGATATACGTGAGGGGGTTATCCAATTGTTTTTTGCGACAAATCGAGCAGTTTGCGCCTTAAAAGATCAATTTTTTTAGTAGTGACGTATCTGACGGTACTATCACTACTGGTATGAGCATGAGCTGCACGTATATTGAAATCACACGTAAAGTCAGAAAACACGACAGAAAGCCCGTCTTCCTTTCTCCGAACACAGAGTTGGGATTTTCTTTTAAAAATAGTTACCAGGCATCCATCAGGTTGCTCTACTACCTCAAGTGACTGAAAACTTCGTAACCAGTTAAATACATCCACAGGATATTGTTCAATACAACCCAGTACATACGGTGTTGAAAGTACAATTTCATCCTGTTTCAAATAAAACGTTTCCAATACTTTTGTTGGACGAGGATATTTTGACTCAAACGTCATCTTTGGGGGGATATTAGTTGCGGTGATACGTAGCGTTTGCCACTCTCTCTCCTTCATTTCCTTCATTCTCTGTAATTGTTGATTTATTTCGGTGCTGTGTTTCAATACCTCATCGTTGAGGTATCTTCTAACCAAATCAAGTGTAAAGATTGGCCGAACTTCAACGGTTTGAAGTATTGTTTTCATGTTTTAAATTTTCCCCCACTCTACTCTTATCCAACACGATGTCAAACAAACAAAAATCCCCACAGGTCGGACCTGGGGGATTTGGATAAAGAACTACGTACCTACAGCAATGTTTTCATAAGTGTTAAGTATTTATTAGCATCATTGCAATACAAGTCATTCCACCACTCTTCCATTTTATTTTGGTCAATAATGACTTTCTTCACATCAGCAAACCACGGTAATGGTTTAGCCCAATTGAGAAAAAAGAAGATTTGGTCAGTCGTTCCGTATTTCATACCCGGCAATAATCCGTGAATTGCTGCTTCAATAATTTCTGGCTTCAAACAGAGTTCATACGCCTGAACACTATTTTCCAAATTCCAATACGCTCTATCGTCAATAATACTAACGATACATAACCTAATAAGACTAGGATTTTTGCAATATTTGTACCAGAGCATGAACTGTTTTGATGTAACATATTTTTGACGTATGCAAATTATTTCAAGAACTTTTTCCACAATTTGTACGAGAAAATCATTTTTCTCATCATAAGTTGGAAGCAATGAGCGTAATACTTCCTCAGATTGAAGATTTGGCATTTTTTCAACTGCAGCGCACAATATTGGTAGATAGGCATACACATCAATTTCCAATGTGGTGGATGAGTCTTTAGAAAGATTTTTTCTTATCTTCTCAAACGTAATATCGGATATGTCGTTACTACCAGTCTCTTGTATATGTTTGATAATCGCCATACTTACCAAGGCGCTGCCAGTCAGGAAAAGTAGCTCAAACAGATCAGACATTAGAAATATTCTATCGTTCATCCACACAGACAATAAACCTTTAATCTGAGAATCAGTATATGTGATCTCTTTCTTCAAGTTCCATAGCGTTTCATCGCCGTCCAGTACTTTGCTTTCGATAAGGAGAAGTGCTGTTTCTCGATAAACTGGGAAATCTTTTGACATATCAAAATATATATGGAGCATGCTCTTATACCCATCATTCCTAAACTTTTGCGCAGGAACCAGTTCACGTATACACTGAAGTATTTTTTCCTTTTGATTACGATTTTTAATTCTTTTGAACAATCTCCAGTAGTCCCAAAATTCGTTACACAGCAATATTGCTGAATTAAACGGTAATGAAACTATGAGAAGTTCTTTCGCATCCTTATTTGGAATTACTTTTTTTAACTCTGCCATTTTTTCAGAGAAATTCTTTTTCTTTCTTTTATCAAAGAATACTGCCATTTTTTCCTGGAAAATACTTGTATCAAGAAAGGCACTCCCTTCTATTTTCCAAATAGTGAAAAACTCTAACCAGGACAATGGTTCAAATTTTGTTCTCGTGGTTAGATAGTTAATTACACCTTCGGTTAATCCTGATTTGCTCATTGTATGAGTAAGCCATGGTAATTGCTGTTTATTTTTCATTGTTTTAAATTTTCCCCCACTCTACTCTTATCCAACACGATGTCAAACAAACAAAAATCCCCACAGGTCGGACCTGGGGGATTTTTTCTAATTCGGATTTATTTCCGTGCGGCGATGATCGTGTCGGCGACGTTCTGTGGAACGATGTCGTAGCGGAGGAATTCCATCGTAAACCCTGCGCGTCCTTCAGTCATACTGCGGAGCGTCGTCATATAGCCAAACATTTCTGAGAGCGGCACCACTGCGTTGACGACTTGGTTCAGTCCCCTCGTTTCCATGCCTTCGATAATACCGCGGCGACTCGACAGAGATCCCGTCACATCCCCCAAAAACTTGTCCGGAGCAACCACTTCAACTTTCATCATCGGCTCAAGGATGACGGGCTTTGCCTGACGTGCACCTTCTTGGACGGCCATACTTGCTGCGATCTTGAACGCCATTTCGTTGGAGTCGACTTCATGAAAACTCCCATCGTACAGCTCAACAGATACGTTTTCGAGTTTAAATCCTGCGAGCACTCCGCGATCGAGTCCTTCTTTAAATCCTTTTTCAATCGGTGGAATGTATTCGTTCGGGATGGCGCCTCCTTTGATCGTATTGATAAATTCGTAGCCGTTTTTGCGAGTCGTATTTTTTGGCAAATCTTCTGCCTTGATTGTTTGATCCATCGGCTTGATCTTGATCTTCACATGACCGTAGTTACCCTTTCCTCCCGATTGCTTGATGTATTTGCCTTCAGTCTGGGCTTCGCCGGTGATCGTTTCGCGGTATGCTACTTGCGGTTTACCAACATTTGCTTCAACATTGAACTCACGCTTCATACGGTCGACAAGAATTTCAAGGTGAAGTTCTCCCATACCTGCAATGATCGTTTCTTCGGTTTCAGGATCAGTCGATACGATAAACGTCGGGTCTTCGTCCGAAAGTCGGTTGAGTGCAAGTCCCATTTTTTCTTGGTCGGCTTTTGTCTTTGGTTCGATGCGAAGCGAAATAACCGGTTGTGGAAACGTAATACGATCGAGCGCGATGGGGTGTGCTTCTTCACAGAGTGTATCAGAGGTTTTGGTATCCTTGAGTCCAACCGCAGCAGCAATCTCGCCTGCAAATACTTTTTTGACTTCTTCACGTTGGTCGGCCTGCATACGCACGATACGACTCATACGTTCTTTGTTGCCAGTACGAGGGTTGTATATATACGAACCTGCTTCGACAGTACCTGAATACACGCGAAAAAATACGAGTTGTCCCACAAAGGGATCACTCATAGACTTGAATGCAAGTGCTGCAAACGGCGCACTATCATCTGGTGGACAGAGCACTGGCTCATCGGTGTCAGGATTGATGGCACTGACTGGCTTCATATCACTTGGTGCTGGGAGATAATCGACGACTGCATCGAGAACGAGTTGGACTCCTTTGTTTTTAAGTGCGCTTCCTGCAAAAACAGGAAATATTGCATTTGCGATCACTGCCTTACGCATAGTGACTTTGAGCTCGGCGATACTTGGCTCCGTGCCTTCGAGATATGCATTCATCTGTGCTTCATCATTTTCAACGATGCGTTCGACGAGTTCTGCATGATATTTCTTTGCTTCATCGAGCATGTTTTCCGGGATTTCTTTTTCAATCACCTGGCTTCCCATTTCTCCTTCAAAGAAGTACGCCTTCATCGTAAGGAGATCAATCACTCCTTCATGCTTTTCCTCCAACCCGATCGGGATCTGATAGCGCACTGCCTTTTTTGAAAGACGATCCTGAATCGTTTTGTACGAGTGTTCAAATGATGCGCCCGTGCGATCGAGTTTGTTCACAAAACAAATACGCGGCACATTGGCTTCGTCGGCGTAACGCCAGTTGGTCTCACTTTGTGGTTCAACTCCCGCAACACCATCAAAAACAACGACAGCTCCGTCGAGTACTCGAAGGGAGCGCTTTACTTCTACGGTAAAGTCGATGTGTCCTGGAGTATCGATGATGTTAAACCGCACGCTCTTGGACTTGTCGCTATTGGCGTAGGTGGGGATCCACGCACACGTCACCGCAGCAGCCGTGATCGTAATCCCTCGCTCTCGCTCTTGTTCCATCCAATCAGTCGTTGTTTCTCCGTCGTGGACTTCCCCTATCTTGTGACTCATTCCTGTATAAAAAAGCACTCGTTCACTCGTGGTGGTTTTACCCGCATCGATGTGTGCGATGATACCGAAATTTCTTACCTTTTCTAATGGATATTCTCGTTGCATATGTGCCAAGAACTATACGGCACTGATCATATTTTTGCAACACTATCTATGGAGTAACGGGAGATGGTTCAACGACTGCTGGTACTGGTGTCTCTGCTGGTTGCTTTGGTGATACGTCTACTGGTGGTTGTGGAAGCGTCACTGGTGGTGTTTCAGCTGATGTAGTCGGAGCCACCGGTACTACAGGATCCGTGGGTGCATTATTTTTCGCTGGAATATCAATAGATATACTAGTCGCTTCGTCTGTTTTTGGAAGTGGGTCAACAGGAGTCTTTTCGCCATCGGGCACTATCGGCGTATCACCTCCCGTAGTGTCGACGACTGGAACAACAGGAACAACCGGCACGACGACATCGACAGGAGTAACCGGATCACCAGAATTACTTGGCCCTACAAACGCGGATTGATTGCTGAGGGCTTCGAGCTCGTCTCCCGTCATACAGACTTCGGTGCCGTCGGATTTGGCAACACAAATCCTCTTGGTATGTACTTCACCTGCAAAGATCTTACTGATCCCATTGGTCGCATTGCCAAACCACGCGACCAGCGCATCGCGCCATGTATTGTGTGTTGCTAAATCACCGATAGCAGTAATATTGAAATTCATCTCTTTGATTGCTTCGATACTGTACGGAAGAAGGCCAGTGTAGTTGAGTGAGAGAAATCCACTCTCTTTGTCGACTGAGACGAGGTCGGGAAATAACTGTTGCACGTCTTGTGCGATGAATCCTGTGTGTGTCGGGTCGCTATCGGCTTCGGTATTCCAGTTGTACATCACCGGCACTAGTGACGCTATCTTTTCGAGTGTCGACATAGCAGATGATGTATCGGTAGTACTTAGTGCCCACGACTCACCAGCAAGCGTGGTGATGTTTTTCTTCAAGTTCATATCAGACGAACACGTGACTCCTCCGGTAGTCGACGGCACGATATCACACGTCCCCCCTGCGTTTTCAAACCGTGCAACCGTCGTCCCTGTCGTCGTCGACGACGATCCGACGTGCAACATATATCCGGGAGTTGCATTTGCGATACCCAACCTATTGTTCGCTTCATCATACACACTCGTTCCAAACACTATGTTTCCTTTTGTTGCGTTACTCGTAGAGGTAAGGGTGAGGTTACCACTTGCAGCAGTATCTCCAACTATTGTTTGCCCTCCAGCGAGTCCGTAGTTATTCATGAGGATATTGTAGCGGGTAGTAGAGGGAGTAAAGAACAATGACGTGCCGTCATATTCCACTGCACCTGCTTCAGTCGTCGTGAGGTTGGTACCAGAAGTGAATTTGAGCGGTGCAGTACCAGCAGTTGCTGTACCTGCTTTTATATCCACAAGTGCAGTAGGAACTGTTTTACCTATACCCAATCCTACAGAAGTGATTGACACTAGTTCATTGTGAGCAATTTCAAAACCAACACGGCTTGGTGCATTTAAAAATGTAGTAGTTGTATTTCCATATAAGGATGCATTACTTACGGCCGGTGTAACATTCCCAAGCCAAATTCCAGCTAAGCTAGGGAATCCAGCTAGTGTTCCCATTTGAATAGCAGGAGTTCCTCCTAATATATCTATTCTAAATGTATTTGATGAATCAACCGAAGGTTTTACTCTTAAATTACCCGTACTGGATAGACTCATTTTTTGAGTATATCCACCCCCATTTATTTGATTACTCCAAACCAAATTACCCGAAACCGTACTACCACTAATGGGTTGTACTTCTTCAATAAAATCCACTTGATTATTTGCTACCGAAGTTGTATTCCATGCTTGTCCCGTAAATCTAATTCTTGGCGAGTATTGTACAGGTACACCCGAAGATGTTGCGGTTATATCATTAATATAAAAGCCATCCGTTGATGTAGTACGGATATCAGCTTTGTTGATGGCTATAACATTGGCAGCACTTATCTGGTTTGTAGTTATATTTGAAAAGGTACTAGTACCTCCGGTGCTAAATCCATTGGATGAGGTAATAATTCCTGTAGCATTTATTGCACCTGGAGTAGCGATACTACCATTTGTAAAAGTTATTGTGTTGCCACCTGCGCCATAATCTCTAAAGCTTAATCCTACACCAGCCTTACCCCATATATTTCCTGTTCCACCAACTAATATACCTGAAGCGGCTGCTCCACTATCACCAAAGATTGAAAATGCATTGGTCCATGCTCCTCCATTAAGTCTATAGTCAAAATTTAGGTAGGAAGATGCAGCAGTTGTTGTGGTACCGTTACTTGTATAAAATCTGCTTTCAATTTGTTGAGACGCTGAGCTATTTGTAAAATAAGCCTGCGCAATAGTATGAAAAGCAGGTGAATACTGGGGGTTGCCATTTGTAGCGGTTTGAACATTATTTAATAAAATTCTATCAGTAACAGTTGCGCCAATATTATTTGCATTAAAAGTATGCAATCCCGTCCACGTCGGCGTGATAGCTTGATTGAGTGCAGGAGCGCCATCGCTGCGCATAAATGTCGTCGCCGTTCCGTTGACTGCCGTTAGTCCAACGAGTGCAGATGGGTCAGCACCAGTGCTTGCCGCATAGCTTGGGATGTTGAGTGTTGTCCCATCAAATGTAGACGCGCCGGAAGTGCCTGTGGTTGTGAGTGTTATCGGCGATTGATAGTCAGTATTTGCAACTGCTGTCGATACCACACCAGATGAAGCTTTCAATAATCCAGATAGTGAGGAGTTGAGGGTGGTGGTGCCGCTGACCGTGAGTGCTCCGGTGATTGAGGTCGTTCCCCCAGTTGGTGCGATGGTGAGACTTCCTCCAGAGCTTGTGGTAAATGATGCGTAATTTGCCGCATTATAACTGAGTCGCAGTTGCTCAGTCGTTCCCAGAGATTCCAGTTTGGCATTTGGAGATGTGGTGCCGATACCGATATTGCCACCATATCCTGATATTGTTCCTCCTCCACTTCCAAACTTTATAGAACCAACTGTAGGATTTTGTGAACCTGTAACTTGGAATGTGTTGGAAACATTTATATCTTCTAATTTTGAATCATCACCAATTTGAAAGGCAACCCCAAAACTTCCTCCCGCTTGAATTGTCCCAGCTACAGTGAGTGGGAACGCAGGAGTAGTGGTCCCAATACCGACGTTGCCATTCAACAACGTCTGCGTCACACTCGCATTGCCTATCACCACCTGATTATCCGCAGTCGTATACGCACCATTACCCAGTGCCATAGAGTTTACAGCATTATTTTTTTGTGAAGCGTGATAGCCAGCACTATATCCTACAAACGTATTACTATTTCCCGTGGTGATAGTTCTACCAGCATACACTCCCTGTGCAGAGTTGTTGTAACCTGTGGTGTTGGAGTAGAGGGCAGCATATCCCTGTGCAGAGTTGTTGAAACCTGTGGTGTTGGATAATAAAGAGTTATACCCCAGAGCCGTATTACGACTTGCGTGACCAATTGAAGTAGCTGTGCTTCCCATAGTGAGGTTGCCAGAATAACCTCCAACAAAAGTATTATAACCTTCCGTCGTCACCGTCCCATTATTTCCATAATTAAAGTCGTGGATAAAGCGTGTTCCACCTTTGGTGATAACTCCAAATTGGTTGGCAAAGGTGGTGTTGTCTATATTTACATTCCCCCCGACCACACTAAGCTTTGCTGTCGGTGCCACCGTCCCAATCCCGACGTTGCCAGAATTGCTTAATGATAGTCCTGGTACATACGTTGCACCATCCCAGAAGTCCAAATCGACTCCTCCTGCATCCGTTGCTCCAAGACCTCCGTATAGAGCTAATTTACCGCCACTTGCTATAGAAATTCCGAGATAGTTTCCAAAACGAATACCATTGCCGAGAGGCACATTTATATCTCCAGCAACATCAAGTTTTCCATACAAGGGTGTAGCAGTGCCTATGCCCACTCGATGGTTTACGCTATCAACAAATAATGAATTAGTATCGACGGTGAGATTATGGAATCCCAAATCCACATCGGTTGTTGCTCCTGTGTAGGGGACGTAGGTAGAAGACGCTCCTGTCGGAGTTAAGTAGTTAGTTCCAGCAACGAAGTTCGCAGCTCTGTAGTCTGATGCGTAGGTAGTGTTTACAGCATTATCACCTGTGTTTACCCCTGATGTATTGTTTAATACAGTTAGTTTTGCATCAGTAACGTATCTCTTGTTTGTAGAGTCTGCTAGGTTAGCTGTAGTGAAAGAAGAAA
>JBBSBF010000021.1:0-11404 GCA_038251535.1 Minisyncoccia bacterium
ATAAAGACACAAAAAGTCCCTCGTGGTGAGTTGCTCTCATAGTAAAAAAAGGCTAGAATGGCGGAACAAACATATGCTGACACGAAGAATTATTGCAATTGGAGTATTGGTTATAGGGGCTGGATTAGGATTTCTCCTTTTTCGTTCAGTACAGACAGGACATACTGACATTATCGCTCGTCACCCATTTCATTTAGGGCTAGATCTCTCTGGAGGGAGTTATTTGTTGTATAAGGCTGATATTAGTCAACTACCTGCAGCTGAAGTCAATGACTCTATGGACGCGCTCCGAGATGTTATCGAACGAAGAATCAATGCCTTTGGTGTTGGAGAACCAGTTATCCAGGTACAAACCGGTCAAGTTGCTGGAGAAAAAGAACACCGACTCGCGATCGAACTCCCTGGAGTTACCGATATCGACAAGGCAATTGCAACGATAGGGCAAACACCATTTCTCGAATTTCGAATTCAATCAGATCAACCTCCGATCCAACAAGGGTCAGTAGATAAAAATGGAGTTATCTCAGTTAACGCAGACGAAACACAAACATTTGTTCCAACTGGTCTCGATGGCAAATACCTCAAACATGCACAGCTAACATTTGCTCAGGGTACCGGCACACCCGAAGTTTCTATTCAGTTCAACGATGAAGGATCAAAATTATTTGAGAAAATCACGAAGGAAAACATAGGCAAAGTTATTGCGATTTATCTCGATGGGTCAGTCATATCTGCTCCAGTTGTACGTGAAGCAATTGCAGGGGGTACCGCACAGATTACCGGAAACTTTACTCCAGAAGAGGCAAAGCAGTTGGTGGGTCGGTTAAACTCTGGTGCGCTTCCAGTACCGATCAGTCTCGTTTCAACGCAGACTGTGGGGGCGACTTTGGGTAGTGAAGCGATACATCGCGGGGTAAATGCAGCAGCGATAGGGTTTATATTAATTGCGATATTTTTAATACTTTGGTACCGATTGCCAGGGATAATTGCAGTACTCGCATTGAGTATCTATGTAGTGATTACGCTTCTCTTGTATAAGTTTATTCCGATTACACTCTCCGCAGCAGGCATTGCCGGATTCATCATTTCTATCGGTATGGCAGTCGATGCAAATATATTGATATTTGAACGGTTCCGTGAAGAGCGGGCAAAGGGGCACACGATCACTGAAGCTATCAGTGTTGGGTTTGATCGAGCATGGCTTTCGATCCGTGATGCAAACACTGCAAGTATTATCATTGCGATTATATTGTTTTGGTTCGGAACGTCTCTCATCAAAGGATTTGCGCTCACTTTCGGTCTTGGTGTGGCAGTGAGTCTACTCTCAGCGATCCTGATCACCCGGTTGTTCTTGCGAGCACTTCCTACGCTCGAAGGTACTCGTATTGGTAAGTTTTTATTCAGTAGCGGATTTCACCTATAACCATGTTTGTCATTATATACAAAAAATTTTTTATCGGACTTTCAATAGCATTTGTTGTTGTTGCGCTTACTGCTGTTTTTGTGTACGGGTTACCCCTCGGCATTGACTTTAAGGGTGGTTCACAGTTACAAGTAAACTATACGACAGATCGTCCTGAACTTGCTCATATCAAGGAGTTACTCAAAAATACTCCAGTTGCAACTGCAACCATACAACCAAGTGGCACCTCAAGCATCATTATCAAAAGTGATACCATCACTGAGTCAGAGAAAAATAACGTTGTAGCGGCATTGCACAGCGATGCTCCGACACTCACCGAAGAAAGTTTTACTACTATCGGTCCATCTGTTGGTGCTGAACTCAAACGAAAGGCGATCACGTCTATCATGCTTGTGTTGATTGCAATCATTTTATTTGTCGCGTACGCATTTCGTAAGGTTGCACGCCCGGTGTCAGCATGGAAGTATGGTCTCGCCGTCATCATTGCACTGATCCACGACATTGCAATCCCACTCGGAGCATTTGCACTCCTCGGACACTTTTATGGAGCGGAGCTCGATACACTCTTTGTTGTCGCGCTTTTGACAACACTGGCACTTTCTATCGCAGATACTATCGTTGTGTTTGACCGTATTCGAGAACATCTTGGGGCGAAACAAGGCATTTCGTTCGCGACACTTGTCGGGGAGAGTCTCTCAGAGACATTTGCACGTTCGATCAATACATCGCTCATGGTACTGATCATGGTGGTGACGCTCGCAATCGTTGGACCTACCAGTACGAGACTTTTTGCTATCGTGCTCGCCATCGGTATGTTCTTTGGAACGTACTCATCTATCTTCCTCGCGAGCCCACTTCTCGTTATTTTTGAACAAAGTCAAAAAAAGAAAAAATAATGATGTGGTAGTATGAACGGTATGACCGAATCACGTATAGTGCAGCATATCGTCAATCAGTTTCTCCCAACCATGCACAATGGATTTATTCCACGCCTACTGAAAGATCGAGCAGTATGGGCAGTACTTGGAGTGACGACTGCACTGTTTAGTTTTTCACAGCTTTTGCATGTCACCAATTATCTCAATATCAACGCGGAAATCTATCCTACGACTGTTTTGACACTAACGAACCAAGATAGGGCAGCGGCTGGTGTGCCAGCACTCTCAGCGAGCCAGGAGCTCCAAACGGCAGCAGAAGAAAAACTCCAAGATATGATCGATAACAATTATTTTGCTCATACCAGTCCGGGCGGACTGACACCATGGTATTGGTTTGAGAAGGCGGGGTATTCATTTCTCTATGCGGGAGAAAACCTCGCGAGTAACTTTACGGACTCGGGCGATGTCGAAAACGCATGGTTGGCGTCCCCACTCCATCGGGCAAATATACTAAATGGAGCATTTACCGAAATCGGTATTGCAACTGCACAAAAAGTATCAGAGGGCCGTACGATAACGTATGTTGTAGAACTATTTGGGACTCCCGCTGTGATGAAAAATAGTGCAAGAGTTGTGATACCAATAAAAACCGTGCATCACATAGCACAGGTTGGGACGTCACCGACTGTTGCAGGAGCATCCGTAGCGACATCAAATAAAAGTTTGAACATCATAGATCAGAGTGAGAGCTTTGTATCGGTACAAAATACTGACGATACATTGGAACAAAGAGCAGTCACCGAACCAGTAGTTCCTCGCGTGTCATGGTTTAGTAGATTTTTACTCGCATTTGATACCTACGCCGGGACTATGATTGAGGTCGTCATCGTTGCACTCATCATGGCGATGGGAGCACTGGTAACCCGTGAGTACGAACGACACCACCGTCGACACATGGTCTATGGGATACTACTGACGGTCGTACTCACGTCGTTTTTATTTGTTGGACGAATCGGCGTATTTGCAGAAACTCACTCTCAATTTTCATACACGCTCACACAATAAAAATCCCCCGCAGTTACATAGTGGGGGATTAAATAAGTTTTTTACATTAACGAAATAAGATGAGGGCAAGGGACAGGATAAGTATTATTAACATCCCTGCCTTTGTTTCTATAAGGAAATTACTGAGCGAAAAATGATTGGCATTTTCCAAGATCTTTTGAGCTTGCTCGCGAGCCCTCCTTTGAGTAAATAGGACAAATATCGTAATTGATATTAATCCAAAGATCAGTTTAGTCATGGTATGTAGTTTTTTACTATGGTACACCGGTTATACCCATTGTCAATATCTCACGATATTGTATACTAGGAGCATGATTATTATATTGATTATTGTCGCAGTTATCGTTCTTTGGTTTATTGGAAGTTACAACGGTTTTGTGACCCTTAAAAACAGGGTTGCTGAAGCCTGGGCAGATATTGAGGTGCAGCTCAAGCGCCGCTATGATTTGATCCCAAATCTCGTCAGTACGGTCAAAGGCTACGCAACGCATGAAAGTGGCACACTCGAAAAGGTCACTGAAGCTCGCACGATGGCAATGCAGGCAGGCTCTGCTGATGCAAAAGCTGCAGCAGAAAACCAACTCTCTGGAGCGCTCAAGAGTCTCTTTGCAGTGTCGGAAGCATATCCAGATCTCAAGGCCAATACCAACTTTCTCGAGCTTCAACGCGAGCTCTCTGATACTGAAAACAAAATCCAGGCAGCGCGCCGCTTTTATAACGGCAATGTGCGCGACTACAACACCAAGCTTCAAGTATTTCCAGGAAACGTTATCGCTGGTATGTTTAATTTCACCAAATCAGACTTCTTTGATATCGACGACAATGGTGTTGAGAGTCAACCAGTAGAAGTGAAGTTTTAAGTATGGATACATCTATGGAAATATCGAATTCTGAAAATAAGGACTTTCAAAAACAATTTCCACTAAGTCCCAAAAAGTTTGTAAAAAAAATGCTGAGTGAAGTTATTGGTGGTTTCTTCTTCAGTATCTTCCTTGCTGTCATTCCTCCTGGAATTTATGCATTAATACATGCAAACGATGCAGGATTAAGTTTCAAGGTAGTTCTTATCTGGTACGTTATTTCATTTCTACTATTTTATGCTATTCGTATTTTATTGTATGGAATGTATTGGAAAGCATATATCCGTAAATATTTTTACAACGCAGGTGATGATTTCATAACCATACGAAAAGGTGTATTTGCGCCGACGGAAATTCATGTCCAATATCAAAAAATTCAAGATGTATATGTTGATCAAGATATAACTGATCGATTTTTGGGTTTATATGATGTTCATATCGCTAGTGCGACAGCGTCATCAGGAATAGAAGCACATATTGATGGAGTACATAAAGATGTCGCCGAAGCGATAAAAAATATTTTACTTCAAAAAATCACCAGTGGCGGTATTTCTCGAACTGGTAATTCCAATAGTATTTCTCCTGCACAAAATGCAATAGCAGAGTCATTAAATCTTCCCAAGACTGTATCGACAAGTACATATCCTATACAGGGGGGTTGGATATTTACAGGAATTCTCTCTTTTATTTTATCTGATGTTTTGATTTTCTTCTTCGGGTTGTTAACAGTTTATAGTCCCGGCGAATCAGAGACTACAACGCACCCTCTGACTTCGTCATTTTTACTGTATATAGTTGTTGTTTTTGTGCTTGTTTTTTTAGGCCAAATAGTTGCGCTTTTTATTTGGAAAAGAAATTATAATTTTGAATTCTTACCTTCATATATAGTCATGCGAACTGGATTTTTCAATCGACAAGAGATGCATATACCGTATTCTTCAGTCCAAGATATTATTGTTAAGCAAAGTGTTACGGAAAGGATTTTAGGCTTAGGAACTGTCTACATTCAGAATGCAGTAGCAAATGGAGGAGGCGTATCATTGATAGGTCAGAAGATTAGTTCTGCTAACGAAATTAGTAACATGCTTCGCACATCATTAGGTCGGATTACTAATAATTATTCTCGAGTATAAATAAAAGCTTTATGAGACAAAATATATTATCGAGTCCTATCACTCAAATTATTGCATCCTCAACCAGTGTGGTATTTGTGCTTTTTGTATTAGGAACATTCTTGTATGTACCAAGTTACAAGTCGGATACCGATACCGTGGATAATGTTTCGAATGAAAATAATAACAATCAACCTTCGGAATTAATAACAGCAAATCATCTAATAAGTGAAAGTTTTGATAACTTCCATCAGGGGAAATATAATGAAACTATTACCACCCTCAATACGGTGATAGATCAATATGGGGCTAAAATTTCACAGAGCAGACTAGCAGTTGCATATGCTCTTCGGGGTGATACAAAGGCAGAAATAGGTGACCACGCAGGCGCATTAAAAGATTTGCAACAAGCAGCGGTATTGAAGCCAATGGATAAACTTATATGGGGCGACTTAGCAGGAAGATATGGAAAACTAGGTTTCAAAACCAAAGCAATTGAAAGTTTTGAAAAAGCAATTAGTCTTGACCCAAATAATTTAATCGAACCTAAAAACGAAGAACTTAAAAGAGATGAATTAGAATTTAAATAGTAAACCTACTATTAGTTATCGCGCGGAAGTATCTAAAACAGTACATCTGTGCTACAAATTAGATATAACTTATTATCCATAATCTATTCAATACTATGCTCTACATCATCCTCATAATCATCGCAGTCATTATCCTCGCATCGCTTCGCGTCGTCAAAGAGTACGAGCGGGGAGTGATATTTTTCTTGGGCAAGGTCACGGGCGTTCGTGGTCCTGGACTTATCTTCGTCATTCCAATATTTGAAAAAATGGTTAAGGTCATGCTGCGAACGGTCACGATGAATATCCCGTCCCAAAAGATTATCACCAAAGACAATGTTTCAATAGATATCGCCGCAGTCGCGTATTACAAAATCGTCGATCCCATGAAGAGTGTGATTGCCATCGAAAACGTATACAACGCGGTCAATCAAATCAGTCAGACCACAGTCCGCAATATCGTCGGACAGTTTATGCTCGACCAAGTACTTTCTCAGACTTCTGACATCAATGCGCAAATCAAAGACGTGATAGATGCACACACAGAACCATGGGGTGCCGAAGTCACTGCAGTCGAGATCAAAGACATCGCACTCCCGGACAACATGCAGCGCGCCATGGCAAAAGAAGCAGAAGCCGAGCGTGAACGCCGTGCAAAGATTGTGGCAGCTCAAGGTGAAATGCAGGCCGCTGCCAAACTCGCCGAAGCAGCCGACATCATGGCAGCCCACCCCGTCGCACTCCAGCTCCGTACACTCCAGACCATGGCAGAGATATCCGTCGAGAAAAATTCCACGATTATTTTCCCTGCACAGTTTATGACGACGGTTGCGGAAGCAGTAAAGCTCATCCAACAAGATACTAAGAAATAAAGAAATAATGGCGACACTTTATACACACAAATCTGAAAACGTACAAAAAACCTGGCTCTTGGTCGGAGTGTTTTTGGCCTTTGTGCTCGGAATCGGATATTTTCTTGCAACGTATTACAACAACCCTGGTATTCTCACGATCGCTATTATTTTTGCGGTTGTCATGAATATCACGAGCTATTGGTACTCAGACAAGATCGCGCTTCGTATGGCAAAGGCAGTGCCGGCAGGAGAATCTGAATACTCTGAACTTCACAACATCGTTGAAAACCTCGCCATCACCGCGGGGCTTCCGAAGCCTTCGGTCTATATCATCCCAGACGCAGCCCCCAACGCATTTGCGACGGGGCGCGATGCAAAACATGCGTCTGTAGCAGTGACTCAAGGTCTTTTGCAAATTTTGAACAAAACAGAACTTGAAGGAGTCATTGCACACGAGCTCTCACATATCGGTAACCGAGATATTTTGCTCCAAAGCATGGTCGCAGTCCTTGTCGGATTTATTGCAATCCTTGCAAATATATTTACTCGAAGTCTGTGGTTTGGTGGTGGACGACGCGATGATGGAGAACGAAGTGGGGGAAATGTACTTGCGATTGTTGGGGTTGTTTTTATCATTCTTTCTCCAATCATAGCTCAGTTGATTCAGCTTGCGATCTCACGACGCCGTGAATCTCTCGCCGATGCGTCTGGAGCACTACTCACTCGATATCCACAAGGACTTGCTGATGCACTGCGCAAAATCGAGGCGTACGGAAAGCCGATGCAGACTGCCAATAACGCAACAGCACACATGTACATCTCAAACCCATTTGGAGCAAAGGCATTTAGTGGTTTGCAGCGGCTCTTTATGACCCATCCTCCGATTGAGGATCGTATCAAAGCATTAACGGATATGAGTGTGTAGTATGGAAGAATTTAAACTAGAACAAACCTCAGAAATTCCAAAGGATTTATTTAAAGACAAACAGTTTTATCAAGTTGAATTTTTCCTTAAAAATGGCGTAAAACCTGAAGCATTCTTTAAATTGGCAAAAGTTGTAGCCAAGGATTCTGAAGAATTATTTGGTGTATATCACAATCTATTTTCATTTCGCCAAGAAAAATCATTCGAAGAAATAGAAAGGGTCAAAAAACATTATCAAGATCTTATTGTATCGCCTGATATTGAAGAGTGGCGCAAACCGAGCATAGAAACAAAAATAGAAATCGCTCAAGCATTTCTTGATTTTATAACAGAGCAAGGAGAGAATGGGTGGTCATTTGCATCCAATGCAAAAAGTATTCTTGAAGAAACATTGAAATAGTTAACATGAAGAATAAAGTACTTTTTGACAAAACTGCATTGACGCAACTTGAACCGACGAAGAATGCATTTCAATCATTGGTGAAGTCAATCATTTCTCAGCAGATTTCGACCAAAGCTGCGTCTTCGATTTTGAAAAAGTTTACTGTACTGTTTGCTCCAAAGAAATTCCCACAGCCGTTAGACGTACTCGCAAAGTCTGATAAAGAGTTTCGCAGCGCAGGACTTTCGAGAGGCAAGATTGTGTATATTCGGGATCTTGCAACAAAGTTTATCGATAAAACGATCGATCCAAAAAAGTTCTCAAAAATGAGCGATACTGAAATCATCGATCATCTTGTCCAAGTAAAAGGAATAGGAGAATGGACGGCGCATATGTTTCTTATGTTTGCTCTCAACAGACCAGACGTACTACCGACCGGAGACTTGGCAATACGGAAAGGATTTATGAAGGCATATGGATTGCGCACGATGCCTACTCATGCAAAAATGCTTGCACTCGCCAAATCTCACGCTGGTGAGCGTACGAATTTGTCATTGCATTTATGGGGTATTATGGATGGGGAAAATGGAGGCGGAGACTGGTAAAACGTATACAATGTAGCGATATTTAGAGGGTTCCCTGCCTGCCGGCAGGCAGGGCATAGTGGTCTGGTACAGGATGTAATAAAAGTTATGTATATTGTATATATATTAAAAAGTTTAAAAGATGGGAACCTGTATATCGGCAGGACGAAAGATTTTGAAAGAAGGTTTAAAGAGCATAATTCTGGAAAGGTCCAATCGACTAAATCAAGGAGACCTTTTGTGCTGCTTGAGAAAATAACAGCTGTTTCTTTAAAGGAGTCGGTTGATCTGGAATTGGAATACAAAAAAGGGTATAAAAGAGAAGAGATTAAACGAAAATATAGAGGGTTCGCATAGCGGTCTAGTGCGCTCGCTTGGAAAGCGAGTAAGGTGTCAAAGCCTTCACGGGTTCGAATCCCGTACCCTCTGCAAAATAGGAAGTAGTTGACAATCCTAAATATCCTGCTATAATAAGAAAAAATTGTATATTAACTTCTAAATCAAATACTATGGCAAATAAGTTAAAATTTTCGAAGATTTTACCACAAACAATTCGAAAAAAGTTTTTACTGTCGATGGTGCTTTATGCGATTGTAGTACTACTTTTATTTACTCTCGATAGAGGGTGGGTCGGTGCTCCACGAGTTGTAGATGTTCACTATATATGGGAAAACTACCATATATGGACGATCATTTTTGTGTTACTGCCAGCAATTATACTACTGGCAGCGTACAAAAATTTTGTTGATTTCTTTATCATTGTACTGAACAGTCTTTGGGTTGTCGGTCTATGTGTATTTCTGTATGTAACGTTTCCTACAAAAGATTCAGGTAATGAAGAAACTGTTATAGAAAAAAAATCCAAAAGAAGCGAAGAAGAGAAAAAAAATGCTCGCGGATACAAAGATGACGACCCTGGAACAGATGCCGACGCACTACAAAAAGCAGATTCGTTAAAAAACGCTGTCAGTACGGTAACTATTGACTCTGGATCAATCCTTTCGGTTGCCCAGAAAGCAAAATTACAACAACGGGTTGATTCGCTTGCGGATGCGGTGCAAGCAAAAGCTGATCAATTTGAAAAAATTAAGCAGCAAAATAGAGATGATCAGCAGTTTGTTTGTAAAATCAATAAGAAAATGGAAGCACTACGCATTCGCCTAGATTCCTTAGGAAACGAGAGCAGGTTATTGGCAAAAACACCACCGAGTTTGGCTTGTTGTACCGTATCGCCCGCAGCTGCTCCTTCGAAAAATACGGTGAATAGATCTTTGAAGAGCAATGTAAAATACGTACGACCACAAAAAAATTGTGAGGACAAAAAAACAAAATTTACAGCGACTAACTATTGATCAAAATGATCAAAGAATTCAACTAGGCAGAAGGTTACCCCTTCTGCTTTTTTTATTACCCCTTTTTAAAGGTGATAACGACGTATTCGGGTGGGTTGAAGAGTCGCATGGGTGGGCCCGCAGTACCAACACCGCGGGAGGTTATGGCAAACATTGTTTTGTACCTATGTAGTCCATAGGTGTATGTACGGTAGATAGTTTTTGCGATGTAATTATCAGGCCAAAACTGTCCGTTGTGCGTGTGTCCAGAGAGCATGAGAGAAACTCCAGCTTCGTGTGCTGCTTCATGAAATGTTGGTGGGTGGTTGATCAGGATGGTCGAGATGCTGGGATCGAGTGAGAGGCTGTTGATCGCAGTTGTTGCATCTGCGGGATTATTTTTGGATCGGTAGGTAATGCCGGCAATCTGGATTCCATTAAACAACACTTTTTTGTCTTCGAGTACGGTGATACCGGCATCACTGACGGATTTGATAAAGGCTTGGTAGTTGCCATACTGTTCGTGGTTACCTGGCGTATAAAAAACAGGGATTTTTTCTGCGAGGTCTTTCCATATTGCGGTTATTTTTTGTGTTTGGATATCTGGCCCGTCATAAAAATCACCTCCATGAAAAACTACATCGGGGGAAAGGGAAAGTATGGTAGAGACTATTTTTTTTGCAAATGTATGTTTTCTGATGATGCCAAAGTGTGTATCTGTTATCAGCACTCCTGTTTTGTCGTGCCACCACTCGGGAAGATCGGGGATGGTGACTGAGTATGAAGTAGTTGAAGTACTCCATGATTGGATATTGCCGATGATCCCTAGTACCAATCCAGTTATGAAAAAAGTAGCGGGTACCCATGGCGAGATGATTGTCCCTGCTATAGATGACCCAACCAAAACAACTGAAAGCGGGATGCTGAGGATAAACACATACAACGCGTACCCAGCGATCGTCATGACAAAAATATAAAACACATTTTTTCGTTTGGCTGGGCTGTGGCGACTGGTCATAAATGCGACAACAAACGCAGCTGTCAGAAAAAGTCCTAGAGTATAGATTTGTATAGTTTCTTTAGTAGTTGCGTAAAAACTCTGAAGGTAAATGTATGAAGTAAAAAGGCAGATGCCAAGCGTTGCAATGATAAAAAGAGTAAAAAATAGATACATTCGACGTGGCATCCGGCAAGTATAGCAGAAATGGTACAATCGGCGTATGAAAAGCACTGACGCATTTGATACTGCCTATCACAACCTCAACGTTGAGCAAAAACGAGCGGTTGATGCGATAGAAGGACCGGTTATGGTGATCGCAGGGCCAGGAACGGGAAAGACGCAGATTTTGACGCTGCGTATTGCACATATATTGGCGCGTACTGATACAGAGCCTGAAAATATACTCGCGTTAACATTTACC
>JBBSBF010000022.1:0-10730 GCA_038251535.1 Minisyncoccia bacterium
GGACCCTTATCGAACACTACGCAGGTGCGTTTCCAACATGGCTCGCACCAGTACAGGTTGCCATTATCCCCGTACGAGAAAACCATCTCGAAGCTGCCCAAAAACTTGAGAAAGCACTGCGTGAACAACACCTTCGCACGCAGGTGTATTTTGACACCAACTCTCTCGGCAAACGCATTCATGCCGCAAAGACACTCAAGCCTCCGTACATACTCGTCATCGGAGACAAAGAAATTGAAAGTGGTACGTACTCACTTGAATTACGCAATGGGACAAAGATCGAGGTTTCAAAGGATGTACTCATCGAAACATTACAAAAAGAAATAGTGGAGAAGATATAATTTATTTTATTTCTTTAATCTTGTCCTGAATATCCTTTTCCATACTCTTGATATCTTCTAGTTCGTCGACGAGTACTTTGCTCGCGTCTTCGAGCTCTCCGACTTGATTTTTTAGCTCATCGAGTGCGCTCACTTTGCGAATATATCGAAATCGACGCTTTCGATGCACCAGTGCAAACACTATGGCGATAACCCCTAGTATAAATAATATAGACATCGTGATACTACCTATGTTATTTTGTATTTGTATAAAAAATGAATGACTACCCTTTTGTTCACCTGGTACGGCGATCCATTTTTCATTCAGCATGGCACGATCGCTCTGACTGACCTGAGAGAGTCCTTTTTCAAGGATAGATTGTAACATTTGTTTGTCTTTCAGCATGGCAAATGCCGGTTTGTACTCAAACCCCGTGTTGCCGACAATCTTGACACTACTCAAAACTTGTTTTGAAAGATAATACGAGAGTGAGGCGACATCCATTGCCGTTCCTTCTACTTCTCCGAGTACAACTTGCTGGAGACTAACTTCGTCATCTGTCGTTTCTTCGATGACCACTCTGGGGTAGTTCGTATGGATATATGACTCGAGGGCCGAATTTTCGATCACGGCGACGCGTTTACCGTTGAAATCATTGAGTGTCAATCCCATTCTTTTGTCGACATCTTTGCGAACAACAATAACTGCGGGGACGGTAATATACGGTTCGGTAAATAACAGATACGCTTCTCTATCTGCATCAGGGGTCAACGCTGCAATCATATCGCCTTTGCCTCCTTTGGTATCAGCGAGAACTTGAGTATGATTTCTCGGAGTAAGATACTGGATCTTTGCACCTATTTTTTCAGCAATGAGTTCGAGGTAGTCTATCGACAATCCCTGGATATTACCCGATGGACTTTGATACGTAAATGGAGCGTTATTTTGTTCAGGATATACGACTATCGTGTTGTTGCGTGATTGCAACCACAAACTTTCTTCGGGCGTAAGCAAGTTTCTAATTTGTGCGTGAGCTGGCGTAGTCAACATACAAATGAAAGCAATAAACAAAATAAACCGGAGTAATTTCATAGAGAGTATAGTATACCAATATGGAGAATATTGTTTATGTGTAATCATACTAATTCACCCAATGCCTTATCTTGATTTTTCAATTTGTGCTCAGAAACTACGATTTTTTCCTCTTCAAGTCCTAAGCGTCGCTTCAATAAATGCATACGTCGCATTGAATACCACGGGATAAAATAAATAAGCACAATAAGTCCAACTATAGGCACTAGGAGTCCGAGCACATTGATAGCGATAACAAGGATATGCACCAGTTTACTATCATGTACCAAAAGCTGTACGCCTAGCCCTGGTCGTTCTGTATTTGTAGTATTGTCTACCAAGTACGGCATTACATTGTATGCACCAGCGACTAAGTTGGAATCACTCGTGTACTCAAATGCGCCATTTGGATCGTTTTGCAACAACACCTCGTCGAGATTTTTTTTCTTTGTTTGTACAAAATCAATAAACTTTTCACCGATCGACTTAATCGAAACACTTTTAAATACAATCTTTGTAACCGCCCCTGGCGCACCTTTCCCTTTTATATATGCTACAAGTTTTGTATCAATACTCGGAGAATAGTCGGTGATCACTGGAAGTATGAGCGTGTTAGGAGTAGGGAGATTGGCTGTGATTGTTGGTACTGAGGGTTTCAGTGCAAGTGGTGCACTTTCCCAGTTTTTAATTGCTACCGTAGTTTTTCCTAATGTTGCTAAAATATTGGTTCCCCTTCCGTCATTTGCTAGTAGTGCCCCGTCATGAAAACTAAACTCAGCCGACCCTGGTTTCTTTGCGATAAAAACAGCAGTAAAAATTTTTCCGCTTACCCCTTGATATCCCGGATTGAGTACAATACCTTCAAATTGAATTCTATTTGTCACCGGATGAGGATCTTCTGTCCAAAAATCAATAATGCTTCCATCTTTTTCAATGCGACTAAGAGTAACAGTTGGAGGGATAGTGATTGATCCTGATACTGCATTTATTGCCTGATCTGGAGTTTTTGCAGAAACAACGATCCGCACTTCATCTCCCGAAACTACACTGGTACTCGATGCGGTGATTTGAAGTGCATCATTGACTCCAGCGTATACACTCCATGGGAGTGCGATACATGCTATGAAAAATAAAATAGCTAGTTTATTCATATAATTTTCTTTTTCGTCGATACAAAAAAAGTAACAGTACTAGGACGATAAGTATACTTACTGCAACCACTCTTTGATCGAGCATTTCACCTACCCGTATATCTTGTTCACGATAGTTCCCCGAAAAATCAAATGCTCTAATAGAAAGCATATAAGGAAAGACTCGATATGGCAATGCGTATGGATTTGTAACACGCACCCATTTTCCATTATGAATTGCTGCTTCATAATGTTCGATACCACTTTCAGTATCAGTTGCATTAAACTGCGCGAGAGATGGTGTCTTCCCAAATGGTGGTTTTGGGATTATCGTAACAATAAAAGGAAGTGGTGGTACCGTATCTGATGAGACGGTACTTGGAATACCAGATTCTATACTAGTAATCACGGTTGGCTGGACTGTTGTCTTTGCTGCACTCCCGTGCCCGTCATTTTTTAATACGAGCGCATGAGTAAATATGAGACTCCCTACTCCTGTTTTCTTTACTACAAAATAGAGCGTGGTGAGCGTGACCCGATAGTCTTGCGGATGTTCTGGGTCATACGTACGATCCACTCCTCCAGGAATAATCCCCGATAGATATATACTTCCAGCATCTTCGCGGGGAGGCACTATCCACAGTGGTACAAGCGCACCTTGATCTCCATACCCATCAAACGATACTAAATCTTTTGGGAAGGCAATGGTAAAATCAAATGAATTGATATTCTCATTTTCAGTATCTATAACAACCTGAGCACTGATACGTGTTCCGACCTGTACCTTTTCTGGTAATCCTATTGAAATCGAAGCTCCGTACACCGAAGACGTAATACTCAATATTGCTAAACATGTAATCAAAAAATGTTTCATACAATCATCCATTCCAATAATACGCGACAATACTAAAATCTACCAATGTTATCTGTCCATCGTTGTTCACATCGACACAGCGAGGTGGATTCTTTTTTCCAAACCAATACGCAAGGACAGAAAAATCTGCGAGCGTAATTTTTTGATCGACATTACAATCCCCGGGTATATTTGAAGTAGCTTCAATTTGATAGACATTACTTGTACCGACAACAATACGCAAAACTCTACTCGTTGTTGGATTCTCTTTATATTCTATTTTGACTGTATATTCCCCCACAGCCAGTTGTAGTGGAGCCGTTATGCTGTAGTAACCGCGCTCGTCTGCGGCGAGAGTAAACGTGGTGTCTTGTGCCCCACTAAAGGTAATTATCATTTGAACATTGGGTAACGCGGAACCAGAGATGGTTATATAATCATTTTGTTTTACCACAATTTTATCTGTGGTAATGGTTGGTGCAAAACGAATACCAGTAACGTCAGTTAAATATCCACTATATTGTGTCGTTAGAAAATTGATAAGAGTTGATTTATTTCCCCTTGTGTCAGTTGCAAACAGACTAAAGAATTGTTGATTATTTTCAGGAAGAACGATGGTAAAAAGACCTTTTTCATCTGCTAGCACTGTCGAGACATCGTTCAAATCTTTTTGTACGGTTATTATCGCATATGGATATGCGAAACCTGAAAAACGCACCCCACTTTGTGTCGCGTTTCCCCCTCCACCATGAGTACCCGGGTCAATAGTTGGTAGCGAACCCACAATAGCAGCTACTGAAATTGTGGAAGACGAAACGAGACTCTGAGCACCAACATTACTCGCAAGATGTAAAAATGACAAAAGAATTACCGATCCAAGAAAAACATACGTGGTGATCCTAACCATAACTTTTTCATATTACCTCTTCAGAGTAGTTTTTATTTGTGCCTTTCTGATAATCCTACGGTTGTACTGTCTCAAAAGCATTCGTAATATCAGGAACAATGGCGTACCAACGATTAGTATGAGAAGGGTCAATTCCCAGGGAAATACGACAAAGTATGCGCTATTACTTTTTACTACTTCATTATTATTTCCAAATTGAATTACGAGTTTTGCTCTAAATATTCCTATGGCAAAATTGTGCCATTCTTTTTTTACCTCACCGGTAAATGAATACGCCTCACCCCGAGCGATCTCCTGGTCACGAACATCGACACTATCTCTTTTTGTCCATTCAGGATTAAATTTACGTGTCGTGTTTGGGAGAACATTTCCATCAAACTGGTTTGCGTTTACCTTTTTTACCCTCCAACCCAAAATTGAGCGAATGACAACTGACCCTTGTGGTTTGACACGGTCTCCACCTTGGTTTGAAAATCGATATTGAAAACCGACTGGAAGTTCTTTGTAAAACCATTTTTTACTGTTTGTTTGAAAATCAATCAGTCCTGCTGCCTCTTTAACATCTCCGTTTACTGAAAGCAAAATAAGCATTCCTGTTTTGGAACCCACGGATACTTGGCCTGGTTGTGATCCTGGACTTGTACCCCAAAAGAGTGCCGCGAAATGTCCTCCTGGTTCAGCATTTTTTGGAATCGTTATTTTAAAAGAAATTATTTTTTGCTGCCCAGCACCAAGATTGACTGAAGCTTGTTCTGTAGTGATCCAGGTTCCCAAATCATCCTTAGGGTCCACAAATGTTGGGCTCCCTGTGTCACCTTGTGCTTCAAAATTTGAAAAGGATGCATAGTAGGTTTGTGCAGTATTTGTTTCATTAACGAGCGTCATCGTCTCTGACAATGTTTGTCCAGGATCTCCCGATATTTCATATCGGATAGGTGTGATCGTTAGTGCAAATGCATGTACAGGGACAAGCAAAAGGAGTGCGGCAATGGCTGCGAGACTAACCGTTGATAATGATTTCTTGAACATGTGGAAGGATTAGAAATTTCCAGTAACAATGTAGGTGAGATCGGTGGAGTAGTTACCAGCTGGTTGACTAGCAGGTATATTGGCAATGTATCGAACTGCAACAGTATCAGAAGATACTGGTCCAGTTGCAGAAGCTATTTGAGATGTTGTCGCAGCAACAAATTTATAATCGTTCGCCGCAGTTGAGTATCCTGATGTTACCGTTCCAGTTCCTGTGACGGTTGCACCGAGCGCAAACTGTGAAGTTCCTGGAGTTCCATTAGCAGTTGCGGCGATTGTTGCTGGGGTAATCGTATTTGCTCCACTGGTTAGTGTCGCTCCGTTGTACGTAAGTGTATATCCTGTTGTTGCGTTAGTTCCAATAGTAAATGAGTGTGCAGTTGTCGTTGAGGCACTTCCTGTCGCTGCGCCATTGGCCCATCGAGCTGCGCCTGAAGTTAGTGGTCCAAAGCCAATTGTTGCATCATCATTTGCAAATGTAAGCGTTGGCGAGACTGTTGCTGTGATATTTACGACATCGTTGGTTTCAGCAACAACAGCACCGCTAGCGGTATCGCCGTTTGACTCTGTAATTGAGTATGCAGAAGAATCAACATCACTTACTTTGTTGGTCATTGTTCCGGTTCCCGATGCAGTAGTACCATTGATAGTAAATGTGACCGTCGGATTTGCTCCGGATGTTGTGTACGTACTACAAGCCGTGACCACAAAGTTGTTTGTTGTTGTATTGATAGTGATACCAACATTGTTCACTCCAGCAGTACATGTCGGTGGCGTACCACTTACGGTACTGACAGCTGTAATAGTTCTGGAAGTTCCATCATTAAAAGTAAAATCAGCTGTTTGCCAGTTTGCAATTGCATTCAGTGTAAAGTCGGCATCCACAAAGTCATAGGTAAATGTTTCTCCGGCAGCAAAAGTATCTCCGCCAACTAGCGTGTGTGTAATAACGTGATTTGACGTTGTCGAAAGTGCCTGACTTGACATGGTATCTTTAACACCAGTAAATTGTGCTGCGTTTGCAATAAACGGATTTAGTGCAACCGTGCTCAAAAGCAGAGCGAAAATTGATAGCGTACCTAAAGTTTTTTTAATCATGATAATTTCTTTATAAATATTTAACTAAGTGTTAATAGCTCTGTACTTGCCGGTACGTAAAGATATTATACCAATCATTTTGCGTACAATCAATGGAAACGTTGAGTTATCCACACCTTTGGCCATCTGCTCAATATTAAAAATTACCGCTCATCACGTACGTTATATTGGTACTATAATTTCCCGCCGGTGTAGCCCCTGCTATATTGGCAATATATCGATTACCGAACGTCTCAGCTGCTGATGGAGCACTGGTCGAGGCAATCGAAGTGGGAGTATTTGCTACAAATGACCACGTGGGGCCGCTTTGTTGATATCCACTTGGAATTACTGCCGACCCAGAAGTAGAGAGTGACAGTCCAAACTGGGGTGTACCAGAGCTACCTGATCCACCAATACTTGTAGCAGGAGCTATCGTATTTGCTCCACTGGTTAAGGTCGGGCCGCTGTAGGAAATAGTATACCCACCCGTTGCATTACTCGAAGCGGTCATGGTGTGTGCGTCAGCACTATTGCTACTACTTCCACCGGTTGTCGTCGCATACCGAGCTCCAGACGATGATAGTGTTCCAAACTGCACCGCATTAGCAGAAATTGAAAACGTCAGTGTAGGGACAATATTGATACATTGTTCAGGTGAAGTTGCAATCACATTACTAAATGCATCGAGTGTCTGAAGCACAAAACAGTATAATCCGGGCACGAGTCCAGTATATGAATAACTAGTGACATTCCCCACAGCAGTGTACGTATACGGACCTCCACTGACTGATGCAATACCAGTGCTATAACCCGAAATATTCCAGCCCAATCCTGAAGATGAAGCCCCCCATGAAAGGTCAGCCTGAGTACCATTTGGGACTGCACTAAAAACTCCCTGGATAATGTATGGGTAGTACAAAAAACCATACCTGCCTCCAAAGCTCGCAGATGTGCCAGTGTTAATCATTGTCATATCTCCAGAAAGATACGAGCCGAAACTCGCAGAACTTCCGTATCCTCCACCTGTACCAACGAGTGGGTCACGGACGATAAAACTCGTACTCGTCAAATCGATTCCATACGCAAATGGTGCACTGAAGAAAATACAAAGTATAAATACTCCAAAAAGTTGTTTTAAAAAGTATCTGTGGTTCTTCATTGTGTAGTACACCAACCGATGGTTTACGCTTAATTATTTGTACCAGTTTTCGAAGGAGTTGGCGTAGTTGGAGCTGGCGTTGACGAAGTTGGGGTTGGAGCAGTCTTTGGGGTACTCGTATCGATATTTAGTGGTGCGATAGTGATAATCTTGTCTTGGACTGGATCGTACAGAATGGCTTTTTTGGCATTGCTATATATCAGTACTTTATCCCCCTTTTTGGCTTCGGCAAAAAATGCTTGATCCTTTAATGCTTCCGGATCAGAGACGGTTGCGACAGTCGGCGTTTCGTCTGTTGGCAATACGACCAACCGTCCGACCTTTTCAACCAAAGATTTCACTTCAGCCTGGCTTGCTTGGTTGGGATTGGTTGTACTTTTTTTGTAAAAATACACAGACGTCAATGCGAGTGCAATAACAAGTACAATGAGTATGATCGGAATATATCTTTTAAACCGCTTTTGTGGTTTTTTTGATTCAATAACAATTGTTTTGGTTTCAGCTTTCGGCATATATTTATTTTTGCTTTTTTATAGTGATAGTATTTTATCACACAATACAACGAATGTGCACCTAAAACGTTGTTGTACTTGTTGTGGGTGGAGGAACAGGATCTGCTGCCGCTGTATCAGTTGGAGGTGGAGTATCTGTAGTCGTAGGCGAAGTTGGTGCAGGTGATGCAGGCGTTGGAGTAGCATCGGGCGGGGTTATCGATGGTGTCGGTGTGGGAGCGGGTGTTGGAGAAACTGGAGTTGGTGTGGTCACAGGAATAACAGGAGCTTGCGTATCAGACTTTGGAGTTGGTGTCACCACAGGAGTTGGGGTTGGTTGCGGGTTTACAACAACAGGAGGGGGCGTAGGGTCTGTCGGTGTTGGAATTAATCCTGCATCAGGAATCACAACTGCATCACCTGCGTCAGTAGGTATTGGGGTTTTTGGAATCGGAATAATTGGTTGTTCAACAACAGGATCGATTGTGAGTCCGTCGTATATACTTTCGATAATTTTTGGATCTCTCACACCAAGCGCAACCCAAGAGAATCGAATGTTTTCTGTTGCAGACTTGTTGATTATAATACTAAACCCTTTTTGGTCTTTTTCTGTCACGATAAATTGTATGTTTTGGTTAAATAAATCCTTTGCGCTTGTCTCATCGATGTTGTCAGTCGCTTCAAAGCTGATCGAGCTCGTCACCACCGGAGTAGTCGCATATGCTTCATCAAAATCAATCCGGACCTTGCGATCTCCAGATTTTATTAATGCAAATCCAGCAGTGTCTTTGTTGAAGAGTGGTGGAAGTACAAATTCAACAGGATTGTTAAATAACACCGTATTATCAAAGGTTGTCGTACTCGCAAAGAATGTCAGCCCGTCAAAGTGTGCTTGTCCGCCAAATGTAGCGTCCCCTGTACTCGTCAGAGATCCTGTTGTCATCGAAGTCAATGCATCAAATGCGTTTGCAGCAAGTAAAGATTCAATATCTTTCAGTCGTGTATCAAAGTCAGTTGTTGTTGTAACGAGTCCTTGGAATGTCGTTGTTGCGGTGTCTCTATCAGCCTTCAGTTGCAGAATGTCTGTTTGGGCAGCGGTAAGTGCAGTCGATAGTGCGCTCATTACTTGTGCGGTCAGCGTAAATGCTTGTTGACCTTGTGCTAGATCGTTGATCTGATCAGTTATCACCTGGATACCTGCGAGATCTCCAACTTGTATTTCTTTGGCGGTGATCTTACCAGTAAATGTTGCATTCCCGATCGCATCAAAGGTAATCACTGGATTTGTTGATGTTGTCGTCCCATCTGCGTTGGTTACATTTTGTCCACCAATCGTAAATGTACCGTTCTCTCCCAGGAGTACCGCAATGTCATTACCATTTGCTGCATTCAATGTGTCGGTATATACGTCATTGGCATAAAGTGCTGGAGTGATGACTTCGAGCCCAGCAGAAATACGGTCGGCAGTTATTTCTGAAATATCCAGATCTGACTGTAGTAGTGCTCGACCGGTTGCAAAATATGCGAGCGCTTGTTGTTGGAATGTCTTGCTTGGTGCAGAGAGACTCACTGTCGTTGTGTTTTCTACAGAAGTCGTAGCTGTGGTTGTATCTGTAGGTGTGTCGTTTTGTGTTTCGGTAGATGGACTTTGAGTTGCCGTTGTTACATCTGTACTAGTGGTTGTGCCATCGATTGCGAGACCTGGGATTATTTGGCTCAGTTTTGCACCGTTTGATGGACCACTTTTTATAAATGCAACAATAAATCCTGGTTGTGTTGCATCAGCGTATTCAGTCATTGCTTGACCAATGACGAGCCCAGCTTTTGTCGCCTTCATCGCAACTCCTGGAGTAGATGATGTCGTCAAGTAATCACCTTTGTGTATCGGACCATTTTCAAGATTTACTTTTACAGGTACGCGACCAGCAAGCGCAACAAGTGCCGGCTTCGCTCCGACATCTTCGACATCTCCAATCACAATACCCGGTTTTGTTGATATGACTCCAATGGTAGTCGAGTCATATTTTTTGTCGCTCTTGCGCACACCTGCATTCATCGTCGGATCAAGTGCAACCACATCTCCCGCCACAAGATCTTGGTTGGTGCCGTATATTTCCGCTAAGTCAGCCCCACTTCCTCGAAGTGTCCAGGTACGCAAGTATCCCGCTCCACCAGCTCCACCAGCTCCTCCAGTCGTCGGTTCACCCGCTCCTCCTCCTCCGCCACCTCCTCCACGAGCTCCACCAGCTCCACCAGCACCACCTGCACCTGCAGCATTGTTTGCTCCGCCGCCTCCTCCATCTCCACCACTTCCGACTCCTGCTCCGCCAGCATCGCCAGATTGACCTGCAGTTGTTCCTGCAGTTCCTCCTCCTCCACTTGCTCCTGGTACATGACCTCCCGCACCGCCAGAACGTTGTGTACATGTTGTTATGGGACAGGTTCCACCAGCTCCTCCTGCTGCACCTCCTTGAATAGCTCCTCCTCCTGCACCTGAGTTACCAGCACCGGTCGAAGACGATGATCCACCTCCACCTCCACCATAACTTCCACTTCCACCAGCAGCACCTGTTGCAGCTGCAGTTGCTCCACCACCTCCACCAAATCCAGAGTTTTGTGCTCCAACACCGGCCCCCAATGGTCCTCCTCCCGTACCCCCTGTTGCCGAAGTTCCATTGGTAGTACCAAC
>JBBSBF010000023.1:0-10658 GCA_038251535.1 Minisyncoccia bacterium
GATGTCTTCTATAATTTTATTTTTATCAAAATTGATTCCTAGTTCTTTTGTTACTATTTCAGCTTTACTATATAAGATATGAGATTGATCATTTTGAATAATAGATTTATATCTTGCCTTTAGTGACTTTTGAATATCTTTTTGAAATGTTTCATCCTCTACATTATATTTTTCTTTATAGAGGTGATAAAGCGTAGCATCTTTGTTATAGTTAGCAATTGAATCGATAGTCCAATGTTTAAGATATTTACTAACGCTTTGATTTTCAATTAAGGAAGGATCGCTCCAAAGGAACTCTCTAGGGAAGTAGGATTTGACATAATCAAGTACAGAATAACTGTTGTCATATCCATTTTCATTATCAGTATAGAGACCTCTTTGCAAAGCCTCGCGCAAAAATTGACGAGGCTTTGCAAAAAATGGTTCTTGTTCTTCTTTTGATAAGTGTAAAAAGTCAACTTTTGTAAACTGTTCCAAGTATTGCTCTGATAATTCTTTTGCTATGAAAGTACCTTTACATGCTTCTAAAATAGGAAATATGAGGCTTTCATCTTGTTTATTAAAGATATCTTCTTTCAAGTATTTTTCCATGCGTTCTCCCGTTTCATCATCGAGGCCAAGCTCTTCAATGTCATCCCTAGAAACGATTTCAAGGAGTTCTTTATATTGTGGGTCTACGATTAGTGGCAATTGCTCTAATGGGGAGAATTTTTCCATGTATATACAGTATATCCCACAGCAGTCATAGGGCGAAGAAGTTTAATTCGAGATCATGGCGAGGTATCAGTAAATGAGTGCACTGGTAAAAACTGCCTCTTACGCGTATACTGCGCATATATGACTATAGAAAATCCCCCTAGAAAAAAGCTTGAAGATTTATCAGAAGAGGAAAAACAAGAGTATTATAGGTCAATAGAGTCCACAAAAGATACTGATATAAAATTTGAAAATCTCTCGGATGAAGAGCAACAAGAACATCTACGTTCATTAGCAGACATAGAAAGAGAGAAAAAAGTTAAGGAAATTTTTAACAAAGAAAAACAAGAAGAACATCTTTACTCATTGTCCACTGTCGCAGAAATACAACTTCCTGGAGAAAATGAAGAGGATAAACTCATTGACGAAAAGCGACATGAAATTCTTAAAATAAACACCAAGGATTCAACACTTGCTTCTATGAATGAATATCCAGAAAAAGGAAATATTTGGCAAAAAGAGCCCCAGCAGAAGAAAACATGGCTAGGAAAACTATGGGAAAAAGCAAAAAATCCTATGAAAAAAAGTGTATTAACTGGTGCATTTGTTGCCGGAAGTCTTGCTGGTCAAGCAAAAGAAAAAGAACCGATTGATTCCACAGGAAATGGGGTGAGAACTGAAAACCCTATAAATTTTAATTCCGCTCGCAAAGTGAAAGAGAAACCTGATGACTACAACCTCATCCATACAGAAAATAATAAACAATTCTTTGGCAAAAAAATACCCGGAAAATCCGAGGAGATTGGAATGGCAAAACCAGGAGATGCTAAAGGTGGCAAAGAATACGAGAATTGGATTATAACTAAGCTCAAGAGTGGATCTGCATCTCCGCAAGAACTCGTCGAGAAAGGATATATATCGCCTGACAAAAAAAGTGTATATGAGAAATACTACGCGCCATCGATTGACATCGTATACACCGAAACAGAACAAGGCAAAGAATCAGATCCCTTTAGTGCATTTGCAACAAAAGGTACGCCGATCTATGCACCGGGTGCAAATGGACATATTACGGCTGAACTTTTTTATCCAGTACTTTCAAGTACATCTGAGAAAGATGGCGGTATGTTAAATACCTCACAACAAAAAGTGCTCGTGCGTTTTAGAAATGATTTTGGGTTTACCGGTGAAAGTATCGTACTTAACCCAGAGGAGCTAGGAGATATTTTTGGAGGGACCAACCATTTTCACTCAAAGGAAAAGTTGGATGAAATACACCAGCGAGCATCCTTGGCAAAAGGAAACGATACGTACGAACTTACAGCCAAAGACATCGCGAAAGGATCGACGCTAGAAAAAAAATAATACACTTCATATACAATACAAACCAACAAATCCCCCAGAGGGGATTTCTGCGTTTATTGACATATTTCGTAAAAAAGATAGTATGTATAAAAATTAAAAATCTATGTGTAAAGTTCTTGTAGTCCACAAAACTGGGTTCAGTAGTATACCTACTATCATAAACATTTTAAAAAAAGAAAGAATCATCGAAAGTAGTAACGAAGTGAAGACTGTTGGTACCAATATGTCTCCAACTTTTGCTTCAAAACTCAGATTTGAAAAAAATATACCTATCGTGCTTTATTACCGTGTTAATTGCAGAATGCTACCTTTGTATGCAAAAAGCATGAAAATACACACCTCAAATGAGTGTAGACACATTACTTTTAACATTCAGGGTTTGAATACCAGCTTGGATGGAATGAGTATATTTTTTAACGCTATGTTCATTGAGGAAATCCCACTTTTTATAAAAAAGGAAATAGTTCCCGTTTCTATAGGATTTTATTAATTCGCAAAACATATCGATCTCCCTGCGCTTCTGGCCGGGGATTTTTTTATTCAAAGTGCTATACTCATACTACTAGGACTCATGGATACCCTACAAAACAACCACAGCGAGGCGCAAGAGAAGGTAGATTTTTTCTTGGTCTCTACGCACGAACTCCGCACTTCCCTCTCAGCCATGAAATGGATGTTTCAGATGCTCCTTGATGGAGACTTTGGACCCCTCAACGACAAACAAAAAGAGATGATCGACCAAGCGATCCGTGCGAACGAACGCATGATCACTTTGGTCAATGATACCATGACGATCATTCGTACTGACGGCACTTCTATCCCCTACGACATGCAGCCGCTCTCACTTGGTACCATTACCGACGAACTGATTAAAGAATTCACGAGTGAGGCGTGCCATAAAGGAATGCACCTACGGTATACCCCTCCGGCGGAGCCGATCATGATACAAGGTGATATCGAAAAGTTGCGCATTGTGTTACACAACCTTTTGGAAAATGCCATCAAATACGGTGCGTCAAACAGTGACATTTCAATAACGCTCACGGCCAAAGAAACCGATGCAGTGCTTTCTATCGCAGATCGAGGACTCAACATTCCTGATGCTGAACAAGATCACATTTTTCAAAAGTTTTTTAGAGCCTCCAATGCCAAAAATGAGTTTGTCGGAGTTGGGCTTGGACTATACGCAACAAAGAGCATCGTCGAGAGACACGGCGGTACGATCTCGTTTGAGAGCAATCCTCTGCGTGGTACGACCTTTACCGTCACGTTCCCGCTCGAGCGTTAGGTACCCTACACCTTTTCTTATGAAGTATTGTAGGCTATACTGAACGGTATATGAAAAAAATACTTATAATTGAAGATGATTCGTTTTTAAAAAACCTCGAAAGTTCCAAGTTTACCCATGAGGGCTTTTCGGTCATGAGTGCGACAACTGCCGCAGAGATCGATGCAGCAATGGCTTCAGGTACCCCAGATATCATCTTGCTCGATCTCATGCTTCCCGAAGTTGACGGATATGAATTGCTCAAAAAGTTTAAGGCTGATGAAAAAACAGCAGCTGTTCCTGTTATTGTATTTTCAAACCTCTCTGATGAAATCGAGATGAAGCGAGTCATGGACGCAGGGGCCGCTGACTTCATGGTTAAATCAAACTTCACACTCAGTGACGTCATCGAAAAAATAAACGGTATAACAAAAGCATAACTACACATAAAAAAAGAATCCGAACATCGGATTCTTTTTTTATTTCATAATTTTTATTACTAGACCTTAAAGTTTTCTTTCAATACTCCTTTTTTGACGGTTACGACTCCAAGTAGTGGCTCTGAGGTATATGACTGGTCTGCATTTTTTCGGTCTACGGTTATACGGTATCTACCGTTTGCAACGAGTGCATAATACGTACCTCGTTTGTCTGCTACTTTTCGGGTGATCTCAGTACTCGTAGCCGTTGAATACACGCGAACGACGGAGAACGGAAGTGGTTGATTGCTTCTCAGATCAGAGACGCTACCTCTCGGATACATCAAAAATCTCGTTCTGCGATAGAATGTCATGAACACGTAAATCGCTATTACAACAACGTTGAAGGTTGAAGGATTCAAGAACACCGACAGGAGAGAGACGAGGAATCCAATGACAAACATTCCATTTGCAATCTGTGCGACGAGTAGGTCACTGCGTTTAAAGTGACGCAATCGATGTTGTATATTTTTTGCGTATTCATTCCAGTCAAAATTAAGCTGATCGAGCGGTATGTTTTTTGCAATCACTCCTCCTTCTTCGGTAACGGTGATTGGACCTCCAAAGTACAAGTTGTCATATAGTTCATCATTTGTTTTACCCGAAAGCTTTTGAGAAGGAAATTGGTAGTTTGATTTATTGGCAACAACAACATATGTTCCCGCCGGGACAGCAAACCCATATCTTCCTTCGATATCAGTGATAGAGGTCGCGATCTCATTTCCTGACAAATCTTGGAGTACGACATAGGCAGGATCGATCGGTTCTTTGGTGACACTGTCATAGACTGTTCCCCATGGCTTTGCCTTCTTTTTAATTCCAAAAAATACCAAGAGCCATGTCCACAATCGTCCGATCAAAAGCAATATGTCAGAAAATCCTAGTGACTTTGCAGAAATCACCGGCAAAAGTGATGCGACGGCGAGTGCGGTGACTGCCAAGAGTGGACTAATCTTTGCCACAACACTCGTATTGATCGATGTCTTCAGTGCATCGAGCATATCTCTGAGACTACCTCGCAACCCTGGGAAAAAATCGATACCAAAAACCTTGACTCCATCGGGGGTTACACAAGCTTCAGGGTGTTGAGAACAGTACGTCGGTCCAGGGGAGCATAGTGCTGGATTTGTCGCACAAGTATCTGGTGGAGGCACGCAGAGTTCAGGGTTTGTTGTACAGTTGTGATCTGGTGGGGGTACACAAAGCTCAGGGTTTGTTGTACAGAGATCTGGTGGGGGTACACACGATGCTGGATTGAGCACACATGGATCTGGTGGGGGTACACATTGTGCAGGATTGTTCACACAGGTATTTGCAACACATTCACCTCGAACATTCACGATCATGTTTGCCGGCACACTACTTTGAACGCCGTTTATGTTTGGACAAAAATCAGTTGGTGGCACTACAAGTGGCACACAGTTTCCCGCTCCGTCATACATCATATCGTTTGGAACAGTTAGTTGGTTGCCCGCGATGTTTGGACACACATCATACACAATATCGACACATTGCCCTGCAGTATTGAGCGCCTTGCCTGGTGGCATCACTGTTTGAGCACCAACTATATTTGGACAGAGATCGCTTGGATTTGGAATACACAACGCTGGCACTGGCAGCTGAGAACCCAAAACATTTCCCGTTTTATATATCGGAACAAAGTTTGCAGGATTTCCATCAGTGTAATATCCAAATACAAAAGTATGTCCGGCATATTTCGCCAACGGTTGCGTTCGGATCTTCAACACAGAATTTGCTGGAATTATCCATGACTGATATTGCTTCTGGTTCGTTATCGTATGTACGACATAGTTTGCCCCATTTAGTATGGCCTGTAATCCCTGTTCCCCTGGAGGCGCCGGGTTTACCGCTTCGGTAGTGGTATCTCCTTCAGTATTCCCTGTCGCACATGGAGCATCGATACCGCAATAGAGATTGAGGTCTACGACGAGGTCGTTAAAATCATTATCCCCATTTATAACGTCCTCGAATCCAAAGAGGAATTTCTTTACCAACGGGTTGTATACGACAACCTGATCGTGCGATTGTGGGTTTAGTATGTTTTGAGTATAGATATCACCTGCAGTCGTTGCGGGGTTTGTGTTATAAAAATTCTTTATCGCAAAACTAATGTTGGTTACATTTGGAACAGTATTGAGAAATGGACCAGCGGAAGAAAGCGGTACATTGTCATAGTTCACCGTGTTTGGACAGATAGTTGGGTCAACACAGTTACCAGCAGTATCTTTCACCTTACCTGGTGGTATAGAACTTTGAACCCCGATTATGTTGGGGCAAACATCTGTTGTGCCTCCACCTCCGCCACCCGTACTACACACTCCTCCAGTATCAATCCCTGTTTCATCTTGGTTTTGAATACCATCAGAACAGGTTTCTGCCGCAGTCACCCCCCAATCAGTCGTGACGCAGCTCGCACCACTCGAACAGTCAAACTTGATGAAGCCATAGTTCTGACTCCACGCATACCCCGCACTTCCGCTCGATCCGCCAAACTGACCATTCGTAATCTTTACTGTCGATATTCCCGCATTGGTAAATGGTCCAAAGTTGATCCATCCAGTTTGTTCTCCCCATGCATAGCCTGAGAGATTTCCACTTCCATCATTCGCTACTTTAAAATTACTATTCGTGCCACTACAACCACTTGTTGTATCCGTGCAGTTGACTACTACCCATCCCACACCCTCTCCCCACGCAAACCCTCTCAACTCTGTGTCTGATACCGTAATGTTTTTTGCTGACTGTGTCGTAAATTTACCAAAGTTTAATGACGTCGCGCTGCCGAGGGATGTATTTTGAACCAATGCCTTGTATGCACCAGTATTGTTTGGGTCGATAGTGCCGAGCGTTGGTGACGCACGCACGACGAGATGTACCGACAGTACTATCACAAGAAATAGTGCACTCATAGTAACGATACGCCGAGACGAATTGACGAGGGATTGAATGAGAGACTGTAGAGAATGTTTCATATGCAGTAGATAGTATTGCATTATATTATACATGATCATCTACGCTCGGCGCAGGAGTAGCATCGGGAGTTGAGATCTCTGAAGTCAACACATCTGCTGGTGTTGGATCAGGTGCTACAACTGGCGCAGGTGTCGGATCGATCGGCAATGGATCGACTATAGGAGTGTGCACTGGAGGGTTGCTACTGTCGACTGGGGTTTCGAGAGTGGGGTCTACGGTAAGAACGGGGGTTGGATCATCTACCACCGGAGCTGGTGGCGTATACACTGGCGTCCCGCTCTGTGTTTGATCGAGCTGCAACAGGTGTTGCAATTGTGCTTCAGTGACGCACGTTGCGCCGACACACAATTCTTGCGTATGGATTTTCGTTATCCCATTCCCTGCATCTCCAAACCATGCAATGAGTCGATCAATAAAGGTTGGGTTGTCAGTGGTACCTGTGGTGAGGAAGTCAATACTATCAATCTTCACATCCATCTCTTGTATCGCTTTGATGGTATATGGGAGGAGTCCAGTGTAGTTGAGGGAGAGGAGGTGGGTGTCTTTGTCTTCTGAGACAAGATCAGGGAAGATAGTTCGAACGTCTTGTGCGATGAATCCTGCGTGTGTTGCATCACTATCGTTCTCGGTGTTCCAGTTGTAGGTGACGGGGCGAAGAGAAAGGACTTTGGAGAGGATGGAGTCGTCTGGAGTAGTGGAAGAGGTTGCAAGGTTTGTTTCGAGATCAGTGATGTTCTTCTTGAGTGTTTGGTCAGAAGAACATGAGAGTGATGCTGAGTTTGGGTTGATGTCACAGGTACCAGAGGAGTTCTGGAAGCGGGCGACAATGCCGGAGATTGAGGAGTTGCCGACGTCGAGGGTGTAGGCGGGGGTGACTTTGGCGATGCCGATTTTGCCACTTGTCACTGCTGCAACGGAAGGATTACCAGTTGTGTTTGCATAACTGCCGGTACCAAAGAGCACACCACCAAGATTAATTGCATTTGCAGTTGCATCAGGAAGCGAGATATTGGTACCGATGATGATGTTGTTGGAGCCGAGGTTGTTGGAAGTGAAGGTTTGACCTGCTTGATAGCCAAAGAGGTTTGAGAATGAGGCGCTGGTAGCAAGTTCCCCAGCATAATAACCGAAAAAGTTTGAATTCGACGCATTGGCAGAATAAGCTCCTGCAAATTGGCCAAAAAAGTTGGAGTTATTAGCGTCGGTTGCAATATAGCCTGCATTCCCTCCCAAGAAGTTGGAGTACGCTGCATTGGTAGCACCATCTCCACTCTCAATACCGAAAAAGTTTGAATTCGACGCATAGGCTGCACTGTGTCCCGAAAAGCGACCAAAAAAGTTAGAACTGTCTGCATTTGTTGCGTTTGTGCCTGCGTTATTACCAAAGAAATTAGAATTAGGACTGGATGCTGCAGCAGTACCCGCAAAATACCCTAAGAAATTTGAATCGACAGCACCTGTCGCATTTTGTCCTGCAGCTGTTCCGAGGAAATTTGATTGATAAGCACCTGTCGCACTTTGTCCTGCAGAAAAACCGAGGAAATTTGAGTCGTGGGCGTTGGTTGCCTGGTAACCAGATTGCAAACCAATAAAGTTTGAATACGAAGCCGAAGAAGCACTGGTTCCGGCAAATAGCCCTAAAAATACGTTTCCACCAAGCGTGGTATCCCCTTGCCCCGAAAGGTTTGCTGAATATATTGTGTATACGTTATTAACAGCGATAGGGCCAGTAATAGTAACGGTTCCAGAGCCATTATCATTAACTGTTGTCCCATTTGACCCGGTCAGATTGAATAATGATTGCGATCCATTGGCAGTGCTATTGGTTTGCAAAGTAATTCCACCTCCTCCACTCGCATCAATCGTCACACTGCCACTGCCGTCATCAGTAAGCGTAACACCAGTACCAGCGACGAGATTGAGTGTTGTCTGATCACCATTGACTGAGCCATCTGTTTCGAGCGTGAGTCCGCTGGAACCTCCTCCTATGTTGGTCCACGAAAGTACTCCACTACCATTGTTGGTGAGGACGTACCCTGCGCCTGCTGCTTGAGAAGTTGGCAGTGCATACGTCACTCCATTGAGATTGTAAGAATTGGTAGAAGAAAAGAGATCAAGGGTGCCGTTGGTTTCGGTGATGACTGCGGAGCCGAGGGAGTTTGTGTCATCGACTCCAAACAGTGCAGCACCTGACTTGCCTGCAAGCGGGATGTATGCGTAGCCTTGATCGAGGTTGTCGGCGTCGGCAAGGGTACCACTATAGAGGTCGTTGTTGTAGTCAGAGGAAGTAAGTACTGCTTGACTTGCGTTGCCGTTAGTGTTTGATTGTATATTGAGATCGGCTTCGTAGTTGTTGTTGTCATACAAAGCTCCTTCGATACCATTGTTCGTATCCATATAGAATTCAGTAGCTACACCACCCGATGTTCCATAGATATCGAATTGGTTTGAACCATTGAGATCAAAGCTTCGATCCTCTCCTGCAGTATCGTCTTCACCGTTGACTCCAAAGCGAGATGATCCGCCGCCACTTGCACCAATCCAACTCATCGTCCCGTCACCATTTGAAGAAAGGAGCTGTCCTGTGGTGCCGAGAGAATGAGTAGAGTCGTAGATACCTCCACCAATGGTTGCATTGCCGTTTTGGTCAATGATGAACAATGGTTTCGCATCATCGCGGACGACATTAATGGCAGGAGTGTTATTAGAAGTCACTGGCGTAATAGCATAGGTCCATCCTTCATTTCCGGTATGTCCAGTTGTTGATGCGAAGGTGACCGTGATGCCATCACTGACGAGCTGTGCGCTTCCAGTAAGTGGAATATTGGATCCAGATGTTTCGCTCGGACTATCACAATCACCTGAACCATGCGGATGATCATTGATGCAGTGATATTCATACCATTCGAATTCATTAGGAGGAAAAGTGGAAATAATATCTACTCCAAATAAAGTTACAGGATAACTCGGATTGTTGTACGTACCCGTATACGTACCACCATAGGTCGCGTCGTCGGACCCAGTAAGTCCAGTGTATTGTTGATTATACGTATAGCCTCCTCCACCACTCGGACTACTTGCCAAGATATTGAGTTGCCCGTATTGGGTGTTGTCGAAATTGGTGTTTGAAATACTAGAACCGAGGAAGACGCGGTTGTTTGTTGTGTCGTATGAAAAGTTGTTTGCATCTCCACCAAATGCGCCTGCGTTGTTGAACTGGATTGCGGAAGAGGATCCTGCAGGAGAAGTGGAGCCGCCACCACTCACTGCTGCCCAACTCACGTTGCTTCCATCAGTGGTGAGATACTTTCCACTGTTTCCTGTTTGATCAGGAAAGAGTGTAACAGTACAGTTAGTACTTCCTGGTGTACAACTTGGATCAAGGGTAGACCCGGGTTGGTATGGAGATGTTGGAGGGACTGCATACGCAAGACCAGTAGAGATTGAGAGGCCGAGTACGAGCGCAAGAATGGTGCGACGATGTGTACGCAAAAAGGTGTGGAATCGAGACGATTTCATGAGAGAAGTATAGCAGGAAATATTTTAATACCATACAACTATCTAGTATAAAATGTACAAAAAATCTTCAGACATATAATCTGAAACTTTTTTGTGTTTTGTGCGGGATAGGGGACGTTTCACTATCGGACACTTTGGAAACCCAGGGTTTTCCAACGCTTCGCTGCCTTCCTCCACGGGGAACTACCGTTCCCCGACCCCTTCCCGGTCCGATTCCTTTCCGCACAAATATAAAAACGCACAGAGAAAATCTGGCGTTTTTATATTTGTGCGGGATAGGGGAATCGGACTCCTGCTCTCAGTTTGGAAAACTGATGTTCTACCATTAAACTAATCCC
>JBBSBF010000024.1:0-10414 GCA_038251535.1 Minisyncoccia bacterium
CGAACCAAGGACCTCTGTCTTATCAGGACAGCGTTCTACCACTGAACTATACACGCCTTCGCTTTTGCCATGAGGGCAAAAGCTTCGGCGTGCGCGGCACGCGTTGACATCTACTCCATAGCTACGATACTATACCAAATTTTCTCACTTTCTCAAGCTTTTATTCTTCCTCCGCCTCCCCCACCTCACCAACCTGTAGCGCGTCAATCATCTTGTCTATTTTGCCCAACATGATACCTTCGATGTTTGAGAAATTTTGTCGTATCCGGTGATCGGTAACGCGATCTTGGGGAAAGTTGTACGTGCGAATCTTTTCCGATCTATCTGCTGTCCCGATTTGGCTCTTGCGATCCCCCGAATACTTTGCTGCTTCTTCTTGTTCTTCACGTTGCTGTAATTTTGCAGTCAATATTATCATCGCCTTTTCACGGTTGGCGAGCTGACTGCGCTCACTCGTCGAACGCACATCGATGCCAGTTGGTTTATGGATCAAGCGCACTGCCGTCTCAACCTTGTTGACGTTTTGCCCTCCTGCCCCACCACTTCGTGAGTACTCCATATCGAGATCGACTGGGTTGATAACAAAGTTGACCTTTTTACGAATCGGGAGGATGGCGACAGAGGCAGTTGAAGTGTGGATGCGACCGTTTTTTTCAGTCACGGGTACTCGTTGTACTCTATGAACTCCTGTTTCGTAACGCAAGAGACGATAGACATCTTTCCCTTTTATCTCGAGCGTATACTCATCAAGTTTTTTCACTGACCATCCTCTTGTTTCGCAAAACCGTTCATACATTTCTACGAGCTGAATCGCAAAAAGTGCAGCTTCATCTCCTCCTGCACCAGCTCTCGTTTCGAGTATGACTTCGTTGGGAAATTCTTCTTCCTGTTTTTCACTTTCTTCTATGGCTTTTAACTGACCCACTATCGCATCTCGTTGTGTTTCGAGGGCGGTGATTTCTTCCTCTGCGATGTCACTCATCGCAGGGTCACTCGCGACAAGGGTTTTGACTTCGTCGAGCTCATGCGAAATACGCTCGTATTCTGAAGCGAGGTAATGCGTTTTCGGATTTTTTTTCAACGATTCTATATCCATATAGGCTACTCAAGCAATAGAAAAATCGCTCAATGCGGCGATTTTTCTATTGCGTTATTTACTTACCGCTGACGCTCGGCGCTTGTTAAAGCGTTCAACACGTCCTGCAGTGTCTATAACTTTTTCAGTACCGGTATAGAACGGGTGTGATGCACTAGAAATCTCGACACGATACATGTCGTACTCTTTGCCCTCAAACGTAGTCTTTTCAGTCGTTTTTACCGTAGAACCGATCAAAAACTGTGCGTCAGAAGAGTTGTCTGAAAACACGACAGTTCGAAAGTTTTTTGGGTGGATGTCTTTTTTCATATGGCACAATGTAGCATACTATTGGGTATTATTCAAGAGCCCGGAACCTCCTATCGACGAGAAACTCCATACTGTACGAGGTAGTCAATATCAGCCTGAACACCCCGCGCAAGCGACATGACGTTGTTGCCATAAAAGCTATTTGCGGGCTTTTTGCCATCACAGGAGCGTCCTGAGTAGTAGCGACATGCTGCATTTCTCTCATTTGCTTCACTTCCTGTTCCACCACGATCTTTGAGATAAATGGCAGTTGCCATGATGGCGTCTTGTGGTACCCACGGATTTGCAGCTGATTTGCCAAGTGCAGTTGCAACACGGCCTTGGATGAGTTCCCAGGTTGAAGGAATAAACTGGGATGGCCCCATAGCTCCCCCCCATCCTCCACCAGCGATAGGGCATGACACTGGAGTAGTGTTTGGATCAAGCCCTAATGCTGCCGTGATGCGTGAAAATGCTGGCTGATCTCTCGTCGGATGCATAATGTTGAGCCAACTTTTAGATACTGGATCTCCTGCCCTGTTACAGGTACCAACGTTTTTACCCAAATTTGACTCTTGGGTAAGTATTGCGAGAATAAATGCAGCACGAACGCCTGTAGCAGACGACGCAGCTGATGCATACGTATATGCATCCCCAAACGGAATCGCCTTTGATCCACCGGCAAATTGAAAGAGTTTGCTTTTGATTGCAGCAACTTTTTTCTGTCTATCTGCGAGCACTGTTTGATACTCTACTTCCTTGCCTTGGCTGATGCGCAGCAATTCTTTTTTCTGTATTTCTGATTGCTCGACAACTTTTTTCTGAGCATCGATTGCGTTTTTCGCATCTTTTTCTTGCGCTTGTTTGTCTTCGAGGGATTCTTTTTGTGTCTCCGTTGCAGACTTGATCTCTTTGATTTTGTTTACCGATGCGTAGAGCGACTGTTTAACTGCCAAAAAATCGTCGAGATCTTGATAAAAATCAGTCACTGATTGAGCACTCAACACGACGTAGGTCGCCCCTTTTTGATCTATCTCATTGGTACGTTTGACAAGTTGCGCCAGTGAATCATGTTCGCGTCCTATTTCCTTTTGCAAATCAACGATTGCCCCCGCCTTTGCCGTAATCTCATGACTGAGGTTGTTTATGGTAAGCGTTTTTTGTTGAATTTTGAGCTTTGCTGTAGCAATCTGAGTCGTCAACAAACTCACGTCCTTTTTGATCGTACCAGTTTGAGTTTGTTGGTTCTTTAGTTGTCCTTGGAACTGACTGATCTCGTCGTTTAATGCTTGGAGTTGGTCACAGTTTTGCCTGATGTCATCGGTACTAGGGTTGATACATACTGCAGGAAGTGCTTCCTGGGCGACACTCGTCAAGCGGGAGTAAAATGCCCCGGTGAGTGCCAAAAGTATTGAAAAACTTGTAAAAAGTAGTATTTTTTTATTCACCATCATGTGACGGTAAGTATACCAAACTATTACAGCGATGTTGCTTGACTATCCAAATGAGTGTTGTTGAAACGGTTATTCAGAAGCTTCGGTTTCTTCTTCCACCTTGCCTTTCTTTTCAACTTCTATCGAGTCGAGATCGATTGGGATAACTTCTTCTACTTCTTCTTTAAATGCAGCGATAAGCGCAACAACTTCAGTACCTTCAGTTATCATAACAACGCCCTTTGGTAGCGTAATGTCAGCGACGTGTAGTTGTGCATCGAGAGTGGCGAGACTCGTGACATCAACGACGATGTTGTGCGGAAGATCATTTGGAAGTGCCCGGACCTCTACTTCGTGAAGCACTTTGACGAGCGTTCCGAGATTGCCCTTTTCTGCTCCTGCAAGACCGGTAAATTCAAGTGGTACAGCGACTTCGATCTCCTTTTTCATATCGATAACCAAGAAATCTACATGAGTCGGCACGTTCGTGATCGGATCATGTTGCATGTCATGAATCATGGTTGTTACTTTTTCAGTCCCCATATCTAGAGTCACTGCAGTCGTCTCCCCTGCTTCTTTCCATACTTTGACAAATTCTCGCATCGGTACAGAAATTGACACCGGTGGCTTGTTCATACCGTAGTACACAGCTGGAATCTTTTCCTCTGTCCGCAATATTGCTGGTTTTTCAGTTGTTCGCTTTGTTGCAGCTAATGTGATCATAAGGCAATTACTATACACAAAGTACAACTATTTGTAAAATGGTAATCATATTGACATATCAAAATAATGTTTTATTTCTTCGTCGCTTCTCCATAGTCCCCTTTGCTCAAGTATTTGGCAATATCAGCCTTGGTGACGCCGACTTTTTTGTGTGGATTGAACATACACTCAGGATCAAAGATCTCTTTTGTTTCTTTAAAAAGTCCGGTGATGATAGAGCCGTATTGCTTTTCGAGATATGGACTACGAATGATGCCGTCGTTGTGCTCCGCAGTGATTGAACCTTTGTATTGCAACACGAGATCGTACACTTTATCCGACAGATCCAATATGATTTCTCTCGTTTTGAGGTCTTTGAGGTTCATCAGCGGGATGATATGGAAGTTCCCATCTCCAGGATGCCCCGCGATCGTATAGGTCAAGTCATATTCTTTGAGTATGGCGTCGAGTTTGGGTAGAAATTCGGGCAAGAATTCTGGGCGAACGATAAAGTCATCGATGAATGGAGCAGTGTGTTTCCCTTGTACATGCTTCCTGAGCAAGTTGAAACTTTCATGCCGCACATCCCAGTATTTGCTTTCTTCAGCTTCGCTGTGCGTGACATGCGTCAGTACGTGGAACTGATCTTTGAGTGCACGAGCAAGCGACGTAGCCTTGGTCTGGATATCATCATGGTCATCTCCGGCAAATTCGATCAGGAGTACCATTTTGGGGATACCACCAGCGAGCGTCATAAAAAACTCCGGCAAGAACGAAAACATAAACTTCATCATACCGATTACTTTTTTCTTTTTGAGAAAATCACCAAAAAACTTCACCGCGACTTTCAGGGTGTTGTCGTCATAACTCTCGATACTCTCAGGGTGTTGGGCAATCGCCACGTTCACGATAGAGCCGATGTTCGACATATCTTTGAGAAATGCAACACATAGTGTCGAATATTTTTTGACGGGGACGAGATCAAACGTGATCTCAGTCACGATACCCAGTGTTCCCTGTGAGCCACAAATGAGCTGACATAGATCAAACACTTCGGTCTCTTTATTCCAAACATTCCACAAATAATACCCTGCTGAGTTTTTACTCACGTTTGGCTTTGCGTCCGTGATCATCTTGATGTTGTCGGTGATGAGTTTGTACAAAGATTTGTACATGTCTCCTTCAAACCCCACTTCGGCCATACGAGCGGTGAGTTCTTTGCGTGTCATGGGTTTGATGGTGTATTCGTACCCATCATGAAAAACGACCTTTAGCTCGCGGATATAGCGCTCAGTTTTACCGTATTGGATCGATTTTTCTCCTCCTGAGTTGTTTGAGACCATTCCTCCTACGGTACAGAGATCTCGAGAGGCAGTATACGCAGGCATAATGAGTCCAACCTTTTTTGTTTCTATATCAAAATCACGATAATACGTACCGGGCAATACTTTTGCCCATTTTTCTTCTGCATTTATTTCTAGTACTCCTGTCATATATCGAGTAGTGTCCATAATGATTGAGTCGTTGACGGCTCCTCCACTCATACAGGTACCGGCTGCACGAACGGTGATGGAAAGTGCAGAGTCGCTGTCTGATCCTTTGGTTTTATGTTCTGAAACTATACGAACCAGTGTTTGTACATCTGCGCTGTCTTTTGGATACACAACCATCGTTGGTCGCATTTCAAAGAGACTTGCGTCACGCGATGCCTTGTCGAGCGTTGCAATGTCGGTTGAGATGTCTCCTTTAAATGTTTTTTTTAATTCTTCTTCAAACATAGTTGTTATAGTCGATTAAAAATCTTTAACTTTTCTGTTACTACTACTTCCATTGCGAGAGAGGCGTTTGCGCCATATTTGTAGGGTGCGATATCGTCAGGATTTTTTTCCATATACTCTTTGATCGCTCCAGTGTAGGCGCGTCGCAACTCAGTGTTGACGTGAATGATCGAAATCCCCGCTTCTATCGCAGCATCAAAATCAGCCTCCTCTCCAGACCCTCCGTGCAAGACAAGCGGAACATTTACTGCAGCACTAATGTTTTTAATACAATCTATGTCGAGGCGAGGCTTTGTGGCATTTCGCAGCATGCCGTGAAAGTTACCTACTGCGGGTGCCAACATATCAGCCCCGGTCTCAGCGATAAACTGCTTTGCTTCTTCTGGACTTGTTGTTACCGCGACTCCTTCGGGAATACTATCTCGAACCTTTGATCCCTCTCCGATGAATCCGAGTTCTACTTCAACCAATATATCTCTCCCGGTTTGAGCCATGACCTGATGCGCATACTCCACACACTGTTTTGCAACAAATGTATTTTCTGCTAGTGACGCTGCTGCACCGTCATAAATGACTGCGTCAAAACCTGCGTCGATTGCGTCTTTGACGGTTGCAAATGAGTAATGATGATCAGCATTAAGGTATATCGGTATCCCCCATTTTTCTCTGATCGTGTGTACGAGTGCGACTGATTCGTGTAAGCCGACTGCTTCTTGTTCACCTTCCGATACGCCGGCGATAACTGGCACACCCAGTGTCCGAGCAGCGCGCGCAATGGCGTGCAGCCCTTCGAGATTTGAAAAGTTAAAATGTCCAATCGCTATTTTCTTTGTACGAGCTTGAGCCACCAATGATCGAAGTGTTTGCATACTCATAAGTGTATCACACAAAAATCTCTGTTGATAAACAGGACGGTAGCGCGCTTTGAATTTATTTTATATACTGGGTGCATGGAACAAGAAACTATAGACTTTTTGGCAATCGGAGATATCGTTACTGACGCTTTTATTCGACTAAAGGATGCAGAAGCACACTGTGACCTCGACAATGTAAACTGCAAATTATGCTTGCGGTACGGGGACAAAGTGCCATACGAATCAGTCCAAGAAGTCCGCGCCGTCGGAAACTCTGCTAACGCAGCGGTTGCCGCAGCACGTCTCGGTGTCAAAAGCGCACTAGTCGCACATGTCGGCAAAGACGCACATGGAGATAACTGCTACGCCGAACTCAAAAAAAACAACGTGGATATACAGTTCGTACAAGCACACGAAGGTATCGCTACCAACTACCACTACGTGCTCTGGTACGAAGTTGAGCGAACAATACTCGTCAAACACGCAGCATTTCCCGTAGCGATGCCCGCACTTCCCTCCGTGCCCAAAATGCTCTATCTGACCTCTCTCGGAGAACACACTGAAACCTACCAACAAGAAATAGCCGCCTACGCAGCGGCACATCCTGAGATGAAGTTAGTATTTCAACCAGGCACGTTTCAAATCAAACTCGGTGTCGAAGGACTCAAATCTATCTACGAACATACCTACGCATTTTTCTGCAACCTCGAGGAAGCAAAAAAAATACTAAACACTGACGAAAAAGAAATCCCGATGTTGATTAAAAAGCTTCACGCACTGGGACCAAAAAACGTCTTTATTACTGACGGTATCAAGGGCGCGTATGCATCAAACGGCATCGAATCATGGTTTATGCCAGTGTACCCTCACGATCCCTACGAGCGAACCGGTGCAGGTGATGCATTTGCCTCTACTGTGTCTGTTGCACTACTCATGGGCAAATCAATACCAGAAGCACTCATCTGGGGACCGATCAACTCAATGTCAGTAGTACAGTATGTCGGTGCTCAAGAAGGACTACTGGCAAAAGACAAGCTCGAAAAGTACGCGGCAGATGCTCCAGCAAGCTACGCACCGACCTCTTTGTTTTAATATGTTATGTCATTAGAAAATCCAAACAATCAAAACTTAGCATCTGAAGATGTGGAAAAAGAGCTTCCTATTTTTACACAAGAGACGGATGATACACATCACATTTTAGTTGGAAATGATGCATATGCTAACGAAATACTTCAAAACGATCCTCTCAACTATACTCCTGAAAAAATTATAGATTTTTATGAAAATATTCCAGATACACATCCAGAATATAGAAAAATCGGAAAAGTTGCTAAAAATAACCCCGAGGCAAATTAACTTTTCCTTTCCATTACTTTCATCACTGCGGCAATGATCGCATCTCGTCCCATACCATAATGCTCGATGAGTTCATTTGGTGTGCCTGATTGACCAAACTGATCTCGTACGCCGATAAACTCCATTGGTACTGGATAACTTTGGGTGAGTACTTCAGCTACAGCGCTTCCGAGTCCTCCACTGATCTGATGCTCTTCGACAGTGACAAGCGCCTTTGTTTCTTTTGCGCATTGTACGAGAAGCGCTTCATCGATAGGTTTGATGGTGTGAATGTTTACGACGAGTACTTTGATGTTTTTTTTCTCGAGATCTTTTGCGGCTCGAAGTGTATGTGCGACGAGTCCTCCTGTCGCAACGATAGTCACATGTGCAACACCGTCTGGACGATACAGTATTTGACCTTTGCCGATCTCAAACGGAGTTTCTTCTGAAGTGATGATGGGTGTTTTTTCGCGTGCTAGGCGCAAGTATGCAATACGAGGATGTGCTGCGAGTGCAAGCACTGCCTTTTTGGCCTGCAGTGCATCGCAGGGAGAGATAACGGTCATACGAGGAAGTACTCGCATCAGCGCAATGTCTTCGATCGCTTGGTGCGTACCTCCATCTGGTCCAACCGATATGCCGGCATGACTCCCCACAACAACTGCGGGTCGATCGTTGTAACAGATAGTCGTGCGGATCTGTTCCCAGTTGCGCCCTGGGCTAAACATGGCATACGAAGAAAAAAATGGATACTTGCCCATCGCTGCCATGCCACTTGCAACGGTTGCAAGGTTTTGCTCTGCAACACCGACCTCAACAAAGCGGTCTGGGTACTTTGCCTTAAATACATGCATTTGTGTACTTTCAGTAAGGTCGGCACACAGAGCGACAATCTGGGGATTGCTCTCCCCTGCTTGAACAAGTCCTTCGCCAAATCCTTTGCGAATCGGTAGTTGTTCAGCGTCGTCGTTGAAAATTTTGATATTGAGTTTTAAATCAGGATTGAGCATATAAATTTTAAAATGAATAACCAATTGGCCAACAGCTATGACCCCCATCCCCGAGTCCATTGTAAACTTTATCAATCGGCGTGATATTTAAAACCATATTCCATGAACATGGCTGTTTATAAACTAATATTTCAATTAATAATGAACTAATAAGAAGAATAAATATTTTAAAAAAGATTTCTAAAAAGAAGTTTTTTATTTTAAAACTTGCCCAAAATATGTCTATAAACAATAAATTTATAATTATTATTACTATTGCAAGTAAAACATTTAATGGTGAGTGAAATAATGCAATGAATAACACAATCCCTCCTAAGGGCGTAATTGGAGTAAAAATTCCTAGAAAACCATTTAATTTCTCATTTAATTGATGTAAGTGTTCAATTTGTTCATAAGTAGCTACAACATGAGTAAGGTTTAGTTCTGAGTCAATTTTTTTATTTATTATCGAATCAAAACCATAATAGAAAAAAATAAATGAAAAGCTTATTATTAAAAATATAATTATATATTTTATATAATTATATTGCTTAGCATTCAATTGTAGTAACTTAATTTTTTGATACATATAGTTATAATTTATTTTTTTTCTTTGGGGGAAAGAGCGTCAAAAATAAATCCTAAGACAATAAATATTACTGCTATCAAAAATCCTTGTTTTGTATACTGTAGTACCTGTAATTGTGCGATTACTTTCAAAACCCACATGATGAGGAGAATGGCGATAAATGTAACATATAGTGCTCCGATTACTTTTATATTTTTCATAATTTAATTATCGCTTATATATATAAATTTGGGAATAGTTATGCTGAGGATTGGTACTTGTTCAGCGTCGTCGTTAAAGATTTTGATATTGAGTTTTAAATCAGGATTTAACATGCTTTCATTATCGCGTAAAAACCAACATAAGGGAATAGCACTTCATGCACTTATCTAAACAAAAAATAAATCAATGTATAAAAAATGATCGGATAGAGAAGTATCAACAAAACATAGTGTGTGGCTATGATACGTCCGCTGTAGATAGTCCTTCCGATTAATTTAAATATCGTAAATATAATTGCGGATATCACTATATACACACTGAGATACAGCAGCACGCTATAGAGAAAACTCTCGACACCAAACAACCATATTGCGACCAACGTACTTCCAACGGCAATGATACCAGACATGCTGCTGGCAACAATCCAAAACCTGTTTGTCCTAAGGTTTTCTTCCATTGTGACTATAGTATACCCATTTGACGCCTGAAACAAAAGCGAACGGATGCTTTTAATGCCCTCCTTTTGCTACTATTTTTATAATTCTCGCCTTTAGATGTTTCCATATTTGTCCTGGTTTTAATTCTATACCTTAGCTATGCTCACTTTTAATCTTCCCGCCGAGCGTTCGCAACTCATCGAGTGCGATCTTTGCTTCTTCTTTGTTTGGCGCTTTGCCGTGCCATTCAAACTTGCGCTCAAACTCCCTCACGCCCTTGCCAGGGATCGTACGCGCGATGATCACCGATGGCTTTTCAAATACAGTCTTTGCTTTATTTACGGCATCGATGACTGCGCGGATGTTGTTGCCATCGATTTCTTGAACATGCCAGTTAAATGCTTCCCATTTTTTATTGAGACTATCTAGCGGCATGATGTCTTCGGTATACCCATCAATCTGGATGTTGTTGCGATCCACAATTGCGATCAGGTTGCGGAGTTTTTCCTTTCCCGCGAGCATCATCGCTTCCCAGTTGTTCCCCTCATCGAGCTCTCCATCGCCCAATAGTGCGTAAATGTATTTGGGTGAGGTGATCCCAAAATCCATCCTGTCTGCGATCGCCATGCCAACTGCTTGTGAAAGTCCGCTTCCGAGTGGACCCGAAGAATTTTCGAGCATGGGGAGCCATTCACGATGCGGATGCCCC
>JBBSBF010000025.1:0-10293 GCA_038251535.1 Minisyncoccia bacterium
CACTGATGCGAGTATTCCGATAATCGCGATGACCACCAACAATTCGATGAGGGTGAAACCGCCTTGTAATTTCTTTTTCATACGTTATTACTTTTAAATGTTGAAATGTTTATAATCGATTATTACAAATCCCTTTGTAATACAACAATTATAGCACGAACAACCTATTTTGACGCAATAGCTGTGTAAAACTACTGACAGACGATACCATTTGGTCCAAAGCTCGATTTGGATGACGTGTCTCCGATAGAAACATAGAGTAATCCTTTGTTTATGCCTGTTCCGATATAATCTCTCGACGCACCTCCAGCATCGACACACCAGATGTGTGGGAGTACGGGCAATCTCGTTGCCATTGCCCAGCCTCCCGGTGTGTCATGACATGTCGTTTGAACGCCACCTTTTGTCGCGACTTCGTTAAAAAACCTTAGGATGCCGTTTGATGCAGTACAAACATTATCAAAAGAATTGTCGTTGTCAGTGTAGTACAGCGCAGCCTGAGTACGAGCATTGGACATATTTGCGATGATCGCAGTTGATTGTGCTCTCTGTCTCGCAGGAAAGAGCGCTCGAGTGATAACTGCTGCGAGTATGCCGATAAGTGCGATGACTACCATCAACTCGATGAGGGTGAAACCGTGACTACTTGATCGGTACATCATACCCTCAGTATACCCCAAGACTATAGTCTACGAGATGCCTCCGGCGATGTTGTAAATCGGCACTAAAATAGATACGAGGAGAAGCCCAACTCCAATACCCAAAGATATGATCATAAACGGTTCGATAAGTCCCACCATGGTATCGATTGCTTCATCGACTTCTCGTTGATAAAACTTCGCCAACATTTTAAGAATCGAACCCATCGATCCTGTCTCTTCCCCCACCAAAATGATTTGTGACATGATTTTTGGTATTTCGAGTGGGTGCATACCAAGCGCTATCGAAAGAGATTTCCCTCCCTTCACTGCCTCCATCGTTTCAAGAAGTGCTGCCTGATAGCGTTTATTGCCAACGACTCGCGATGTGATCTCGATAGCACGAACGATCGGGATACCTGAGGTCAACATCGTATTCATGTTGTCAGCGATACGAGCGAGGTAAAGCTTTTGATAGAGGTTTCCGACGATAGGGATACCGAGGAGGGACTGATCAATGATCTCTTTGCCACGCTTTGTATGAGAGAGTCGGTACAAATATCCGAAAAATATCACTACTCCGATCAATAGAAAGATCCCGTAGTGGACGAGAAATGCACTTACAGACATGACAATCTTGGTATAAAACGGCACTTCCTGACCACTTTCTGCAATGATTACTGAGAGTTTTGGCACAACGACGGTAAACATGAGCACCATGACGGCGATAAATATACCGATGACGAATGCTGGGTACACAAGCGCATGCTTGGTCTTTGATGTCAGTGCGTACTGTCGATCGAGATAGTCTGCCATGTATGAAAATACCTGCGTCAAGTTTCCTGATTCTTCACCAGCCTTTACCATGTTGACATAAAAGTCAGAAAAAACATCGGGGTGTTTGGCGAGTGCTCCTGCAATCGACGAACCTGCTTGGAGATCTGATACTATCTGGTTGAGTTTAGCTGAGAGTTGTTTGTTTTCAGTATTGTCAGCGAGGAGTGAAAATGCCTTGAGTGCTGAAACCTGCGCCTCAAAAAGTGTGGATATCTGACGCGAAAGTATCACGACATGTTTCGTCGACACCTTACCGCCAATGGTTGTTTCAAACCACTTTTTTGCTTCTTGTTCAGTTTTAATACTCGTGACGATGAGTCCACGTCGCTGAAGTCCACTGACTGCGAGTTCACGACTGACTGCATCGATCATGCCATTTCGTTTTTCTCCTTTATCGGTGATTGCTTCGTATTTGAAATTCATATATTTGTATCACTGTTATTATAGCAGCCGTTCGAGGTTTTTGGGATTAAACGAGTAACTATACGCATTTTCAATGGTGATTTCTCCCTGTCTGACGAGATCAATCAACGAGCGGTTCATATCGATCATGCCTTGTTCAAACCCTGTTTCGATGACCATATCTACTTCGTGGGTTCGTTTTTCTCGGATGAGGTTTGATACTGCGTTGTTGTTGATCAAGAGCTCATACGCCGGTACTCGCCCGCCTGTAACTCTCGGAATGAGTCGCTGAGAAAAGATACCAATCAATGATGATGCGAGCTGGATACGAATCTGGTCTTGCTGCTCAGCCGCAAACGAGTCGATGATACGGTCAACTGTTTGTGAAGCGTTGTTGGTATGGAGTGTCGAGAGCACCAAGTGTCCCGTCTCTGCTGCAGTCACTGCAGTACCGATCGTCTCGGCATTACGCATCTCTCCGATAAGTATGACGTTCACGTCTTGTCGAAAGGCACTATGCAGTGCTACCTGGAAATCTGACGCATCGATACCAATCTCTCTCTGGTCGATGATGGATTTCTTTTGCTCATATACATACTCAACAGGGTCTTCGATCGTCAATATGTGCGCCGCACGTTCCTCGTTGATCACACTCACCATCGAAGAAAGCGTCGCGCTCTTTCCCTGTCCTACTGGTCCAACACAGAGGAAAAATCCCTGTTTTCGTCGTGCAAAATCAGCCAAAATAGGAGGGAGGTTGAGCTCTTGGAGCGTTTTGACATGTGGGATCAAACGGAGCACCATCACGTACTTGCTCTGCTGTACATAGACGTTCCCGCGCAATCTCGTCGTGCCTTGATATTCGTATGAAAAGTCGAGTTCTTGATGATCGACAAAGTGTTTGTAGTGTTCAGGGCTTAAGATTGCTTGAACCATCCCTTCCATGTCTTTTGCGGTAAATACAGTTCGGTTGAGTAAAAAAATCAGCTCGCCATTTATACGGATCGCAGGAAACCGTCCAGTAGCTAAGTGCAAGTCAGATCCATCTTCATGGATGAGCATATCGATCAATTCTTCAAATGTTTTTTTATATTCCATGTTGTTTCATTACTTCTAATACCTGGGCCAATACTTCACTCGGCGTACTGTTTGCCTTGACGATATAGGCAACTGCTCCGAGTGCGCGGCCTCGCTCAATATCTTGCTCCTGTCCCAGATTGGAGAGATAGATTTTGATGGTGCCAGAAATGAGCTTTTCGCTATTGATCGTCTCGAGCAATTCAAACCCATCCATCGTTGGCATCACCACATCCAGTAGCATTACTTTCGGGACCAACCCTTGGCGCAGTTTTACTAATGTATCTTCAGCACTGTGCGCTGTAATGACGTTAAACTCTGCTTGAGTAAATCGCATTGCATACATATCAAGCAAGAAACTATCATCATCAACTATTAAAATGGTTCGGGATGAATCATTGTTTTGCGATGACACTGGTTCCATACAAACAGTATACTCTGTCCGATAGCCATTCGTCTATAGTCCGTAGACGTCTTGCATCATGACTTCTCCGTTGAGAGCCTTGATCAGTGCGTCTTCGCGAAGCGTGATCATCCCCTTTTCACGACATACTTTGTATATTTCTTGTTCAACAGGATTTTTCAAGATTACCTGTTGAATATCTTTGTCGATTCCAAACATTTCAAATACTGCGATTCTCCCTTTTGTCATAGATGGTACTTCGGATGAAGGTTTGATCTCGTACATTTTGTTTGGAATATGTAGCGCATCCCGATACTTGGGATCAAGATCGGCAAACTGCTGGTTGATCAAAGCTTGGGTGATTTCATCGATTGGTACTTCGTGTCGCGCACTCGGATGCACTCGACGTACCAGTCGTTGTGCCATTGCCAATATCAATGTCGGCGCAATCAAATACGGATCAATACCCATGTCGACCAATCGCGGGACGATACCGATAGAGGTGTTGGTGTGGATGGTCGAGAGCACCAAGTGCCCCGTCAGTGCCGCCTGAATAGCAAGCTCCGCTGTTTCCTTGTCTCGAATCTCACCCACCATGATGATGTTTGGGTCTTGACGCAGTATCGAACGCAGTCCAGTAGCAAACGTATAGCCGATCTCAGGCATAACTTGTGACTGGGTAACGCCTGCGATCTGATACTCAACTGGATCTTCGAGTGAGACAACGTTACTACCCTCTCGGTCAACGCCGTTTAGCATAGAGTAGAGCGTGGTTGATTTACCCGAACCGGTCGGACCTGATATCAGGATCAATCCATACGGTCGCTTTAATATATCGATGAGCATCTGACGATGTGATTGTGTCATATCCAGCTCTTCGATCGTACGAACTCCATGCTCTGAGTCGAGGATTCGCATCACGACTTTTTCACCAAAGTACGCAGGGAACGTCGATACGCGAAATTCTATTTTGCGCCCCTCGATCATGGTGAAAAACGATCCGTCTTGCGGTTTACGTTTTTCATCGAGTCGAAGTTTGGACAATATCTTGATACGAGCAATGATTCCATCAAACGTATTGAGTGGGAGTACGAGCGTCGTATGGAGCGTCCCGTCCACACGATAGCGAACCTTGACTGATTCACCATTGTTTTCAATGTGGATATCTGACGCTGCACCTTCGACTGCGTGGTTGATGATAACTGCGACTATTTTGATAATCGGTGCATCTTCGACTATTTTTACTTGCTTTTGATCTTTTTTGACAATTTCGTTTTTATTTTGAATGACTTCTTTGTTTGCCATTTCAAGCTCGTCGTTGAGGTCGTTGACCGCTCGATCCACTTCAGAAGAAACTGCTTTGTAGTTTTCGAGGACTGCCAGATAGTCACTATTTGAAATGAGAAAAATCTTGAAGGGGACTTCAAGTTTGACCGATATAAACTGGAGTGCATTCATCGCCTCGATATTTTCGGGTTCGGTAACTCCAATCGAAAGTACGCCTTCTGAAAATCCAATCGGAATGAATTTATAGTGCGTTGCTGCTGCCTCTTCGATGTATTTCAATATCTCAGCAGTAACAGCACGGGGATTTACTTTTTGGTACGGGATTTTATAAAACGCTGCTTTTGCAGTAGTGATTGTATCCTCTGCAAGCCCGACTTCAAGCAAGGACTTGATCAATCCCCCCTCACCTTCAGCATTGATCGAAGTCATGACCTTGTTGTACTGAGTCTCAGATATTATGTTTTGCGAAAGAAGGAAATCAAGAAACATGGCCGGTTATCGACTTGGTCCTGTGACGAAAGTCATGATATTTCCTGGCGTCGTATTCGACCCTTGTGCAAGCACCGCTCTGACATAATAGGTAGTTGCTGGAGACAATCCAGACACTCGAAACAGTGCGGTACCGTTTTTAGAAAGTGGTATTGGAGCAGTTGCACTACCCAATATGTCGTTGAGCCCATACTCAAAGACGACAGTTGCTTGATCGGTGTTTGACACCAACGCCTGTGCACCGAACTCAGCGGTAGTACTCGTGATCTTGTTTGGTTGAATAGTCTCAAACTGCACTTGTGTAACAGATACACTTCCGCTAATCAGACCAGAGTCATTTCCCACTGGAGCAAATGGATTTGGACGACCTTGGATATCACTTCCAAGCGTAATCGGATAATCACGCAGTGCGCGATACGCAGGATCGTTAAACAGATCAGTATCGATACTAATACCATTGATTGTAGAAAGCAGTGTTGCAAACTCACTCACCGGCTCACTGACTGTACTATCGCTGGTTAGTCCTCCAGCTTTTGATACTGATGAATTCAATGCATTGTCGACAGAAGTGGTACTGCTACTTGAGTCGCCGAAATAAGAAACCGCTCCGATGATGAACGCGAGGATGAGGACTACTATTGCAAATACTTTTACTTTTTTACTCATAATATTATTGTTTTAACCAGTAGGTTTTTAATGTTACCTTATAGGTCAAACTCGATGCTGCGCTTTGGGTACTCGCATCAGCTGGCAAAAATTCAACCTTTGTTACATCGACCAATCGAAGGTTTTGTTCGAGATCGGACAAAAATGCTAAGAAGTTCTTGTACTGACCACTCGTCTGGAATGATATAACGAATTCACCATACGGTTGTGGTACTGCATTTGGATCTTGTAGATTTGGGTCTGTTTGTTGATCCGTTTGATAGTCAACGTTGCGCAATAGTGACAAGCCATTTTTAGTTGCGAGTGAGTTAACCTGAATGATCAACCGTATATTATCAACACTATCTGGAAGAAGTGTCTTGATGTTGTCGAGATCTGTTTTTGAAATACTGTTGTATTTGGCGATAAGCGCATCACGCTCCTGCGCAAGTCTACTCGCTGTTTCAAGATTTGTGTTTGCAAGAGACACTTCCTGACGAGTCACCTGCAAATCTTGATATTGCGGCTTGATCAAAAGGAAGAAGGCGAGGATCGAGACTGTTATAAAAAGTAATGAGATAAAGGATTTCATAATGGTTATTGTATGCTACTGCTTATCGGTGTTGGCTGCACAGGAGCAGGAACTCCCCCACTCGAAATTCCAGCGATAAACGCCTCGTATGAGAGTGCCTGTGGATCAACAGTAAATACGAGTTTGAAATTTACTGCCGAAGTCTTGTCGTCCACCGTTAGGTTTGAAAATATAGGATTTTTAATAAGTTTGTTCTGTATAAATGCATCAGACTGTAGCGCAATCGTCGCATAGCTCTTTGCAACTCCAGTGAGAGACGCCTGTACCATGGTTTGTTGTGTTGTGGAATCTGTAGTAAAGGTGTAATCAAATGTCTTGTACTGAATAGAACGCAATGTTGTTTGTTCAAGCGCCGCAAAAATCGGAGTAACAACGATGTGGTTACCGATCGTTACCTTTACTGCTTGGATTCTCGTATCGAGACGCTTCATATCTCCGAGAAACTCTGTGCCGATACCTTTGCGTGCTTCAGCGATCAACAGGTCTGCTTTTTGTTTTTGAGAGATCAGTTGCTTGTTGTAAATATACACACCTCCGTATGACACAACAGTCGCGATAACAATAATCGTCGCCAGTAGTGAAAGGAGACTAACACTATGTCCATGTTTTTGTACTGGAACTGGATCCGTGCTCACGGGACGTTTCGGAATAAAAGATGTCGGCATCATTGTTTCCATATGTATGTACAGTATATATGGTATCTCTATACTGATGCAAGGGAAAAGTATTAAAAAGGTGGATTACTGAAACTTCTTGAGTGCGAGTCCGAGTGCGATTGAAAACTCTGGTCCAGTATTTTTCAATACACCGGAAAGAAATATCGGGGATTCTACTTTTGAAAACGGATCAGCGATGACGAGCTCTGCCCCAAAACTGTGACTCGCATACTCAAGCAAGCCTTTGGTCATAGCACCTCCTCCAGTAAATATGATTTTGCCAATATTTTTGTTGTAACGTTTTTCGTACGCCAAAATATTTGCATTTGCTTCTTGAAATATATATACAAGATGACTTTTGATCGTATCAGAGACAGTCGGGTACTCTGCAGAAGGGGCGAGTCCGTATTGTTTTTTAATTTCTTCTGATTTGGTGAAATCAAACTCTAGACTATGACTGATAGAGAGTGTCATATCTTGACTACCTCGATTGACGAGCCGGAAGGTCTCAACAATGCCGTGCTCAACAATAGTAAGCTTTGTTTTTGAGGCACCAATGTCGATGATCAGGACGGGAAATAATTCTCGGGTCAAGACTGATCGAATGTGACTAAATATTTCAATCTCAAAGTTATCAATCGGTAACGCTGTCTTTTGTAACACTTCAGTATATTTCACCAACGTCTCATTGAGCGTTGCAACAACGAGGACGGACATCTTTGCTTCTCCCCCACTTTCACTCAGTACTCTCGATGCAATACCCGAATCTTCTCGTCTCGGGATCACATACCAATCCAACGATACTTCCTCTATCGGTACAGGAATAAATTTCTTTGATTCGGTTGGAATCACTGCGGCAAGCTTTGATTCTTCTATTGCTGCAGGAAGTTGGAGAATAAATATAATGCAAGAAATAGATGGAATACCGACGACGACACTTTTGCTCGTGATATTTGTCTCTTTGAGTACATCAAACAATGCTTTTGCAATAGTATCCGAATCAAGTGGGACAACTTGTCCTATGGCACTCCCTTCTTTGTATTGTCCAAGCGATAATGCTCCGTATGTAGTCAACAGAGCTCTGCCATTTTCTTTTCGTAGTTCAACTACTTTTATCGCCGCACTCCCTATATCAATACCGACAGAAATGTTGTCTCCAACGGTACCGACAAGTCCTGCAAACGTGCTTTTTATTTTTGCCAGTATATTCATATATGATAGTATAAATCATATTTCAATATTTCCTATGCTTCGTTCATTTATGCGATCTTTATTTCCTCAGCGTTGTAGCGGCTGTCGTCTGCCGGGGAGCGCACTTTGCAGTGCCTGTATCGCCAAAATCCCTTTTGCTGTAAGCCTTTCTCCAAAAACATATGCGGTCTATGCCTATGGCAATCCGCTCGTTCGCTACGCAATCCGCAACCTCAAATATCATCATCGCAGCGAACAAACCAAACTCTTGGCACATGCTGCCGTCGCTCATATTACTGACTACCTCTCAGATACGATCCAAAGTCACAATGTTCAAAACATAGTATTTGTACCAATTCCTGAACACCGAACGAAGTTCCGTAGTCGCGGCTTCAATCAAAGCTTGCTATTGGCCCAGTGGTGGTCTGATAGTTTTCCCGAGTCTCAAGTGGATTCGTTATTGGATAAAACAGTGGCAACTATTCCGCAAGCACACCTCAAACGAGCTGCGCGCATGAAAAACATTGCGCACACAATGCGTTGTTTAGAGACACTTGATCGTTCTCGTCTTTATATTGTTGTAGATGATGTCACAACGACTGGCGCAACATTTGCCGAAGCCAGACGAGCACTTTCCGAGCAAGGCGCGACAAAAATATTTTTTATCGCACTAGCGCATGGTTATATCAGCCACTAAGCTATCTCATCATCCAACCGTTGGAATCTCCCCATCCTTGGTCGTGCATAGGATATGGGGCATATCCTGACATAAGGTATCCCTTCAACTGTCCGAGATGATACCCAACAAAAAATGCTGCGATTACTCCAAAGATAAGTACGAGGAAGTGTCGTGTCCAATACCGTCGAATCGCAGGATTTCTCTTAAAGCATACAACTCCACATCCTTCACAACCGCAACAGTGACCGTCGTTCGTACATTCATGAATTTTTGTTTTTTTATTTTGTTCCATTCTACTATCTACATACTTATAATCAGTACTCTCCTACCATACGAATACTGTTTTTCCCGAACTTGTCGTAACGTTCCCTGCATAATCATATGCTTTTGCAGTAAATGTATAGATGAGCGGCCAGAATGATTTTGGAGTATGCCAGGTACATGAATACGGTGAAATAGTTGAACTACAAAGTAATCTCGATTTTGATCCTAGATAAAAGTCGACATGATCGATACCAACATTGTCTGATGCGTTTGCTGAAAATGTCACCTCCGCATCACGAGATACTGAAGTGAGCGAAGCTGGCAACACAAGATCAACTACTGGTACGGTGGTGTCGATCTCTGCTGTTTTAAGATCGTTAGCTACTGTGGTATTCACCGTAGTAGTCGTTGTTGTATTTGTTGTATTTGTCCCGCTACCACTATGTACGGTTATCACAATTGTACTGATAGCTGAGTTTCCAATCGCATCATACGCAATCGCTTTCAAGGTATGTACGCCGTTGGAAATTTTATCACTATAGAGTGCTACCGAATAAGGAGATTTCTGATCAGTACTCAAAAGTGTCATGTCTTGATACAACTCGACTCTCGTTACAGCAATGTTGTCACTTGCCGTCGCAGCAAAGGTGACCTTCCCAGTGACCGTTTCGTTGTTTGTAGGGCTCGTGATTGAGATAGTTGGTTTAGTAGTGTCGGGGGTCGGGTTTACCACAGAAACGTCAACAGTACTTGATGTTTTTGTGTTGTTAGACGTATCAGTTGCGATGGCTTTGAGGGTATACGTGCCGTTAGCAACCTTTGTCGTATCCCAAACAACACCGTATGTACTATTTCTTTCAGCAGTCGTATCAGTAGAAATTAGACTTGCACCAACGTAAAAGTCGACAGTGGCAACACCCACAGTATCTCCCGCTTTCGCGCTAATAGGGACTCTACCCTTGACCGCCGCACCATTTGTTGGAGTAGTGATTGATACCGTTGGTGCAGTAGTGTCAGGTGGAGGGACGACAATGTTTGCAACTGATACTGAAACAGTACTCGATGTTTTTGAGTTTCCTGCAGCATCGTAGGCGATGGCTTTCAAGCTATACGTGCCGTTTTGTACATTTGAA
>JBBSBF010000026.1:0-9064 GCA_038251535.1 Minisyncoccia bacterium
CAATTTTTTACTATTGTTTTGTATAATTTCCCAGACATTATTTTCTCTATTTTCTTTTTAATTTTTGCTATACTATACACATGAAACGGAGCCGTTCCCATGCTTTTCTGCGTACCCACCGACGTACCATCGCCGCACTCTCATTCGGTCTCGCATTCTCTCTCACTGTTGCATACGCAGTACCTCCCTCATCTCCCTACAACCCTGGAGAAACATTAGATCCTTCCTGTATACCCGGAAGCTCAAACTGTACTACTTCGATATTTCCCGATCAAAGCTCTCATGCAGGTGAATACCTCACTACTGATGGAACAAATGTGAGTTGGGCAAGTGTGGGTGGGGGAGGAGGAACACCAACACTTGATGATGTTACTACTTCCGGCAATAATACAACCAACGCTATCACCGTAGGTAGTCTGACTGTTTCTGGCTTCGGCACTACTATTGCCGCTCCCACAAACCTTATCGCAATACAAACTTGTGCAGATGGATGCAATTATTTTGCCGACGGGGTAACTGGCTCACCGCGCAATTATCGAGTCTATTCTTATAAAACGATCTCTGGTAGTCGAATTTATTCTTCTTACATAACACTTTCTTCTGATTTTACCGATGACGGCTCAAATACAAACTATGATGTTATCGTATCATGGGATGCTGTTTCTGGTGCGGATGGATATCGTGTCTTGTTGTATGATCCCAACTATTATATTTCTAATTATGGCGTCGGATATGATACCACCTCAACTTCATTTGTCGATGATGGATGTGGTAATGTGTGCTTCAGTGGTGCTTTATTAGCTACAAAAGTTTCTCCGTCAGCAAGCTATTCTAATACAAATACCATTAATGGTGGACTAAATGTTTCAGGACCAATTGTGATGCAAGGAAATACTATTAATACAACAGATAGTTTTGCTGTCACAATTGGAGCCAATAATGCGTTAGTTGGAAGTAATAATTTATTTGTAGGTAATGGTGCAGCTAGTGGTGCAACTGACACTGTAGCTAACAGTACTTTTATTGGTTTTGAAGCAGGTCAAAATACTACATATGCCTATTACTCAAACTTCTTTGGTAATCAAGCAGGTAGTGACGCTACAAATGCCGGTAATTCAAACTTCTTTGGAAAACTAGCAGGAAATGGTGCGACTTCTGCCAATTACTCAAACTTCTTTGGTTTTCAAGCAGGAAATGGTGCGACTAATGCATATCTATCAAATTTTTTCGGTTCTACTGCTGGTTATCTTGCGACTTCTGCCAATTACTCAAACTTCTTTGGTTTTCAAGCAGGAAATGGTGCGACTAATGCCAATAACTCAAACTTTTTTGGGCAAGAAGCAGGTCGTCAAGCAACTAACGCTTCAAACTCCTTTATGGTTGGCTTTGAAACTGGTTATCTTGCGACTAATGCCAATAACTCAAACTTCCTTGGTAATAGAGCAGGTCAAAATGCAACTAATGCCAATAACTCAAACTTCATCGGCAATAGAGCAGGGGTTGGTGCCGCCAATGCTGCCAATTCTATTTTCATTGGTCAACAGGCTGGATATACAGACATCGTCGACAACTCTGTGAGTGGAAGTTCTATCCTCATCGGTTCCTTTACGAACACCAATGGTTTTAAAAATTCATTATTGCTAGGTAGTGGCACGAGTGGTTCACCAATATATAACACCAAAGCCAATCAATTTATGTTGGCGCCAACTATCACTGAAGCTAGGTGGAGAGGAATAGATTATACTTTTCCGTCTGCTCAAGCAGCAGGCTCTGGATATGTCTTGAGCAACAATGGAAGTGGGATATTGAGTTGGGTTGCAAGCGGAGGTGGCGGAGGAACTCTTCAAAACGCTTTTGACGCAAGTGTAACAGCTGGAGATTTCCCTACAATTTCTTCAGGTTCAAATACATTAAATGTGTCCAATTCAGGAACGAATGGTAGTGGATTTAAAGGCACAGGTTCAGGTCTTTTTGGAAATGGTTTGAACGGAGTAGCAAGTCAATTTGGGTATGGTGTTTTGGGTCAATCAACAAGTGGAACTGGGGGATATTTTACTGGAGCTGTTGGGGTAATCGGTGAATCTCTTGAAGGAAGTAATGGAGTAGAAGGTATCTCTAATGGTGGTTATGCTGGTCTTTTCATTACATTACCAACAAGCACAAATTCTGTCATACCTGTGATTGCCGTAAGAAGATCGACAACAGGGACACCTGCAAACGGCATAGGTGGGTCAATTGATTTTATTGTTGATTCATCAGGAGGTGGAAATGTATCCAATCAACTTATCTCCAAATGGACCGACGCCACCGACGCCACCCGCACCTCCGAATTCTCGATCACTGGTGTCAATAGTGGCACAACCGCAACACTCTTCCGCATCGAAGGAGACGGCAAGACAGGTATCGCTACCACTGCAGCACCAAGTTACACCCTCGACGTCGGCAACTCATCCGTCAGTGGTATCGTCGCACAGTTCACCAACTCAACCGGTTCTTGTACCATCAACCCAACCACTACCTCACTTTCTTGTTCATCAGACGAAACCCTCAAAAAAAACATCACCTCTCTCAACACATCCGACGACACGTCTCCGCTAGGTCAGACCTCGCGGGAAACCATCCTTTCTGCAGTGATGAACCTCCGTCCCGTCACCTACAACTGGAATCCAGAAAACGATACCGATCCAAAACACACCGGATTTATCGCACAAGAAGTCAAAGACATATTCCCTGATCTTGTTACCCAAGACCCTACCACCAACCTCTACTCACTCAACTACATCGGACTCATGCCATACACTATCAAGGCAATACAGGAGATGGATATCAAAATAGAAAGCATCGACAATCTCACCGCGGGCACTGATGAAAACCCAACCTTTGCTGACCGATTGGTGGCGTGGTTTGCGAATGCGGGGAATGGTATCAAGAAGATCTTTGCGGGAGAGGTACATACAGATCAATTGTGTATTGGTGCGACGTGTGTCACTGAGACGCAATTGCAACATTTGATGCAACTAGAGCAAACACAATCAGGTACGACTGTATATATCGTACCAACCACCGACCCAATCATAGAAACTACTGAAGGAGATACACCGAACGATCCAACAATAAAATACGCAACTGATCCGCTACCACTCGACCCAATTCCTGATTCGCTTGACGAAGATCACGTAAACAAATCTGATACAAACCCAGTTCCTGATGTAGTATCTGATCCAGCACCAGATTCAACTCCCGTTGAATCCCCACCAGCTACTACTGAAACAGCAACTCTGTAAATACAATTGTTGCAAATGATAACGCCTGCATATGTATACTTGTGCTATATATCACAAGGTGTACACTCTCCAAAACACCTAAAATTCAATATTTCTCATAAGCAGTTAGTTTCGGTAAAAGGCCCCTGTTTCTACAGGGGCCTTTTGTATGTTTCGGGAATACTACAAAAATTTGACTTTTAAAATATATAAAGTATAGTTAAGAAAAATTACACAAAATCTTCCACCTTAAAAATAATAAAAAATGAAAAAAATAATCTCCATTGTTTTAGTTACTCTCGTGCTGATTTCATGTAAGAAAGAAAACCTCATTATTCCACCACCGGTTTTTGTAACAAATGCTGAGGTGAGAGCTAATTTATTTATTGGTACGACCATGATGGACGGCTATCTAGTCCAGTATGATACAAGTTTTTGCAATTGTCTGGACGGGATGGACGCGCGCAAGATGTTGAATTTTAGCGAAAACTTGGGGATATCCCACTATGGATACCGATTGGTCGTAGAGAGTCGCAATTTTGTCGCTACAACTGACACAATTCATCAATGGATGAACAATTTGCGATCTAAATATGTGTATAAAATCCAGGTGATATCGAAAGGATTTCCTAACGCTCGTGTTACGGGGTATATCAATGATAAATTTCTAGACACCAAAACCGACCTGAAAATGAATGACACCACTGCAATCCAGTTTGTCGTAACGAGTGATCCTTTATCATCTGATACAACCCGGTTTTCATTGATCTTTAGAAAATAAAATACGGAACAATTTAAGCGGCACAATATAGTGTCGCTTTTTTATTTTCAAAAAAAAGCAATAGGGTATAAAAACAATCTGATACCTTGGTATACTAGTATGGTCATGAAGCACATACCTTCTCGTATATTCTTTGGCCTCTGTGCTCTGGTGAGTATGGCTCTGGTGTATACATCACCCTATGTATACGCAGATCTCACCTCAAGCAACTTCAACATTCTTTCTCCTATTTTAAACGCGGGAGGAGGTAATACCACATCGACCAACTTTGGACTAGGGCAATCCATCGGTCAGTCAGTCATCGGCACATCAACGTCGTCAAACTTTCATGTATTGAGTGGATTTCAATACTATACCCAACCAGTCCAGTTCACGCTTCTAGGAACTAGTGTTGCAACGAGTACTGGAACTGTGTCGCTCCAATGGACAACACCAGTGGTGAGAAACGGATTGCCCATCGTCGGATACAAGCTCGGTGTTGGGACCACGCCGTACTCACTTACCTTTCAAGACGTGGGCGCAAACACATCGTTTGTCAAAACAGGTCTGACGAATAATGTGCAATATTTTTTTATGGTAAAAGCGGTAACCACTGGTGATGCTCCACTCGGATTTTCAAACACTGTATCAGTGACACCAACTGGGACCACGGTAACTTCTGGAGGAGGTGGTGGAGGAGGGGGAGGTGGGGGAAGTACTGATAGCGGGGGAGTTGCAGTGAGTGGTATGGCGTATCCGAACACAAAAGTTACGCTTCTGAAGGATGGTGCAATAGTCAGCACAGTGGTTGCTGATCCGGGAGCAGGGTTTCGGATGACTGTTTCAAGTCTTGCTCCCGGAACATATATTTTTGGAGTCTATACACAGGATGCTAATGGGCTCAAATCACCGACCTATACATTTCCTGTCACTATCACAAAGAGTGTGACGGTCACCGTTGATAACATTTTTCTTGCTCCGACGATAGGAGTAGATAGTTCAGAAGTGAAGCAAGGGGACCCAATCGGTATCTTTGGAACGACTGCACCAAACGCGACAGTGACGCTTCATGTGCATTCAAGTACTGACTTTACCAACATCATCGCTGCGTCGAGTGTCGGTCGTTGGTTCAAACAATTTGACACCTCAGTGCTTGAGCTTGGCGATCATGTCACATACTCACGTTCAGCACAAAACGATCAGGTTACTGACCAGAGCAACACCGTCGCATTCGTTGTCGGAGATCAAACGTTAAAAAACACGAACAAAAACCGTAGTGATCTCAACAACGACGGCAGTGTCAACATCATCGATTTCTCCATGTTGCTGTACTATTGGAACCGCACTCCGCCCGTGACGTCAAAGGCCGACATAAACAAGAGTGGCATCGTCGATATCATAGATTTATCAATCATGCTCTATGACTGGACCGGATAATATGCTGAAAAATATAAAAGCAACATATGTTATTTTTCTCATAGTAATGATAGTGGGTGTCTTTTTACACGCACCGTCGACACATGCGGCGAGTGTGTATGTTGAGGTCGCGCAACAAGAAGTGCACGAAGGAGATACTGTACTCGTAGATTGGTATGTAGACACACAAGGCGATACATACAATGTCGTCAGTGCGGGGGTCAACTATTCTCCGGATACTCTTACTGCAGGTGAACTTTCGACTGGTGCATCGGCGATATCGCTGTGGGTCAAAAAACCGGCTGTTATTACTCCAGGGAACATTTCTTTTGTAGGTGGCATACCAGGGGGCATTGACGGACAACACATACTGTTGATGCGTACCGTTTTCAAAGCGCAACACGTCGGTACTTCAACACTTTCACTCGATACTCACTCGCAGATCTTGCATGCTGATGGACTAGGTACAGAGACGACGCTTTCTATGCACCCCGTTACTTTTTCTATACTACCTCCAGAAAACAATCCACCACTTATCGTTTCTTCGACTCATCCCCATCAAAATGCATGGTCTCGACACAATGACGTGACGTTCACCATCAATGTCCCGATTCCTGATGGGTACCGATATAGCTTCAGTACTGATCCACAAAGTACACCTACAGAACCGCTCAAAGCAGTGTCTAAAGAAGAAATAATGACGTATAAAACATTGCCTGATGGTATCTACTATTTTAAATTGGGAGTGCAGTCAGGTGGTTCACTGCAAGAAGTTGGTACGTACCGAGTCATGATTGATACCACTGCACCGACGATACTGTCGGCTCGTGTCGAGCAAAATCAAGAATTATTTTCAAACAAGCCGTTTTTGAATTTTTATGCAACTGATACGACTTCAGGAATAAACACATACGAAGTCAAAGTTGGTTGGCTGGGCACGTATCACCGTGCAATCAGTCCGTACCACTTTGCACGACCGTGGTTTGGCAATGTGATCACATTGAAGGCAACAGATGTCGCGGGTAATACACAGATACAAAAGATGTATTATCGTGGCCATCTCTCCAATATCGTGTCTGCAATGCTTTTGGTATGTATTGGTGGTACACTTTTATATAGTATCTACAGATATATATGGCAAAAAATAAAAAATTATTAATTTCATGTTTCTTGTTTGTATTTTTTTGTGCTCAGGGCGCACGAGTGACACACGCTGCACTTATCGCAGTCACACCGGTGCAAGCGACGGTGACAGAAGGGGCGACGTTTACGGTTTCAGTCCGTGTTGATACCGAAGGCAAAAGCGTCAATGCTGCAGAAACACATATTGTATATCCGACAGACTCGCTCAGTGTTGTCAGTGCTACGCCGGGGACTACGTTTACGTTGCAAACACCTGGTTCTGTAAATAGTACAAGTACGGGAGTATTTTTTTCTGCAGGGATTCCGTCTGGGTATACCGGGATCAACGGTGTGCTAGGGAAGATAACGTTCAAAGCGTTGAAGACAGGCAGTGCGACTATCACCGTGAAAGATGGCAAGGCACTGTTAAATGATGGGAATGGCACTGATGCATTTCGCTCAGGTGTTGCAAGCACGATCACCATCATTGCACCAAAAACCCAAGTACCCAGTTCTCCAACTCCAGTATCTACAGAGCCCTACGAGCCGATTCCTGAGCCAGTACTGCCGGTAGTTTCTCCAAGTCCTGTACCCACTTCTCCCGTTATAGCGACTATTGCATTTAGTGTGCATGATTTGTTTGTCATCATTATTGTTCTCTCAGCACTCATTATCGTGCTTATATTCTTGGTCATCTACCTGTTACTAACCGAAAAAAGAAGAGTTCAAAAAATAATTCAAGCTCAACGAGTAAGCATATCGACCAAGCCAAAAACGAAACTAGACAAAAAATAGTGCAAAACTACTTACGAATTTGTGATTTATGACGTAAAATGAAGGTGTATGGCCGTATCTTTACGCAAGGGCAGATGCTTGTTATTGCTCAGTATTATTATCACGACATTCGTCTTTGTCGCGCGAGTAGATGCTGCTCCCGGGGTGCCCTCTATCATCAGCTATCAAGGCAGACTCACTGATGCCAACGGAGTACTTTTGGGTGGGACAGGGACGACGTACTACTTTCGATTTTCAATTTGGGATAGTCCGACTGTGGGAAGTGGTACGCGTCTGTGGCCTGTGGCAACGCCGGGGACCGACACGCTCACCGTGACGGACGGAGTATTTAATACAAATATCGGAGATACTGCGAGCGGGTATCCTGATGCACTGACATACAATTTCCAAGACAACGACTCTGTGTATCTGCAAATCGAAGTGTCTGCAGGTGGTGTGACTTTTGATACACTCGGGCCTCGTCCGCGCATCACAGCAAGTGGTTCTGCTATCAATGCGGCGACACTCGGAGGGCTGTCGCCGAGCTATTTTTTAGACGCAAACAATCTCTCAGACTTCCAAACACCGTTTGATACGGCCCTTGCGACGGTCACCAGTGATGCAGTCACTGAAGGTATCACGAACAAATACTTTACCGGTGCCTCATTTGATGCAGCATTTGCAGCAAAGACTACGGATGACCTTACAGAAGGAACCAACAAATACTTCAGTGACTTACGCGCTCGATCAGCACTCAGTGTCACCGGTCCGCTTGCATACAGTACATCGACGGGAATATTTTCGATCACGCAAGCAAACACGAGTACTGATGGCTATCTCACTGCAAGTAATTGGAATACCTTCAATAACAAACAATCCACCATCTCGGTGACGACGACTGGTACCAGTGGTGCGTCTACCTTTGACGGCACGACGCTCAACATCCCCCAATATGCAGGTGCAGTATATACGGCGAGTACTGGACTCACGCTTACGAGCGGTGCATTTGCCATAGATGCGACGGTTGCGACTCTCTCTGGAGCTCAAACGCTTACCAACAAAGACTTGACTGGTGCTGGCAATACGTTCCCAACGTTCAATCAAGATACGACTGGGAACGCAGGTACTGCAACTGTTCTAGCAACTGCACGCACCATTGCTGGCGTATCATTTGATGGGAGTGCAAACATCGCTCTCAACAACAACGCCATCACCAATGGCGCAGGATATATAACTTCATCATCACTTACTTCGTACGTTCCGTACACAGGGGGTACGTCAAACGTCAATCTTGGCGCACACGATCTGACTGTAGATACAAATACTTTTTTTGTAGATTCAGTAAATCATAGAGTGGGTATTGGGACGGCAAGTCCAGCATCGCTTTTTGATGCACGGTCGAGCACAGTCAGTGTTTCTGGTAGCTTTGTATCGACACTTTCGACAGGGTATTCACAGATTGTAGCTGGTGCAAATGATGGAACTGCGGCGACCGTACATTATCTTGCGTACAACAGTGCTGCGCCGGGGACACTTTTTGGACTTTCAAGAGCGAACTTGGGCGTCCTGTATGGAGATGGAGCAAATATCTCAGCGCTCGCAATCGGCACAATAGGTGCAAAACCACTCGTTTTTGGGACCAATAATGCGGAGAGTATGCGTATCGATTCTTCTGGCAACGTCGGGATTGGGACGGTGGCACCGACAGCAAAGCTTAGTGTGGTCGGGG
>JBBSBF010000027.1:0-8999 GCA_038251535.1 Minisyncoccia bacterium
ATTTAGACTCGCATTCTTCAATGCAATATATAATTATCAAAGAAAATGCGCTCAAAACTCAAAAAGTATTGAGAGCGACCCCCATTATATACGGTGAGAAATCAAAGTCAAGCAAATAAAAAAGCCTTATTTAGTAAGGCTATTTGGGTTAAGATTCTTCTAAGATAATTGGCTCGTCAAATCCTCCGAGCTCTGTGAGTTTTTTCACTCTAATTTCTTCTATTTGCTCTGTTTTCCACCCATTTAAAGCTTTGACGACCTCTATAACTTCGAGGAGATCAGCCAATTCTTCAGGGTTACGATCTGTGGCAAACTCACCCGCTTCTTCAACTATTTTTTCATACAACTTTTCAGTATATTCTGCTTTATCCGCGGAGTGCCACGTATAGAGAATATTCTTTCCATCAAGCATCTCCAATATCTTACTCCGAACAAGTTTGTTATGGATGGTCATAATTTTCAATTATTCTACAATCCTATTCTTTTTAGCAAAATATGCAATAAAAAAAGCATCAGCAGGCACTGATGCATAGTTCGGTCTTATATTTCTTCTTCAGTAGGTGCAGAGGATTTCCTTTCTATCCTAATTATGTCAATAACATATGTACAGAAACACCATATTTGAAAAAAGAAAAATTGTATCTTTTTCATTATATTTTGTTTTATTTTATTACAGTGTAGCAAATTTATACGATAGTACGATGTAACAGTGGTGAAATACGGGCAAGTATTTCATAACTGATAGTATTAATACAACATCCTTGTGATTCAGCTGTAATCGCTAGATTTCCCTGCATACCTAGCAGTACAACTTCGTCTTCAGCCTTTGCATCAGGAACAGCAGTTAAATCAACGACAAACATATTCATTGCTACTCTCCCAAGGATAGGGCATCGATTTCCTTGCACCAACACACATCCATTATTCGAAAATCCTCTATCGTACCCATCACTATATCCTTGTGGTACAACACCAATCGTCATTGGATGTTTTGAAACAAACGTACAACCATACCCTACTGGATATCCTTTGGGAATAATTTTTACTTGTGCAAGATGGGAGATCCACCGAAGCACTGGCCTGATATGTAAGTGGTCTAAAAATTTATCTTGCTGATACTTCGACGGCCATTCTCCGTACATGCCGATACCGAGACGCAGGAGCGAACTTCCCCAATTCCCCTTTACATCTGCCAACAATCCAGACGTCGCTGAAATATGAGACGTGATTTTTTGAAAGCCCAGCGTTTGTAATATTTGTTTTGCCTCCAATAATTGCGCATGCTGCGCATGTGCGTGCTCGAGATTATGGGAGTCTTCGATATTTGAAAAATGTGAATATATGGCCTCAAGATGAATGTAAGGCAATGTTTGGATCAATATCCCGTACTCTTTCACCTCGTCGACCAAGATTCCTTGCCGACCGAGGAGCGCGTCGATTTTAAGATGTATCGTTATTTTTTTACTATATTTTTCACCAATTGCATTCAATTTCGCCAGTGTTTCTTTTGAATACACACCAAGCGTGCCATCAAGTGCAACTGCTTCCTCTAGATCAGACGACTGGACATACCCAAACACCAAGACAGGTTTTTGAGAATATCGACGCACGTCACGCAGTTCTTCGATATCATCGACTTGAAAATAATCCACATAGGCTTCTGCAATCGTCACAATCTCTTTCAATCCATGCCCGTACGCATTTGCCTTTACAACTGCAACCAATTTTGTTTTTTTAGGGATGAGATTTCGAAATGTCTGAATATTGTGAATCAAGTTTTTTTTTGAGATTTCCACACAGGAAAGCGGGGTGTTCATGAGACTATCATACTAGATAAATGGAAACCTCAACATTGCTTTTTTAAAAAACGCGGCGTAGGATTGATTTAAAAGAATCATATGACAGTACAAAATCAGATTATATTGGCGTATAAAATATTTGCTGGAGCCGTAAAAGACAAAGATGAGTATTGTGGATGTCCCGGATGCGGTTCGAGAAATTTGACTCACGATGGCTCTTCATTAGACAACGGATACATTGCGTGCGATGAGTGCCATTATTCGATTTCTGGCGGTGATCCATATGAAATGCTCGCTCGGTGGAATGCAATCAATAGATCATCCTTTCAACTGCACATACCTTTTATTGAATACGCTTGAAACTACATCACTTGATTGTTGTAGTTTTTTTTATTTCGTCACGTTCACTGCTTCCTCAAATTTGTTTCCATATATTCAAAAATAGCTTTCGCTAATTTTCCCATTTTAAAATACCTTCGAGGATTTAATTGTTTTGAAAGAGTAAATACTACAACGACGTATTTAGAATTCTTACCTTCTACGACTCCCGCGTCATGCATATAGCGCAAAAATGCCCACCCTTTTGTAATAATTGTTTTAACAAGTGATCCAATTCCGCGAACCATATCAAAACCAAAACCATTTTTTGCATAAAAGCTTTTATAAAGATTAGTCTCCATGTATCCACCTTTACGGTAATACAAAAGATATTCAGGGATGGAAAATCCTTGTCTTTTTTCCCTGCACCACCGAAGCATATACTCCTTTAGTTTTTTTGAAGCAAAAGGACTCACCATCTTTTCTGTTTCAACGAGGAAAAAGAATTCTGCAATGTGTCGAACGCACGTTTTTGTACTTTCGACATATCGATATGGTTTGTCTTCTTTTACTCGATCCAGGAACTTCCTGGTGACTTCGCTTCCTTGCCATCCATATAGTTCGATAATATTGGTAGATATGGATTCTCTCCCAACAAGATCTATCAAGCAGTTAGACGCTGTATTGTCACTTCTTGTCAGCATGAGATCAAGGAGATACTCAATCGTCACACTATCGCCTGATTGCAATAGCGGTCGTGAGTCAGGGAAAAGTCGCGCATCTTTATCGACATCATTTGGAGATTTCACTTCGATTTCTTCACTCAATCGAAGCTGACCTGCTTCTATTTGTCGCAAGACTTCTGCCCCTATGAATATTTTGTAAACACTTGCAGGATACATAAATGTATCAAGATTCACACCGAAAATCTTTGGTTCAAGTTCATTAAGATCAATAACCGCAACCGCTAACTGATTAAGCTGTTTTTCAAATTTTCCTTCCGAAATAAGGTTTTGTATTTCTTCAGAACGCTTTAGATTTTCTTGAAGATGAGTCATGATGTAATTTATTTCGCCACTTTCACCGCTTCATCAAATTTGATTGAGAGGAGTTTGGAGGCGCCGTCGGATCCGAGGGTGACGCCATAGAGGACTGAGGCTCGAGACATCGTCTCGCGGTTGTGTGTGACCACAATGAGCTGAGAGTATTCACTGAGGCGCTCTACCATATCGCCATATCGCCTGCTGTTTGCTTCGTCGAGTGCTGCGTCAGTCTCATCGAGGACGAGAAATGGCGGTGGGTTGACCTGACTTATCGCAAAGAGCAGTGCGATTGATACTAGCGAGCGCTCACCTCCTGAGAGCATCGTGAGCTCTTTGACCTTTTTTTCAGGCAGGTTGACGTGTATTTCAATACCACGCTCCATAAAACGACTATCGGATTCTTTTAGTTCAACATCTTCGATAAATTCAGGGTCAAATTCTTCGTCTGACTTCTTTTTTCGTTTCTTTTCAATGATAACCTCAAGAAACGCGCTTCCCCCGCCAAACATTGTCTTGAAAAACTCTCCAAAGCGCTCATTGATCACGGTGACACCTGTTGTAAACTTGTCATCGAGGACCTTTTTGAGGTCGATGATCAAGGTTTCGAGGTTGCTGATACTACTCTCAATGTCTGAGACCTCTCTCGCGAGAAACGCATCGCGTTCGACGGTAGACTCGTACTCTTCGACGACTTCGTTGCCGATACCTGAATGTTCATCGAGTCGAATCTTGAGCTTATCGATTGTACGCTTGATATTGTGTAGGTCGAGTTCAAGAATGCTCGATGTTTCCCCTAGCGTACGCAGAAACTGGGGACCAAATACAAACGCTGCCTCCTTGAGCTCTGCGTCAAAATAGCTCTTACGCTCATGTGTCGTCTCTATCGCAGAGGCCAAGATGTGAAGCTCTGCATTGGTCTCTGTGAGTGCTCCTTGGAGCTCATATCGGCTTGCAATGGCCTTTTGATTACTCGTTTGGTCTTCCTCTCGCTTTGCCTCAAGCGTAGCTACCTGCGCCTGTATGTGTGATTCTTCTGCGACAACTTTTCCGAGATCTCTCTGAAATCCTTCGAGTTCGTGTGCTATTTCTCGAAGGTTGTTTTCTGGTTCTACTGCAGTGGTTTCAGGCGTAGTTATTTGTGGTTGACGACTGCGCAATGTAGCAACAATTGGATCGATGTGCTCGAGTGCGTGTTTAACCTCATCCAAACTCTGTGCGTTTTTTATCGCAGTCATAAAAAAATCTAGATCAGTGAGGAGTTGTGTATACTCAGTCGGCGCAAACACAATCGCAGAGGTCGCAGTGGTTGGCTCATTGCGCTTCTGAACGAGGCGACGCTCAACTTCGATCATACCTTCGAGGCGCCCGATGCGGTTTTCTATTTCGCGACGCTTCTCACGGATTTTCTGAAGATCGCCGTTATATTTTGTGATATCAACACTGTGTACATCAACTGGAGACTGCTGGTCGGTGAGATGTGTCAGATGTACCTCGAGATCGTTTTTTTTGTGCTCGAGCATACTCTTTGCACCGTTGATGCGAGAAAGTTCACCGTCGAGATGATCACGCTCAGTTGCGAGGTACTGTATCAAAAGCCCTTCAAGTTCGGTGCGAATCGTACGGCCTTTTTCTATTTTTTGGACCTGACTGTTGAGAAACTTTAGATGCGGTGCGAGTTCACGACGAAGTGCCTGCACTTCTTTCAGCGTATCAGTGCTTTTTGCAAGCTTTGATTCACTTTCCTTGATCCGATAGTGATATATCTTTAGTCCAAGTGCTTCTTCGAGCATTTCTCGGCGATCGCGTGTGCTCGCGCGCAAGATACTATCTGCTTCTCCTTGAGAGATGATGTGATGACTGGACGCACCGATATTGACCGACGAAAGTAACTCCGCCATTTGCTTGAGACGAATCTCAGTTCCATTCATCGAGTACGTACTCGTCCCATCTGCAAAAAGTTCTCGTGCAAAAGTAACCGTATCAAAAAGAATCGGCGCTCTGTCAGATTCCCCGGTCTGAAACCCAAACACGCCGTCGCTATTGTCAAAAGTTATAGATACCATGGCTCGAGAAAGTCTGGCCGCACCATTTGAGCCTCGAAAAATAAGGTCGCTCCCCGTTTTTCCACGCATACTTTTCATTGATTGTTCTCCTAGCACGAAGCGAAACGCCTCGACAACGTTTGATTTGCCACTCCCGTTGGGACCGACAACTGCCGTTACTGCAGTATCAAAACCGAGCGTGCTCTTTTTTGCAAATGATTTGAACCCAGCGATGTCTATAGACTTGAGACGCATGATAAATAATTATAGCATTCTCTAGTAAAAGTAATGAAATTTTTAACTGAAAATTACATCCACCCCTTTGCTTCAAGCGCTGCCAACGCTGCTGATTGCTCCCCTTCTTGTTTACTTCTCCCTTTGCCTTCTGCGATTTTTTTATCTCCAAAAAACACTCCGATAGTAAAGTGCTTGTCATGATCAGGTCCAACCTCAGACATCACTTTGTATGACGGTGTCACCCCGATACGCTCTTGGGCTTCTTCTTGGATCTGACTCTTGGCGTCTTTCCAAGATTTTGTCGTGATGATAGCTTGCAACCGAGAAAGCAAAGACTTTGTAACAAATGCATCACACGCCGCGTATCCTTGATCGAGATACAGCGCACCGACAAACGACTCGTACGTGTTGGCGAGGATTGTTTGACGAGCTCGCCCGGTGTCTTTTGATTCTCCTTTTGAGAGCAATAGGTACTCATTCATCCCAAGCTCTGCCGCAACTTCCCCCATAATCACCGCATTAACCAATGCTGAGCGGTATGCAGTGAGATCTCCTTCATTTTTGTTGGGATAGGTACGATAGAGATAGTCGGTTACGACCAGCTCGATAACGGCATCTCCCAAAAACTCGAGTCGTTCGTTATGTTCGAGTCCACTTCGTGGATTTTCATTGATATACGAGCGGTGGATAAATGCTTGAGTAATATTTTTCTTGTCTTTAAAAGTTATGCCGATTGACTGTTCGAAGGGGGTAAAATCTTTCATAAAGTTAGTTCATAAAGTTATAAAGTCTAAAGTGTATAAAGTGAGAAACACAAAGCAGGATAGCACTTTGTGAACTTTCTAACTTTACAAACTTTACAACTTACTTGGTAATGATTGCGATCGCCTTTGCGATCAGAGGCAATATATCATCATATATGGTGAGGTCAACTATTTCGTGGAGTTGAAACCATGCGGCGCGGTCGAGACCACCGGTTCCTTTTTCAAGTTGCAATTCTTTATATTCTGATTTCCCAAGGAAAATATGCAATTGCTTACGTATTTTGCCTTTCTCTGGATGATACGCCATATATTCGACTTCACCGAGTTTATCCTTCACTTCGATAGTTAGTCCTATTTCTTCTTTTATTTCGCGCGCTGCACCTTCTTCGAGGCTCTCACCTTCTTCGACTCCCCCCTTTGAAAGGGTCCAATATCCAAATACATCGTGGACCATCGCCAGATACGTAACTCCATCAGTAGTGGCATAGACCACAGCACCAGCTTTGTGTTCAATCGGAATCTTAGAAATATCTTGCTCGTCAAAAATACCGGGTTTTTTGTCTTTTGACCTGATGGTTGAAATTTGCTCTTTGCCTGGCTCGCCGATCTCTTTGTACACAGCCCCAAGTACACCGTTGACAAACTTGCTGCTGTTTTCACCCCCAAATGTTTTGGCGAGTTCGATCGCTTCATTGATCGCAACTTTGGGTGGTACTTGCTCACGATCCCCAAAGAGAAGCTCTGCGAGCCCCATGCGCAAAATACTGCGGTCGACGTTTGAGATCTTTTCGAGCGGCCACTCAGGTGCTGCCTTTACCAAAATGTCATCAATGATCGATTGCTTGCGTTCTACGAGTTCAGCAAGGCCATATATAAATACGTTGTCATTGTGCCCAGGAGCAAATTCAACACAGTTTCGATCAATAATCGCTTTCAAATCACCAGATGTATGCATAAAATCTGCCTCAAATAATGATTGGAGAACGATTGATCTAGAAAGGTGCCGATTTGCCATAATGTGATTGAATTAAAGGTACAAGGTGGTTAATGATTACTTTTTTGTCTTTTTCTTTGCGACGCTCTTTTTTGCTTTTATCTTTGTCTTTGCTGGAGCTTTCTTTCCCTGTTTTTTCATAATTTTCTTTACTGGATCTCCGACAACTTGCCTGCCCTTGTACACACCATCGATACTTGCACGGTGGCGCAGGTGGACCGTACCGCTCTTGTCTTTCGACAGTGCTGGGGATTTGAGCGCGTGATGACTACGGCGATTTGCCGTATGTGCGCGGGTGTGTCTCATTCGTACTACCATATCCAAACATCATAGCGTATATATAGAAAAATGTAAATAATAAGGACTTCAACAAAATCTCTCTAAGTGCTATAGTTTCAGGATGACTGCTGAAGAACTCTCCCATCAACGCCATTCTCTTGCGCACCTCCTCGGGGCCGCAGTGATGCAACTTTACCCAGATGCCCACCTAACACTTGGTCCTGCGATCGATGACGGATTCTACTACGACATAAAATTCACAACCCCTCCCAGTAGTGACGACCTCGATCGCATAGAAAAAAAGATGAAAGCGTTGCTCCCTACTTGGAAAACAGTGACTCATACAGAACTCTCTCAATCAGAAGCGCTTGCTCACTATAAAGGCAATCCGTTTAAAGAAATGCTCATCAATGAAATCGCGGAGCGTGGAGAAACGATCACTCTCTACACAATGGGCCAAGGAGATACACAGTTTACTGATCTCTGTCGTGGTGGACACACCGAAGACCTTTCGAGTATCGATCCAGATTCGTTCAAACTCGACCGTGTCGCTGGCGCATACTGGCGTGGAGATGAAAAAAATCCAATGCTCACACGTATCTACGGATTGGCATTTGAATCGAAAGAAAAGCTCGATGAGTACATCGCGCTGCGAGAAGAAGCTCGAAATAGAGACCATAAAAAAATAGGGAAAGAAATGGGGCTATTCATTTTTTCAGACCTTGTTGGCTCAGGACTTCCTTTGTGGACTCCTCGCGGAACAATTATTCGAGAATTGCTCAATGATTACGTCTGGGAACTCCGAAAAGCAAAAGGATATCAAAAAGTTACCATTCCTCATATTACAAAAAAGGATCTATATGAAACTTCAGGACACTGGGCAAAATTTGCTGACGAGCTTTTTAAGATCGAAACGAGAGAGAAACACTTGTTTGCAATGAAACCAATGAACTGCCCTCATCACACACAGATCTTTGATGCCGAACCAAAGAGCTATCGAGATATGCCACAGCGATATTGCGAAACGACAATGGTCTATCGTGACGAACAATCTGGAGAACTATCCGGCCTTTCTCGTGTCCGTTCTATCACCCAAGACGATGCACATGTGTTTTGCAGAGAAAGCCAAATCGAAGAAGAAATGTTTGCTGTATGGGATATTATCGATACTTTTTACTCCACCTTTGGATTTGATTTAAAAATTCGTTTCTCTCGTCACGACCCTGATGAATTTGAAAAATATATCGGTACTGAAGAAATATGGCAAAAAGCTGAAAAAATAATGAAAGCGGTCATAGAAAAACGTGGAGTATCTGACTACATCGATGGAAAGGGTGAGGCTGCGATGTATGGACCAAAAATAGACTTTATCGCAAAAGATTCTCTCGGAAGAACGCTCCAAGTTGCAACAATCCAACTTGATTTCAATATGCCGGAGCGATTTAATCTCACTTGTACAAATGAAAAGGGGGAGAAGGAGAGAATTGTTATGATTCATTGTGCGATTATGGGATCGATTGAGC
>JBBSBF010000028.1:0-8592 GCA_038251535.1 Minisyncoccia bacterium
CCGAGTATCACCTCGCTCGTGAAGATCAAGGCAAACTAGAAGAACGCATCAGTACCATCGAACATGTGTTAAAACATGCTGAAGTTGTTGGTCATACTGCGGATGGCACGGTCAATATCGGTAGCACGGTTGTTATCCAAAAGATTGGAGAATCAAATACTCGCACGATGGTGATCGTCGGGAGTGAAGAAACTGATATGCTTTCAGGGAAAATTTCCTACAAATCTCCACTCGGTCAGGCTCTGTATGGCAAGCGGATGGGAGACATGGTTACCGTGACAACTCCGAAAGGAGAAGTGGACTATGAAATCGTGAGTGTGAATTAAAATAGTATCTATTTACAAAACAATAATTTGTAATATAGTAAAGAAAAAATATATTATGAAAAGAACATTACTTATCGCGACACTCGGATTTCCTGGATCGGGTAAAACATATCTTGCTGAAAATCTTTCAGATGAACTAGGATTTTTCCATTTAAATGCAGATAAACTACGGTATACGATATTTCAAAAACCATCCTTTACTCTTGAAGAAACAGAGACATTGATTCGTCTCATGAATACACTTACCCAACATTTACTAAAAAAGGGAATTAGTGTGATTTATGATAAAAACATAAACTTTAAAAGTGAACGCAAGGCATTAGAAAAAATTGCAAAAAAATGCAACGCACATTACCATTTGATTTGGATACAAACAGATGTGTCAATTGCAGAAAAGCGACTTGTGAAACGATCATCACTTTCAGCAAAAAGGAAAAATTTATTGTACCCGCCATTAGCAATAGAGATTTTGCATAAATTGAAAGACCAGATAGAAAAGCCGTCATTCTCCGAGCCGGTCGTGATTATTGATGGACATCTATCTTTTGCAAAACAATATGTAGTTTTGAAAAAAAGTCTAAGACTACGTTAAATTGAAACCTCCCCAAACGGGGAGGTTTTTTGTTTACACTAGTCCCATTATATCTTTGGCGATTTCGCCAGGACCTTGAATACTGGAGTCAAATGTCTTTTCTGCCTCATCTCTAATAGTAAGATATGTATTATATCGCTCCATAAACCCCTTTTCATCAGTTACAGATAGTTTTGATCCTCTATTGATTGATTTCATAACTCGATCGTCAAATCGTTTTTCCAGTACTGCAATAGGAGCCTCAATATTTACAGTAGTTACTTTAAGATTGTGTTTTTTTGCAAGTTCTCTCAATGCTTCATTTAGTTTGCCTTGCATTGACGAGCCTCCTTCTAGGAGAAGCGACATGCCTGCAGTTAGCATTTTTTCTGCTATCAACATTACACATTCATGTACAGTCGTTCGGTCACGGTCTGGTGTGTAATCTGATATTAGAAATTTGACTTTATTTGGGGAAAGGAGAAATACTTTCTTAAAATTGCTCATGATTGAGCTGATAGTATATGTCTTTCCTCCTGTAATAGGGCCATTAATTATTAAAATAAATTGGTTCATATATTGTTTTTGAATTATGGTTTTGATAATACACAGTAACTGTGCTTCATTATAATACAACATGAAATAGAATTAATCAAGCTTCTTGTGCCTATCCGTTATCCACATATCTCATATTTGCAGTGGGGGAACAGAGTGGGGTATAATGGTATCAAGTGGGAGGGAGTGGTAAATTTAAAAAAATCATGTAGAGTAGACTTATATGCTGATCGGCGAATATATCCATGCAATTGATGACAAAAACAGACTGTCGTTTCCAATAAAATTTCGCAAAGAAATGGGCAAACGAGTCGTCATTGCACCAGGTATAGAGCAATCGCTTTTTGTGTTCACTCCAGATCAATGGAAAAGTACCATCGATCGGTTAGCACAAGGGTCGCTGCAAGAAGAAAATAGAAGCTTCAGCCGATATTTGATTGGAGGAGCAAGTGAGATCGATGTTGATGCAAATGGTCGTATCTTGATACCGGAAGTCTTGAAAAAAAAGTTGGGTATTAAAGATCGTGTTGCAATCGTTGGGTTGTACACGAGAGTTGAACTGTGGGAAGAATCCGCCTGGAAAATATACAAAAAAGAGGTGGAGAAAAAAGCAGACAAACTCGCCAATCATCTCGGCTCACTCGGCATCATCTAATGTCTACGCTACTTATGAAACAAGTTCACCATATTCCCGTTCTTTTACACGAAAGTATTGATGGATTGGCTATCAAACCAGGAGACGTGATCGTTGACGGCACCTTTGGCGGCGGTGGTCACTCGAGCGCACTTTTAAAGCGATACGGAAAAACAATATCTCTCATCTGTGTTGATCTCGATGAGCAGGCAAAGTCTCGATATGAAGCAATGTTTGGCGATAACTCAGACAGTATATTTGTTCAATCAAATTTTAAAGATGCTCAAAAGATACTGGATGTAGCTCATATAAAGAACACTAATAAAGTGTTGCTCGATCTTGGAACGAGTACGTTTCAACTACTCGCCGATACGAGAGGGTTCTCATTTCAGAGCGATGCACCACTATCGATGGCGTTTTCAACTCTCGGATCAGAAACTGGCTTCAGTGCATGGGATATAGCAAATGTGTGGGAAGAGTCATCGATCGCCGATATTATTTACGGTTATGGAGAAGAAAAAAAAGCTCGAACCATCGCAAAGGCTATCGTTCTTGCCCGTTTAGGAAAACCCATCAATACTGCTTCCGAACTCGCGGCGATTATTGAAAAGGCAGTTAAAAAAAGAAGTAGAGTACATCCTGCAACAAAAACATTTCAAGCATTTCGTATCGCCGTCAATGATGAACTCACGGTATTGCGATCTGCGCTTGATGCCTGGTGGGAAGTACTGTTACCCAACGGGCGTATCGCCGTTATCAGTTTCCATAGTCTCGAAGATCGTATCGTAAAAGTGTGGATGAAGAGCAAAACGAATGAACGCGTTATCACCAAAAAACCCATTATTGCGAATACCAAAGAATTATTAGACAACCCCCGAGCACGTAGCGCCAAGCTCCGTATTATCGAAAAAGTATCTGAACATGAACAAAACTACAACTACTGTACAAACAACAAAATTTGATATCAATAAAACACTAAAATCAGTTACGCTGTATACGTGGCTTGCTAGTGGCGTACTGTTTTCTTGTTACGTGTATTTTATCGGGGCGATTACTTTTTCAGTGATCAAGGAGCGAGGGTTGGAAGAAGATAAAAAAACTTTGATTTCAACGATCGGTGAACAAGAATTACAGTACTTGAATTCACAAAAAACCTTGACCAAAGATTACGCAGTGCAAAACGGTTTTGTTCCAGCACATCTCGTGTCGTTTGCTTCACCACAAAAAGCGTTTGCATGGAATGTTGGACGCTAAGGTACATCGACGTCGAATCCGGGTTGTGATAGGTGTGGTGACCGTAGTAGGTCTCTTGGTTATCGTTCGACTTTTTTCATTACAAATACTTCATGCGTCTTTATATAAAGAAAGGGCAGAGCGTCAGTATGTGACGCCGAATGCCAACAATTTTGATCGAGGAAATATTTATTTTACAAACAAAGACCAGACAACTGTCGCTGCAGCAACAGTGATCAATGGATTTAAAATCGCAATTGTGCCAAAGCTCGTCGTCGATAGTCAGGCGACATACAAGGCGATCAACAATGTCACTCCCATCGACGAAACAGATTTTTTGACTAAGGCGAACAAGAAAAATGACCCGTACGAAGAAATACAAGATCGTGTTTCGGCTGAAGACGCGGCAACTGTATCGAGCCTAAACTTGCCCGGTGTGACGCTCTATCGAGAAAAATGGCGTTTTTATCCTGGAGGAAATTTGGCATCAAAAGCTATCGGGTTTGTTTCGTACAAAAAAGATACCCTGACTGGTAACTACGGACTTGAAGAATATTACAACGACGTACTTTCGCGAGATAGTAGCAATTTTTACGTCAATTTTTTTGCAGAAATATTTGCAAATATGAAGTCGACATTGTTTAAAAATACTTCGACGACAGGAGATATCGTCACTTCTATTGAGCCAAAGGTTCAGGTACAACTAGAGAACACCGTTGATGCAATCGAAAAGAAATGGAACAGTGATTCTGTTGGAGGAGTCATTATGGATCCATACACTGGAAGTATCATTGCGATGGCAGGGGTACCAAACTTTGATCTCAATCTATATGGTTCGGTCAAGGACCCCTCTGTCTACGGCAATCCTATAGCACAGAGTAGGTATGAAATGGGATCGATCGTTAAACCACTAGTGATGGCTGCCGCGATCGATACTGGTACCCTTACGCCCACTACGACATATACTGATCATGGTTCTGTAAATGTTGATGGCAAAATACTCAGTAACTTTGATAAAAAAGGTCGTGGGCTCGCAACGATGCAGGACGTGCTTAACCAGTCACTCAACACAGGAATGATATTTGTGGAACAACAATTAGGAAAAGATCAATTTAAGGAATACATGGTCAATCGCTATAAACTCGGAGAAAAAACAGGCATTGATTTACCCGGAGAGGTCAATGGAGCAGTCGGCAGTCTAAAAGAAAAAAACGATATAAACTACGCAGCCGCTGCATTTGGTCAAGGTATCGCAACTTCTCCGATCAACATCGTTCGAGGTTTTGCGGCGCTTGCCAATGGGGGGAAGATGGTCACTCCACATATTGCGACAAAGATCATTGAAGCAAATGGTTCAACAACAGATATCTCATTTCCTCAGGGAGAGCAAGTACTCAAACCTGAAACTGTTTCTACGATTACTACCATGCTTACCCATGTCGTTGATGATGGGTATCACAGAGGACTAACACACTATACAGTTGCCGCAAAGACGGGGACTGCACAAATCGCACGAAGTGACGGGGGAGGTTATTATACTGATCGAAATCTCCACTCTTTGATCGGTTTCTTTCCCGCAACTTCTCCTCGGTTTGTTTTGTATTTGTTCAACGTGTATCCGAAAGGTGCGTTCTATGCGATACAAACTCTTGGCGATCCGTTTTTTGACATGGTACAATTTATGGATAATTATTATGAAATACCTTCAGATCGTTAGTTGCTATGGATACTAAGTCTTTTTCAATCACTATAGCTTTGCGTACTGCCTGGCATATCTACCAGCGAAAACCTCTTTTTTTTATCGCGCTTAGTTTCGGGATGATTGTGCTGCATCTTTCGAGTTTACAGGGTACTCCATACGAGGGGTTGTTTACGATTTTGACTGCGTTTATTGGCATTGTGTATTCGTATATGGTGACTGCTACTTTTATTGCAATTATTGATAAAAAAGAAGTTTCGTACAATGTCGATAGTCTGCGCGCGCATATCCCATCTGCACGTGACGTACTAATGTTGTTCCTCATCAGTGTTATCGTTGGGGTCTGTGTGGCGTTGGGCGTTGTTGTGCTTATTATCCCCGGGATATATCTTTTGATCCGGTTGTTTTTTGCCCAGATCGCTTATATAGATAGAAAAGGTAAAGTTCTCGACGCAATAAAATATTCGTGGCATATCGTAAATAAAGATGCTTTTTGGCAGACAGCAAAAACGACGGCCGTTGCACTTGTACTGCTTATTTGCGGGGCATCATTTTTCGGGATTGGGCTAGTAGTCACATACCCACTTTCAATGCTATTATTGATACAACTCTATAGACATCTTTCGACTCCTATGTCACAAGAGCAACTCGTTGTAGACCAAACGAGCGAGAGTGTTGAGTAAAAACATATAAACCCATCTCGCGAGCGTTTTTATTACAAATAATTTTTACAGACTCCTAATACTTCATATATTATGCACACTACTTTTAAACGAATCCTTATAACTACTATTCTCACCGCGGCGTTTTTGTTTTTGAACAATACAAAAGCACTTGCGGCGAACACTCTTACTACGGTCGGCGGATGGAATGCATATGTGAGTTTGCCGGATGACTATAGTGCCAATCCAACGAAGTATTATCCAGCGATTATCTTTTTGCCGGGATCAGGAGAAATTGGGACAACCGCATCGCTCGTCAAAGCAAATGGACCAGGTGCCTATATCGATCAAGGCTGGGATGGAAGTGTCGTGGTAAATGGTACGACCGTAAAATTTATCGTGATTTCTTTGCAGCCTCCAACTGCTTGGCCACGAGCGTATGCGATAAAGCCAAAGATTGATTTGCTCAAATCAACGTATCGTATTGATCCAAACAGAGTGAACCTCACTGGACTTTCTATGGGAGGATGGGCTGCAAATCTGTATGCGACATATAAGGCAACGAGTAACGACTTTAGTTACGGCGATAGTGTTGCCAGTGTTGTAAACATCGAAGGCGTAACTCCAAACGATACGTGGGATGCGACACTTCCATATCCGACACGATTTGCTGAATACGCACAACGAGGAGGAAAAACCGTAGGGTTTGAGCAATCACAAGATGGGAGAGATATCGCTACTATTACGAGTACGATGAACGCAGCCGTAGCAGGGAGCTCTACGTTTATTGGAACAAATTATGGCACTGGAGCACACGGGTATTGGAATCAGTTTTACGGTGGACAGGGTGTCACGCCACCAAACTATGTGCTCAGTGGAGTCTCGCAAAATATTTATCAATGGATGGCGCAACAATCCCGTACAGGTCAAGTTGTCAATCCACCACCAAACAACATCGCACCAACTGCAAATGCCGGTGCTGATAAATCAATCACACTCCCAACCAACTCTGTTACCTTAAATGGTTCTGGCACTGATAGTGATGGCACCATCGCAAGTTATGCATGGACAAGACTTTCAGGGACAGGCACGGTCGTGAGCGCAAGCGCTGCAACAACAAGCATCACTGGACTAACTGCAGGTACTTCTACATTCCGTCTCATCGTCACCGACAACCAAGGTGCAACAGGGTATGACGATGTCGTAGTTGTAACAAATGCGTCAACTGGTGGCTCGTGTAAAACAGTGACACTTTCTGCGACTGCGCCTGGTGAAATATATAAACTCGACATGAGTTCGTATAACATTCAGCCCTGCGATACTGTAGTGATACCAGCTGGGAATTATTACGGAGGTATATCGATCGGTAAATTTTATGGAAACTCATCAAATCCTATTGTTATAAAAAACCAAGGAGGACTGGTCACTACACCATATATACGTATATACAATGCCGAATACTTCCAACTTTCTGGTAGTGGTTCTGGATCGTATACATATGGATTTAAAGTGAATCCGACGGTTAACACTGGGGCAGGAGTTTCGATCAATGAATCAACAAGTGATTACGAAGTAGATCATGTTGAAGTTACTGGTTCTGATGTCGGATTTTATTTCAAGATAGAACCAAATCCAGCAGTTCCTTCAACGCTCTATCCAAACTACCTTGTCAAAAATGTCAAAATTCACGACAACTGGATTCACCAAGTGACTGGAGAGGGAATGTATATTGGACATACGGATCCAAGCAACTATGATCCGACAAACGGTGCCGGGACGCCGGTTCGTATGGATAATGTACAAATCTACAATAATCTTGTCGATGGAACATCGTGGGATGGGATACAGCTATCCAATGCTCGCAACAATGCCGCTATATACAACAATGTAGTTAAAAATTTTGGGACAATAAACAAAAGCGGTCAGCAAGCGGGGATCATTCTCGGTGCAAATACAAATGGAAATATATACAACAACACGATTGATACAGGGACTGGAAATGCAATCGAAGTGTTTGGATATGGATCCATCGGGGTCACTGGCAATACGCTGACAAATATTGGAGGGACGTCGACTGATCAAGATGCAATTTTTGTTGCGCCTCGTGTTGTCACAGTAGAATCAAATCCAAACCAGCGAGTGACTGTTAGTAACAATACCATCACTAACTTTGTGCGTTATGCAATCCGCGTATCTGATACTGACGGTAATGTAAACCCTAGTGTAGTAGCGGGTACTGCTGGTAGCATTACAAACAACACGATGTGCGGAGCTACTTCACTTACCTCCTCTACTGTTATATCTTCCATTCCTGGTACTACGCTCTCTGGAAACCAATTAAATGGAGCTGGTTGTCCAGGTTTAAACGATACAACTCCTCCGACTGTTTCGGTAACTGCTCCTTCTAGTGGTACGTACTCGGGCGTCATTTCGCTCGGCGCTACGGCAAATGATAACATCGCAGTGACTCAAGTGGACTTCTTTGTCGACAATACGTTTCTCTACTCAGACAAAACGAGTCCATACAACACAACATTCAATACTACTTCTGTAATAAATGGTGTTCATACTATCAAGGCACAAGCATATGACGCAGCGCAGAATAGCATGACCGCAACTGTTTTAATAACAACCAACAACGCTCCAGTCGCCAACATCGCACCAACTGCAAATGCCGGTGCTGATAAATCAATCACACTCCCAACCAACTCTGTTACCTTAAATGGTTCTGGCACAGATAGTGATGGCACCATCGCAAGTTATGCATGGACAAGACTTTCAGGAACAGGCAACATCGTTTCTCCAACTGCAGCATCAACCAACATCATTTCTTTGACCGCTGGTACCTCTACATTCCGTCTCACCGTCACCGACAACCAAGGTGCGAGTGGATATGATGATGTCGTGGTGAC
>JBBSBF010000029.1:0-8269 GCA_038251535.1 Minisyncoccia bacterium
ACCTCCACTCACCGTTGCCCAACTCACATTTGTTCCATCAGTAGTGAGGTATTCACCTGCATGAGAGGTTTGATCAGGGAAGATGGTAGTAGTACAGTTTGAGCTTCCGGGTGTACAGGAAGGATCTAATGTTTCTCCAGGGTTGTAGGGAGATGATGGGGGTACTGCGTAGGCAACAGTGAGAGAGAATGCGAGACCGAATGAGAGTGCGGCGATGGTACGTCGGTGGGTACGCAGAAAAGCATGGGAACGGCTCCGTTTCATGGGTATAGTATAGCAAAAATTAAAAAGAAAATAGAGAAAATAATGTCTGGGAAATTATACAAAACAATAGTAAAAAATTGTTAAAGAACGTTTACAAAGAAACTATATGTGAGGAACGCCAAACGAAAAATGCACACTATATAGTGTGCATTTTATCTATACGATGATTTTGTAAAAACCTATTAAAAATTGCCCAAGTGTGCAAATGCTTTATTGCTCTCTGCCATTTTGTGGGTATCCTTTTTCTTTTTTACTGCATTGCCCTCTCCTTTTGCAGCGAGTGAAAGCTCGTCGGCGAGCGCTACCGCAGTTTTGACTCCTTTGCGAGTACGAGCAGCATCGATGATCCAACGCATCGCGAGCGCAGTACGTCGTTCGTTGCGAACTTCACGAGGAACTTGATAGTTTGCTCCCCCGATACGACGCGAGCGAACTTCAACGAGTGGACCTGCGTTTTTGATCGCAGTATCAAACACTTCGAGGGGATTTTCGACTGCGTCTTTTTCCTTTACGATCTCGAGTGCACCGTAGACGATCGTGCGTGCCGTGTTTTTTTTGCCATCCATCATAATGGAATTGATAAATTTCTCAAGTACGGTTGAGTTAAACTTGATGTCAGGGCTGACGATATTTCTGTTTGTTACTTTTCTTCGCATATATTTTTATTTATAGTGAGCGTGTCGAACTACTTTTTCGCTGCCTTAGGCTTTTTGGTTCCGTACATCGAACGACTCTTTCGACGCTTGTCGATACCTTGGGTATCGAGGACTCCGCGAACAATGTGATATCGCACTCCAATCAAGTCTTTGACACGGCCTCCACGGATCATCACTACTGAGTGCTCTTGGAGGTTGTGTCCTTCACCGGGAATATATGTAGTCACCGTATCTCCATTGGTGAGACGGACGCGGGCTATTTTTCGGATTGCAGAGTTTGGTTTCTTTGGAGTTGTGGTTGAAACCTTAACACAGACACCTCGCTTGAACGGAGAGGCGTAAAAAACTGGACGATTGTGAATCGTGTTAAATCCTCGTGAAAGCGTGACTGCTTTTGTCTTACGAGACGCAGTTTTGCGAGGTTTCTTTATGAGTTGGTTGATGGTCGCCATGTGGGAGATATACTACTACAGAGCCTCCAATAGATCAAGCCCTTGTCCCTCTTTATATGGTAATTCCAGTAATCAAGCTAAACAAAGTGAACGCAAAGGGTGCGACGACCTTCCAACCAAAAATAACAAAGAAAAGCAAAAGCGGGAGACTGTACTGCTCGATGGCGCGCATGATGGGCTGAAACCGAGCAGGAAGTACGGCGCTGAGAAATCGAAATCCATCAAGCGGCGCGAGCGGAATCGCGTTAAACAGTGCGAGTACGATATTGAGCAATACGATAATACTCGCAATATCAACAAATGCGTGCGATACGACGTTGGTCGCGATCATTACCCGGATCAATATTCCAAAAAAAAGCGCAATGGCGATGTTGACGACGATACCTGCAATCGCAACCTTTGCCACACTTTTGTTGCTATGTTTGAGGTTCTCTGGATTGTACGGTACTGGCTTTGCCCATCCCACAACAAATCCTGCATTCGAAAGTATCAAGACGAGCGGCAGTATCACCGATCCAAGCCAATCAATGTGTTTGAGTGGATTGAGTGTAATACGTCCGAGCATGCGAGCAGTTGGGTCTCCTTCGCGCTCTGCCATCAGTCCATGTGCCACTTCGTGCACGATGATAGAGATCATCAAGATCAAAAAATAAAAAATGGAGAGGGGTCCATGCATGTGGATTTCAGTATAGCATTTAGACCAAAAAGCGCCGATTGATAGATCGCGTGATCACTCGAAACGGTGCCGAAGTATAGACGAGCGTATAGATACCGACATTGTTTCGTGCTTCTATCGTTAGATAGTACATACCGTTGGGGACGAGACAGACAAACTGTCCGTTGAGCGAGCTCATCTTTGTTGCAATCTGCTGGTTGCTTCCCGATCGATACACTTTGATTCGCGCAAACCCAAGCGGAAGCGATGTTTTTTTGTCAACGATGACGCTGTGATAGTACGCCGCTGGTTTGATGATCGAATACAGAAGTCCTATCGCAAAGATCACGCTATATATTTCCAATACCAGAAACAAAAATGCTTCTTTGTACACGATATATCGAACGCCGATCAAAATGCCGGCAACCAAGAAATACACAAGTGCCGCAGTTCGAAACTCATGCCGATCGTTTGAGTTCATGTGGCGCTTCTTTTTTTCTTCTTGGTTCCAATCAGCGCCGACTGAATCCATCGGGATTGCAAATGCGATCGCACGCTCACTATCCGTTACTTCAAACGGTGTGCCAAAGTAAAGCCCCGTATAGTAACTATCCGTTCGCTTCCCTACTAGCCGTGCTGAAGGGAACGTGTAGTTGGTCTTTTCGACAGTGAGGGTATACGTACCTTGCGGAATGATAATACCAAATCTCCCGTCGAGGTCGGTGATCGCCGTTGCAACGATCGTGCCGAGTCTGCCATGTACGACGACATAAGCAGGGTCGATCGGAACCTTGGTCTTCGAATCATATACCACTCCCCACGTCCGATGGTCGACGAGGATTCCCAACCTGCGCATAAACCGTTTGGCCAAAATAAATGGCGATGCAATGATTTTGTCGACGATAATAATCGGCGAATAGAGTAAGAAAGCAAACAATACCAAGACAAGCGCAGCGCTCACGTTGGTGTCTGCGATATGAGACACGATGGTGAGTAGTTTTGCGTAGGTCGCTGTAATAAATGTATGTATCAATACCAACAACATTGATACTAGTATACTGTATATAGTAGCACTTGCAGAGCACAGTTGCACATGGTACCATGGCCAGACTATGGCAAAAGAATGCGCAATAACTAAAAAGAGTTCACAAATGGGTGGCGGCTACTCCACCAAAGTCCGTGCGACCAAATTTAACCCGATTGGTATGACCCGCAAATACGCCAATCTCCAAAAGAAGCGTTTCTTTGTACCCGAACTCAACAAGACCATTACGGTAACCGTTTCAACCAAAGGCCTCCGCACCATGACTAAAAACGGTACTTACGCAACACTGAAGAAAGCTGGAGTGATTAAATAAAAAAAGGCCATCAATAAAAATGACCTTTTTGCTTTTCTATAAAGTGGCAGCTAGCCTCAATTGATTAAGAGTGCTTATATATTTTAATTCTATTTTTCCTTCGGAAAATTCATCTCGTAGAAATTTAAAATTCTCATTCAAATCGCCTTTCTTTAAATAAAAAAGACGTGTAGGGGGAATAAAATATTCTACAGCTTTACATTTATTTATCAGGAATATTATTTTTTTATCACTCATCTGTTCAAAAGTAGCAGAAAGTACTCTTTCCCAAAAATCACTTGATTCTATTTCAGCATTGATCCTTACGAGAGCCGTTAATTGATCAAGATCACTCCTGTATACACACTCTCTTATATACCAGTCTAAATACTTTGGATCAATTTCCTTTTGTTTGAACTTATCTGTATCCATTGCACCGTGCTGACAAACTTTAATGGTAGACCTATTGATAGTTGAAGCAGTGTTATCAAAAGTATCACAGATATAAAGCTGAAACGACAGTAAAATTTTGCTATATTCTATGAATGGTAGTTTTTCAAAAATCAAAAATTTCTGCTCTGGGGTCAGTTCTAGAAACGAATTCAAAAACCAAATCTCAGCAGCTGATTGATATTTTCCTACTAAATATTGAGCTTTCCACCCTTCTCGATTTCTCGCAAACATTCTGCATTGCCCATCTATCTTTTGAACAAATTTCGGGGTCCGCTTCGGAATTTTGGACACACATTTTTCAATAAGGACTAGTAATTCAACTACAGACAGTAGTTGAATACTGTGGTTGTCTCTTACAAGTTTGAATTTAATAGCTCGTGGCAAAATAGTAAATAACGTATTTACAAGTTTGTCGTTTTTTAGCTGACCAAGAATGTAACTTTTATTTGAGTACGCTAATTTTTTGAACACTTTTTTTGCAACGATTTCATCTTTCATCAAAAGTTTGTAGAAGAAATTAAACATTTCATTTTGGATAAGCGAGGAAACAACTTTCACTTGCTCTGATAGTGATAACGAGAGAAAATTTGACCATATTAGATCTAATGTTTCTACGTAAGAATTATTTTTCATATTAGTAATATTTTAAGGTTTGTTTCCACGCATACTACTCCCTACTGCCGATTTGTCAAAATACTATCTCGATACGATGATCTTGACAACTATGTCATTTCGACTAGACTACAACTAGAGTTTTTACTCTTTGTAACAGACAGGATAGATTGTAGCTGAATCGACACTATCTTTATTCAGTTCAACTTCATGTCCATCAGATCAATCCTCAGATACGCAACATCCGGCATTTGCTCTGATGCCAATTACAAATTTTTTTCACTTTTAAAAAATTAAAAACAATCCCTACACAAGGCTGCATGTATGCGGCCTTTTTTATTTCTTCTTAAAAAGTTCCTTCCGTTCGCGATAAATAACGACGAGGCACGCGGCGATCCCTCCAAACAAAACGGTGTAGTGTGCAATGTGAATCGGTAGATAGTGCTCAGTGGGGCCGTGCGTTACTCCATTGTGTGCAAAAGCACTACGTGTCATACCAAAAACAAAAAGAGATAGGACCAATATTTTTTTCATACCCAAACTATACTCTCATCGTTCATCTTTTTCAATCCACTTGATTCCATCGGTCAGCAATGTCACTTGTCCATGATCCTGTGTCGAGACCCAAGGGATGTGAGCGGCGGTCAGTCGATCCAGTACCTCTGGTGCGGGATGTCCGTAGCGATTACCAACTCCCGCACTGATAAGCGCGAGAGTGGGACTTGTTGCTTTCAGGTATTCGGCACTCGAAGCGGTCTTTGAACCATGGTGACCGAGTTTCAATATATCAACATCGATGTCCTCGGGGTCACGTACGGCCAAAAAATGCTCAACCGAACTCGGGGAGTCTCCAGTAAACAGTGCAGTCTGCTTTTTGTTTCCTTGACCTACTTGCAACCTTCCGACTACTGATGCACTGTTGGTCTCCCAGTTTGTCGTATCTCGATCTGGAAAAAGCACAGAAAAAGTTTCGGGTAGTGTAGGGGAACCATCGAGCGTGAGCGTCATACCTCTACGCGCGTAGTACGAAGGTACTTTTTTCTTTTCCAATGTTTGAAACAAGGTTTTGAACGTCTCAGTATCAGTCTGCACATGTGAAGTGAGAAATAACCCAACACTATATCGCTCGAGAACAAGTGGAAGTCCGCCGATATGATCGGCATCTGGATGTGTTGCGATCATGACATCGATCGAGTGATCCCCTATCGGCATCGCCTTTGCGAGCTCAGTGAGCACTGTGGCATCTCTCCCACCGTCGATCAAAAGCTGTTTGCCGTTTGGTGCAGTGATGAGAAAACTATCACCTTGACCGATGTTGAGCATCGAGATCTTTGCCATACCATCTACCTTTCTGGGTTGTAGGGCAAATGCTGCAATGCCGAGGATTGCAACAACATAGCACATATACAAAAGAGTTTTTAGTTGCCTGTTCATACCCATAGTGTAGCAATAAAAAAGCTGCTTCTTGTGAAGCAGCGTGTGTATACAAAATTTGTTACCTATTTTGCATAAGGTTTGCAGACTTTTGATTTTGCTCTCCAAAAACTTACTTTAAATCTTTGGATAACTTGATTGGCTTTTGTTTCTGCAATAATGTTCTGTAAATCAACCTTGTCCGGGAGTTGATTAATATTCATATTTACTTTTAACCATTCAGTCCGAGTCAATTTTCTTGGCTTTTTCTTCTGCACAACATCTGATGTAACAGTGCCACCGTAAGAATGTTGTACTACTATTTTTCTTACAGGCATAATTCTAGTTAACCATTTACCCAATAGACTTTTATTGAGTCGATCAATGAAGCGATTTAAATATGAAATCCCAATATTGAGATTTTTCCAGAATTTTTTCCTGAAAACAATCACAAGGATAGCAATTGCTGCAAATATTAATTTAGACCAAAGCGAAAATGACATATCAATAATTGCCGATCCGATTTTTGACCAAGGTATCTGCGCGACAAAAAAACAAGTCATAATAATTGCACATAAGAAGTAAACTCCATAGCTTTGCTTGCGAGACACTTCACTACGGCGTTCTCCAAATTTCTCTGTAACCCATTCTTCTGCACGTTCATACGGTAACGTAGTTAATACTAACGATAAGTGTCCAATAATAAAGAATGCAGCCAGCGTGGCGTATATAAGAAGCATTAGAGGTCCTATGTCAATTAAATTTCTCTTAGCCGAAAAACTGCTATACCAGAAATATCTAATAGACCCAAAATATATGCTCCACAAAAATATCTGTATTGCCAATCCAAACGGTGAAAAGGGGATCTTTATTTCCTTTTTACCTATGGAATAATACTTATATGTTGGTTGTTCCGCATCTTCCCAAAATCCGAATGAGGTAATCTTTGCAGTTTTAATGTTGGGATACGAGAATATAAACTTTACATAAATCGCCCCAATATTTTTGAATATATAGATTGTCTGCTGTCCACTCAAATACAGTACATATTTTATTACTACTGCAAAAACACTAATAATCGTTCCGTATGTTAATCGGAGCAGAAAACCAATAAACCAAACAACAGGCTGTATAGTCAGAGCAACAATAGCGCGTTTGCGAAATTCGCATTCATCTATCGGATCAGTGTCAAACCATCGGTTTATCCATTTCCACCAACCTTTTTTGAAACCTGACTTAGGAACGATTGCAAAAAATTGCTCAGGGATCTCTATTAATTCTTCACAATATCCGACCATATTTTGGCCTAAATATCCTTCTTCTATATCTTGGATATTGATATCATTTTCATACTGTACACGTAAACTCCTTTTTTGGAGAATAGCTTTTTTTTGTTCTTTGTCGATATCGCTAAATAAAACAAAAATGAGATTATGTTTTCCAGGCTTGTGAAATTGTAGGAAGTCGATTTTACTGAGTTCATAAATTTTTCTTTCACCTATATACTTCATATCGCGCTTTACTGTACGTAAAGGATCATTACGATCTTCATTTAAAGAAGATTTAGCATAGAGATCAAAAGGAATGTCAATCACCAAGACATGAGTTGGCTGTTTTTCAGCAATTACTTCATGCATGGCTAAAGTAAATGGTATGGTGGCATCATCGAGTTCTTTGTGTCCGCCATTAAGAACAACCTTTACTAAAGATTGCTCTAAGTAACTTTTGAAATTCAATCATAAGTGTATGTATTTTTTTGTGAAATAAATTTTAAATACTTTATGACAAAACATTGAAATTGTCAATTAACTAATCCATGGTATAATTTTTTAATGTTTACCGAACAATCATTCACTATCCCCGAACTTACAGGCATATCAGCCAAAACAATAGAAGAACACCAGAAGCTCTATGCGGGCTATGTCAAAAACGCCAACAGCGTACAAGAAAAAATCGCCTCATACCAAGGCGACGAGAGCAAAGTCTACGAACTCGGCGAGCTCTACCGACATTTTTCATTTGAATGGGGCGGCATGCGCAACCACGAGTGTTACTTCGCTCTCCTTTCGGGTGGAGCAAATACAACCGCTCCCGCGTTGATGGCAGCCATCGAAAAACAATGGGGATCATTTGATTTGTATAAAGCAGCACACACAGCGATGGCAGCGACCACCAGAGGTATCGGTTGGGCAATGCTCTCATATGATCAAAAGACCAACTCACTCCTCCTCCACTGGGTAGACGAACAACACCTTGGTCAACTCCAAGGCACGTCCCCAATTATCGCAATCGATATGTGGGAACACTCATATGTCGCCGACTACCAACCAAGCGGTAAAAAACAATACGTCGCTGACTTTTTTGAAAATCTCAACTGGAGTGCTGCCGAAGCTTTGTATACTGCTGCACGAGGTACTCTTCAATCTC
>JBBSBF010000030.1:0-6761 GCA_038251535.1 Minisyncoccia bacterium
ACTATTCATAATCGCCAAATGATACGGTGCTACTCCTATGGGGGCAGGGATACGTGCGATCGATGCTGCAAACGAAGTATATAGCGTGGCGCTATTGGCGAGTTCGGGGACGCGCGACATATCCCCTGACTCGAGTGCGTTGATAATGACATCAATATCGGCACTATCAGTTTTGTACGACGACACTGCTTTGGTCATCGTAGTATAGTATGTCTTTAGGGAGGCAGTAGTTGTTGGAACGGTCTTTATATCGAGAGAAGAGTATTTGTTGCTGACTTGTTTGATATCGATCGAAGAAGAGAGATCCGAAGCTATTTTTTGCAATCCCGTGTCGTCGATGTTGGGTGACTGACCAAGGGCTGTCGTTATTGCAAAAAGTTCACGGGAGATTTTGTCTGTCTCATTGAGATCTTTGGTTGGAGTGTCGACTATGCCGAGGGCTTTTTTGCGATCCTCGATGATTTGTTTGTTTGAAACACCTTTGGTGTAGAGGACGGTCGGGTCGAGTCCCCACAGTTTTTCTTCCCAGTCAGCAACGCCGTTACCATTTGTATCTTGGGATACGATGTCCCCTATGGTTTTGGGTTCGTTTGAGAGAGCGGTTGATTTTTTCTTGAACAACTGATGAAACCAGGTAGTCTGCACGACGAGAATAATCGCAACAATGGCGATTGCGATACTTCCTCTTATGAGAAATTTTTTACTCGGACGAAGTGACTGCTCAGACATGGATACTATTATTGTACACTGTTTTTTGTAACTGCGGCGGTTGCTTGAGTCAGAGCTTTCCATTGAAATCGCGTCAAATCCTCCGGACGAGATGTCGCAGGGATGTTTGATTGCTCTAGTACGAGAAGCGCTTGTTTGTTGTGCCCAAGATACTCGGTAAGTGTGCCACCGATTTGTTTTCTTTTCTTACCAAAGACTGCTTTAAGTATTGAGAAAAAAAGTGCCTCATCGCAATCGCTAAAAAAATCTCTCCCAATGTTTTCTATCAACAGCACTGCACTTTCTACTGTCGGAGGTGGGACAAACGCACCAGGTGGAACTCGACCCACGATGCGAGGTGTTCCGTACACTTGTACAGCTACAGAAAGAATGCTCTGCTTATCGTCACATGCCACGATACGCTCGGCTACTTCTCGCTGCATGAGGAGTACCATGCGCTCTGGTTGTTGTGAAGTACTGAGAAATTTTTCAATGATTGCTCCGGTGATGTAGTAAGGAATATTGGCGATGAGTTTGTACGGTTTGTTATAGAAGCGTAGAATTTCTGGATCCCACTTTAAAATATCTGCCTGTATAAGATCGAGACGATTTTTTGCAATTGCGTCACTAAAGTGTTCACTAAGGTATGTTACTAGTTCGCGATCTTTTTCTACCGCAATAACTTTGTCGGAAAGTGTGACGAGTTGCTCAGTCAACACTCCTTTACCGGGACCTATCTCAAGCACCATATCGTCCGCATGAATATCTCCCGCATTGATGATCTGCGAGAGGGCTTTTTTGCTTTGGAGAAAATGTTGCCCCAAGGATTTTTTTGCATACATAGTAGATGAAGGAAAATTAGAATCTACGCATTTTCTGGAGTCGCATCCCAATCTTTCATAAACTTTTCGTACCATGCTTTCATTATCGGATCGTCTTTGGACATTTTGTTAATATCAGCCGCCATTTCTGGATGTGATTGTTCGATATGCACCATCCCTACTTTTATCATTTCATCTGGCGTACTCGCAGTCATTGCATAGTCACACATTCCTCCCATTTCTTTACAGGTCATTGTTTTCATATTTTTATAAAGTTATAAATTGTTAATAGTATTCTTACCCTACTCTGTTACCGTAAGAGTTCCCCACATGCCCATTGCACGGTGAGTACCTACTGAACAATAGTATTGGAACGATCCAGTTTTATCTGCGACAAAAGTGGTAGTTTCTTGGGCACCTGCTTTGATTTGTTTTGTTGCAATGTTGAATTCGTCGATGTGTAAATCATGAAAACCATCGTTGTTGATGAAAGTAATTTTTACGGTGTCGCCCTTCTTGACCGCGATTTGTTTTGGTGCGAATGCAAAGTTACTGCCGGTGATGGTAAAGGATTTTTCTACTCTAGTCTTGACTGCTATTGGTGGGACAGATAAAGAAGCATCTGATGACGTATTTTGTTTATTTGGCTGGTAATCAGGACCGTCGGGATCAGTATTCGTTGTCGTTTGTCCACTTGGTATTTCTTGGTGTTCATTCGGAGTTGTCGTTTGGATGGTTTTATCTGTTTTGTGCAAAACGAGCCATCCGAGACCAAGTACCACTAAAATAACTATTATTGTTTTCATCGATATAGTATATCCCAATTTTATAGTTTCGGAACCATGACTATGTCTATGGGCAACACTTGACAATATGATAGCAATAGTGTAGGGTAAAAAAAATAAAAATGTTAATTATGAAAAAATTACTAGTCGTGAGCATCTCGCTGTGCTCATGTCTTATGATGTATGGTCAAAAGAAAATGACCACAAAAAAGTATATTGAAATGTATAAAGACCTTGCCATCGCCGAATACATTAAAACAGGGGTACCTCCGAGCATAACACTTGGGCAAGGATTGCTAGAGACGGGCAATGGTAACAGTTATCTTGCCCAGAAAGCTCATAACCATTTTGGCGTTAAATGGAAAAAGGGGTATAAATCTTGTCTGCACAAAGGTTCAAAATATCGGTTATATGCCTCTGCAGAAGAATCATTTCGAGATCATTCACGTGTTCTTCGCAACGGAAAAAGATATGCACCCTTGTTTAATTTGGACGCATTTGATTATAAAGGGTGGGCAAAAGGTTTACGAATAGCCGGTTATGCTGAAGATCCTAAATATACTGGAAAAGTAATTGCAAAAGTTGAAGATAACAATCTCACTCAATATGATCGAGAAGCAATACTGCTATCACAGACGTTGGCATTACTATAAGACGAATTCCCACCACCAACGTGTTGGGATTTTTTATGCAAATTAAAAAGTAGATTTTCACAGTGAAAATCTACTTTGTACATTAATAATGAATTGTTGCCCATGTTTCGATAATCGTTGAAGGATAACAATTGAGCCTTTCATTTGTTGTTGTAACCATATTTTCGATATCGTTCTCAGAAACAAAACCACTGATGAAGGTAAACGATATCGAAAAGTCTGGTTTTTGTGCAATACACCATACAAAAGAGGCAGTATCATTTGTTTCTTCAAACGAGGTGTCGGTCATTTTTTTTATTTCTTTGCTTGAAAGTAAGGAAATCGTGTATTTTCTATCGAATAGAAAATCAGCGATAAATGCCACTACAGCCTCTCTGTTGATTTGAATGATAGTCTCTCCTGCATACAAGTCGCTCTTTTCTACATACGGATATTTTGATACATGTTCATATGCTTCAGAAAATGAAAAGTAGGGCACTTTACTTTGTAGTAATAACGGCGAGTGTAGATTCATATGTTGTAGTAAATCCACATCCTTGTTAACGAGACTATATAACAACGTCGCGGTATCTCCTTTGCATTGTGTAATCGGGCCAGAGATGTTTTTAAATTCGGACTTAAAATCTGTTGCCAGATTCTCCAATATAACTGAGGGTGATTGCATAAGTGTTAATTTTTATCAAGAGTACTCTTGATGTCGAAATTGTCAAATAGTCATGGGATTACAAAAACACCGTGGTAAAACCAGCTTCCCCCTCCCTTGTCTCTCTCGTGATCAGCTCCTCGGGAATATCAAGGACAAACTCACTCGGCATACGCACATCGCGCATACCATAAATAGTGCGCATACTTGCATATGTGAGATAGAGTTTGTGGCGAGCACGAGTGAGGGCTACATACATGAGGCGGCGTTCTTCTTCGGCGTCGGCACCATCTTTCACGGTCACCTGCCTGCCGGCAGGCAGGTGTGGAAAGAGTCCTTGCTCGAGTCCGACGACAAAGACAACTGCAAACTCGAGACCTTTTGCAGCATGTATCGTCATGAGCTTGACGCCATGTGCCGCTTCTAGATTGTCTTGATCGCTCATGAGCGTTGCTTCTTCGATCAATTTTTCCAAACCTTCATCTGCGCCAAACTGATCATATCGTGTGCCAATCGTGACGAGCTCGCGCAAGTTGCCCAGTCGCTCATCTCCATCTGGTTCGTGTTTGTACATTGTTTCGATGCCAGTTTCGGTGATTACATACTTGATACTCTCAGAAACTGAATGTGTATCGATATAGACACGGATACGTTCGAGAAGGGATTGGAAAGATTGCACCGACAGGAGTGCTTTCCCCGTAAGAGTTTCGTGTGCAAATAGTTTTGCAATAGTCACCTTACCGATGCCGCGCGTCGGTACGTTGATGATGCGTTTGATATCAGTGAGAGAGTCGGGATTAAGCGAAGCCCGCAAGTAGCACAAGATGTCCTTGATCTCCTTTCGTTCAAAGAAACGTACACCGAGTACTTGATACGGGATATGGTATGAAAGAAATGCTTCTTCGAGCGCACGTGATTGAAAGTTAGTTCGAAACAAAATAGCAATATCGGATGCTGTGACACCACTGTCGATATGTTCGATACAGCGTTCGACAACAAAATTTGCTTCGTCACTCTCATCGTACGCAGTGTACATAGAGATGTTCTCGCCGTTTCCATTGTTGGTAAAAAGTGCTTTTGGTGTACGATAATTGTTTTTCCCAATGACGGTGTTTGCAGCCTCGAGCACTGTTTTGGTAGATCGGTAATTTTCTTCCAAGATGACAACAACAGCCTCTGGATAGTCACGTTCAAACTCCAAAATGTTTTTTATATTTGCACCTCGCCATGAATAGATGCTCTGATCAGAGTCGCCGACGACGCAGAGGTTTTTGGTATGGGATGCGAGTGCTTTGGCGATGCGATACTGCACTTCGTTGGTGTCTTGGTACTCATCGATGTGGATGTGTGACCAGGTGGTATGACACCAGTCTCGTACATCTGTGTTTTTTTCTAACAGTTCGACGGTTTGAGTGAGTAGGTCGTCAAAGTCGAGGGACTTTTGCTCTCGTTTGAGTGATTGATACTTTCTCCATACACGACCAGTGAGTCGATAGTGGGGATTTGCCTCACCTTCCAACTGATCAGGGGTCAGAAATGCGTTGGCGCTGCGGCTTATGGTGTTTTTGATACCTCTGGGGTCGTTTACTTTGGGGTCGATACCAAATGCATTCAAAGACTCTTTGATGAGTGAGAGAGTGTCGCTATCATCGAGAATGGTAAATCGTTTGACACTCCCACTAAACGCACCAAATTTGCGCAAAAGAAATACTCCGAGACTATGAAAGGTGCTGACGAACGGAATGTTATTTCTCTCTATATATGGGATGTGTCGGATCAATTCGATCACGCGCTCCCGCATTTCTTTGGCAGCCTTGTTGGTAAATGTCACCGCAAGTATTGCCGAAGGAGCAATTCCACTGGTGATCAGGTGCCCGATGCGATGCACGACTGTCTTGGTCTTGCCTGCTCCTGCCCCCGCAACGATCAAAAGTGGTCCATCGATCGTCAGTACTGCCTTTTTTTGGGCCACATTGAGCCCGTCGGTGAAATCAAAATTCATGTCGGTTCAGTGTACCTGATTTATTGACAAAGATACATCATATATATAAATAAAGGGTTTTTCGCTACATTACTATTGAAATAGTAATGTAGCGATTCGTCAATACGTTAAAAATAAGGCTATAAACAACAAAATCTATTGACAGATGATTTTTTTGATAGTGATATCACAAACTGGGTGGTATTCATTGGTATGATAGTACACATATCTATGGCACAAACTGATTCATCGAGCGATTCTCCCGTCCCCCCCAAACGATTTTCCATCAAGGGACGTACAAAAGCTCTCTATAGCATCGCTGCACTAGTTCTGATAAATATCGGGGTTACGCAATTATTGGCACGGCAAATGATCATGAATGAACGATCAGCTACTACAGAAGTTAAAGATATAACGACAACCATACCAAAAGCCGGAGAAGTATCTGACACCAACACGAGTCAGAAGCCGATCAGTACAACCACTGACCAACCGATCATTTCGACCTATATTGTACAGTCGGGAGACACGCTCTCAGCAATTGCGGCGAAATTTGATATCTCTATCAACACCATCCGTTGGGCAAACGACCTTACTTCCAAGTCAATGATTAAGCCAGGAGATGATCTGGTCATTCTTCCAGTATCTGGCGTCGAATATACCGTGAAGAAAGGCGACACACTCAGTGGTATTGCGGTGAAGTTTGATGCCAACCAATCAGAGATACTCGACTATAATGACGTCGATCCGAGTAAGATAAAGGTTGGAATGAAACTCGTCATCCCCGAAGCGGAACCACTTGAAACTCCAGTGCAAAAAGTAGTACCTAAAAAGACAGTAGAAAAACCAGCTCAGACAAATGAAAAGATAGATGAAACGATTACACCAAAAGATACAGGTGCTCCCGTTGATGAAAAAACAACACAATCAACCACAGAAGAAAAGTCAAACCAGCCATCTGAACAAAAAGTTGTCGAAACATTTAGTAAGCCAATCAACGACGCTATACTGACCCAAGGATTGCACGACGGCAACGCAGTGGACTTTGGTGTACCAATCGGAACGAACGTACGCGCATCAAGAGGAGGTACGGTGATCATCGCAAAATCAAGCGGGTACAACGGTGGGTATGGTAGCTATATCGTGATCAACCATGCGGGTGGAGCGCAG
>JBBSBF010000031.1:0-5723 GCA_038251535.1 Minisyncoccia bacterium
CCAATCAAACATTTCTTCCGGTACCACCATCACACTTTCCGAAACCCCAGGAACAGGCTCTATCTTTAATGGCTGGTCTGGATCATGTTCAGGCACTGGATCATGTTCTGTTCCAATGACTGCAAACAAGAGTGTGACGGCGGGGTATAGTGCGACGGGAGGCTCTGGAACATCTACGACGTATACGCTGCATGTTACGAGTGCTGGAAACTATGACGTGACAAGTCTCAATATTTCAGTAGGGGATAAAATCACCTTTATGTACAGCAATCCGATCAGTGGAGAAGTACGAACAACGTTTTCTCCGGGTGGCATCAGTTCAGTTACATTAGATGACGAATTTAAACAGCGAACGATTACTATAAACTCTGCAGGAACGTGGACGTACAAAGCGCAAGACCATAATGGCAATCAAGGAACCTTGGTGGTACAATAATCGCCTATGAAGATGCAGAAAAATAATTCCAAAATATCAATTGTTATTTTTCTCTGCGTATCCATTCTCGTGATATTAGGAATCATATTATTCACCGAACAGCCAGTTGTGGTACATCAGCCACAAACGACAACTACGCAATAAATGTTATGGAAACAGAAGAAGCATACACTATCAAAATCAGTGGAACATCGGTCTTGCGTATCGGAATGTCGATGGTGTTTTTGTGGTTTGCGACCCAACAATTTATTGCACCAGAACTCTGGGTAGGATTTATTCCTCAATGGATACTAAACATATCTCCGGTAAGTGCAGTTACCTTGGTACATTTCAATGGCGCATTGGAGCTTGTGTTTGGGAGTACATTGTTGTTTGGGTTATTTACTAAAACAAGTGCATTGATCCTCTCGCTTCATATGGCGCACATTACAGTGATGGTAGGATATGACGCAATAGGGGTGAGAGATTTTGGATTGGCAGTTGCTACGTTCTCCGTCTTTTTGACCGGCGCAGACTTTTTTACCGTTGATCATCACTTTTTGTTTTTAGAAAAGATCCCGGATGCAAAAAGCCTCCTTACGGAGACGGCTTTGCAGAAGGTTAATTCCTAAAACACTTTCATAAAGGTTGAGTACTCGCTTCGTCTACACTCGAACATGTTATTCAGGCATAGCTTCCTCGAGCCTTCCAATACATGAGAATTAGAGGGTAGGACCTTGTATTCACTATAGCATGATTTCCCTTAAACCTTTTCTTTCAGCTCGAAATGTAATACCTGTCCAAATCGATACCAGACCGAGGAATATAATCAAACCCGAAAATACATAGGTGATAATCGCAAAATTTAAAGCAGTAGTAAGTGTTGTCGCTGTTATCCAGATATTGCGAGCATCATTTGAAATCATGACTTTCTGACCTTTCTCAACCAAAACAGGATTTCCATCTGAATCTATCTTTGGAACCTTTTGTGGCATTTGTGAGTATGTCATACCGTTCGTCATTTCAAGGACATGATGACGTATAATGTCAGCTTGAGATTTTAGCGTGAATGGTCCACGAACCGGTGTATTGGGGATAGAAGCATCTGCTGGGGTTATGATTTGTTCTCTCGCAACACTTTTATACGTAAAAATGATACCCCATGTTCCACCAAGTATCATTACGATACCTGCGGTGATTGCTAAAAATGAAGAAACTCTAAGTATTTTTTTCATTGCTGTATTGTACCATGAGCTCTGATCCGTTTTATATGGAGAATTACTAAGGACATCTATGACAAGAAACATCAAGAACTTCAAGACCAAATACAATTGTTTGAAATTGAAATGTCAGAGCATAGTAAGGCGGATTATGAATATCAAGATACTGTTGCTACAGTCATTTCTGTAGCACGCAGAGCAAAAACAATTTTTGATAATAGTTCTGAACCTGCTAGAAAAAGACAGTTTTTGAATTACATACTTCAGAACCCTACACTAAACGGAAAAAAGCTATATTTTACAATATCTTCTCCGTTCAATCTGGTACTAGATTTGGCTAATAGCCCTAACTGGCTCCCTTAGTGGACACGTTCAGAACTCTGAATTGGGTTAAAATTAAAAGTGATTTGAAGATTAGTGGTCTTTTTGAGCTGTTTCCGAGTTTAGTGCTTCAGAGCTAAAACAACTATAGTTACTTACTTAATGCTTCAATATCAAAAATATCAACATCTCTCTGAATAAGTTTTTTGTATGCAATTAAATCTTCTTTTGCTATTACTGGTACATTCAAACCGTATACGTCCATATATACGCTTGTGTCAAAATTGGAAGGAGTATTTACCCACTTCTTAGTTGTCTTATCAAAGTTTTTCTTTTCAAATGCTCCAGCTATATCGATATCTTGGTTTTTATAAGTTAGTGTTATTAATTTTATATCCCATTCTTCATCTAAATACTGCTCTGGGCCAGATTTTATGAAATCTTTTATCTCTGGCAATAATTCATCAAATTTATCTTCAGGAATTGATATATCAATATCAGCAAGTTCTCTATCTACTCCATATAAACGAGAAGCGAACCCTCCTTTTATTTGAAAAGGGATATTTTGTTTTTTGAGGATATTTATAATCCATATAAAAGTCCCTTCGGTATTTTTATTCATAATTTATATATCAACCTCAAAACGCCAATCCATAGGAGTAAGAGTTATGGTTATTGGATTGCTATAATTATTAGTTTTCTTCCAGTCAGATAAATGAGTTTTTATATCTTGAAACAAGCCCTCTCTGTCAGTAACTTTACTCGCACTCATTTCAACAAATATTTCTATTGGAGCAACATCTATTTTAATTTTAGGACTATCTGCATATACAAAAACCTCTGGTATTTTAGTCGCTTCTTGAACTATCTTTTGGACGGCTTTTGATAAAAGAACTATCTCGTCATCTTTTACTTTAGCATCATCATATTTAATAGTTATCATTGGCATAATATAATACTAGCATTTTCGCAAAAAGTTCTAAACCCTACTGGGGTATCAAAAAATCACCTTGATTTAAAAGGTGATTTTAAGGGCTCCGCGAGTGGGACGATGTTCGAATAAGTTTAAGCTGATGCAGAGTAAAAAGGAAGATTATTTTCAGTAAACTTGTCAGCTATAATTTTCTGAAATTTTTGAAAGTCAGGATCTGAATCAGATATATCATTGCTGTCTAAGTAAAACACCTCCTCATCAGATATGTGTCTTATAGTTCCGTAACGAAACTTAATATTATCAGACATCGGTCCACCAATACGTAAACCATCCCCTGAATCGTTTACAAGAAGATTCGCGTTCATTTCAATCATTTTCTTATCGAAGTTGTCTAGTGGTGTATCATCGCCTGAATACTCTCTTCTACTGAGTGCATATAGTTCTAGTGCTAGCTGACATTTTTCTAATTCTTGTTGCTCAAGATTTGATGGTAATTTTTCCATGTTTTTAATTATACCAGGTCCGAACTTTTTCATACCCAAAACCTTTCTAGCGTATTAAACTAATAGTGTATTACATTCGTATTACGATGCTCGACATAGTGGCTGAGATAGGAACCTTTTGGAAGCTAGATCCCTTGGCCGCATACCTACCGAATTTGAAGGATGGATTGTATCCGGTGGTGAGGCCGACGAGTGAGGAGTTGGCGAGATATTAGACTATATTTGTATTGACCTATACCCCCCTAGGGGTATATACTAGTGATATGAATCCATCAAAACAAAAACTTGTTCGTCGTCTCAAGATTATTGAAGGTCAGGTCCGAGGATTGCAGGACATGATTGGGAAAGATGCATACTGCATTGACGTTATTACTCAAACATCAGCGGTAAAACAGGCGCTCTCTGGTATCGAGGACGCACTCATGGAAAATCACTTGAGCACATGTGTGGTGACACAGATTAAAAAAGGAAAAGAAGACACTGCTATTAAAGAGATCCTTAAGGTTTATCAGCTTAAACGCAAATAAAATCTATGAATCAAAACATAAAAACTGCCAAAACATACAAAATAAAAGGAATGCACTGTGCCTCATGTGCAGGGATCATAGAGAAGACCTTCAAAAAAACGGACGGGGTTCTGTCTGTGGAAGTAAACTACGGAACCGAAACGGCTAAAGTTTCTTTTGACGAATTAAAAACAAGCCCTCAACATCTATCGGAAAAAATTGAAAAACTAGGGTATTCTCTTGTGGTTCCAGAAAACGCCATGGGTACCATGAATACAATGGGTGCAAGCGAAATGGGTATGTCTGCCGATGAACATGCAGCACATCTCGGCCTCAATCAATCAAAGAAAGAAAAGTTGGCAGAGATTGCTAGCCAGCGATCACTCGTAATATCTGCTATCCCATTGGCAATCTTCAGTATATTTGTCATGGGCTGGGATATTCTTGCTCAGTATAATGCGGTCCCTGCAATGAGTTATACGATTAAGGAATTTTTTCATCACCTTCTTCCTATCTTTGCGACGTATACATTGTTTGTAGTAGGTCGTCCCTACCTCCTTGGCTTCTACCGTTTCTTGCGTTACGGCAAAGCCAATATGGATACGCTTATCGGCATCGGTACAGTAGCCGCCTTTCTTTACAGCTTTGCCGTCACAGCTTTTGAGGACGTACTCAAACCCTTTATAAATGTTGAGCATACCTATTACGATGTAACGATTGTAGTTATTACCTTTATTGCGCTCGGTAAGTATTTAGAAGCTCGATCAAAAATAAAGACAGGAGATGCTATTGAGAAACTCCTTAACCTTCAGGCAAAAACTGCGCTTGTAATCCGTGACGGCAAAGAAGTTGAGATTTCGATAAATGAAGTGAAGCATGGCGATTTGATTATCGTAAAACCAGGAGCAAAGATTCCTGTCGATGGGGTTATCACCGAGGGTTCGTCCTTTGTCGATGAGTCGATGGTTACAGGAGAACCGATGCCTGTTCAAAAGAAAGTTGGAGACTCTGTTGTTTCCGGCACAATGAATACAAGCGGATCTTTTACTTTCAAAGCAACGAAGGTCGGATCTGAAACTTTGCTGGCACAGATTATAAAAATGGTTGAAGAAGCCCAAGGCAGTAAAGCGCCCATTCAAGCGCTCGCTGATAAAATATCGTCAGTGTTTGTACCAATTGTCCTCGTCATTGCATTTCTTGCACTGGGAGCCTGGCTCATCTTTGGAACTGGACCACTCGGTTTTTCTCAAGCACTTTCGTATGCACTGGTTTCTTTTGTGGGAATATTGGTAATAGCATGTCCTTGCGCGCTTGGACTTGCCACACCAACTGCAATCATTGTAGGAGTCGGTAAGGGGGCAAAAGAAGGCATACTCATCAAAGATGCTGCGACCCTAGAAAAGCTTCACAAAGTAAATACAGTTGTAGTTGATAAAACCGGTACGATCACAAAAGGAAAACCAACGCTCGTAGACATCATCAATCTTTCAAACCAGAAAGACGAAGAATTAGTATCGATACTCGCTTCACTTGAGAAGAAGTCTGAGCACCCGATCGCTCACGCAATCGTAAACTACGCACAAGAGAAAAATATTTCTGTATTCGATGTCTCAAACTTCGAAAGTATACAAGGTAAAGGACTCAAGGGGTTGGTTAATGGTACTGAATACTTTGTCGGCAATGCAAAACTTATAAGTGATCTCAAGATTTCTTTTGATGCTGTAAAAATTGAGGAGTTTACTTCGCAGGGTAAGACTCCTGTCATTCTCGCAACCAAAGAAAAGGTTCTTGGTTTTGTGATGGTAGCTGATGAAATAAAAACAG
>JBBSBF010000032.1:0-4937 GCA_038251535.1 Minisyncoccia bacterium
ACACTGATGACTATAAAAATAACGACGAGGAATTTAAACATACATGTTATACCGGTAGGTTTGCCGGTGGTTCACCTTTTTTGGACTCGATACGAGTGAAGCTCGGCGTTTCGACGACCTTGCCTGGTAAGTGGAAAACGGTTGCGATTTCTTCGGTAGATAAAATATAGGGCTTTCCTCCGCTTTCATTTGGATGACTAAAATATTTTCCTAGTTTATTGAATTCAAACCCACCATAAAAATATCCCCGACTTTTAAACGCCTTGAGCAATTCTGATTTCTTTTTTATAATTTTTGACCCTGTTATATCTTGCCAAGGGAAATCAAAGGCAGTCGTGTTACTTGGCTTAAATCCATTGTAATCATTTGCAGTAAACTGTCGTGTCATCCCAGTAAGTCCGGCAATACGGTTTGGGTCAAAATTCTCTGATTTAGCGACATACACTGCACGCATCCCCGAATCAAATCCCAGTTTATTGGCATTTCGTTCTATTGCCTCGATGACTGAGCTTTCTCCTTTTGTTGCACGACGCGAACCTATCTTTTTCTTTTTGCCCTCGGCGTCCACTTCATACTCGGTTAAACTTTCATTAAATTCTTTAATGACATGTTTCACTCGATCATTCCACGTCTTGCCGGATTCTTCAACACCGTTTTTTGTGATAGTAAATCTGCTCGTTGCAGCTCGAACAATAATCTGCAACCAAATGTTTTCCCCAATACCGATAGAACCCATGAACTCAAGCATCGGAGTGATTGGATCAATACGCTGCTCTTCTTCCAAAGATCCGACCGCTCGATCAAGTCCGTATTCGATATACGTTTTGATTGGATTCACTTCTTCTTTTACGAGTTCAAAATTACATCCCCATAGTTGTATGGGGCCCTTGTTCGTAAATGCAGGCATTGTCTCTGTGTAATCCTTTGCGATAGAAATCTCTGCTTGCGGATACTGTGAATATATTTGAGCTTCAATAATTTTTCGAAACTTTTCGGAGGTTCTAACATAAAAATGTATCTTTCCTTCGATAGAAGCAATCTCGAGTGAAAAGTAGTTTCGTAGATTTCCTTTCCAATATTTATCAAACCAAGTACCAGTTCCTCCTGTTTGGTAGAGTGCGTTCAGTACCAACTCCATTGCGGCTGGAGATTTAAATACTTCTTTTGGAGGTTTTATTTCAAGCAACACCCATTTGATATTTCTGAGAAATTCTGTTTGTACGTAGGTCAACCACACATTCCACGCAACGACTGCAACGACAACAAGTATGATGAACACACTCGCGTGGTGGAAAATCGCCCCGATAATAGACGTAGTCTGCATGTACTAAAGTATAGCATCACTAACAGCCTTTGGGCTGATTATGATGAGGAAAAAGTTACGGGGATGCGATACGTGATCGAGTGATCGCCCGATGGTACGGCTGGTATCAAAATAATATAGCCCTTGCCGCTACTTGGTTGGTCAAAAAGATAGATCGTTGTATCAAATGATGTAGTATCGCCCACTACCTCTGTAGGGACAACGGTAACATAATCAGAAACTGGTTTTCCATTTGCGTCGATGACCTGCGCATAGAGCGCGATCGTATCCGTAGATTTCCAGTTGCACCCAACGGTACTTCCAGAGAGTGGTACTTCTGTATGTATTTTTTCCAGTGAGTGAGGATGGAGTATCGTAAGTCCGCACGACGTATCTGGAGTTTTGTTGACTACGGTTGTCTTGGTCTTTTCTGAACTAGTCGTTGTTTGTCCTGTTGTTTTTGTTTGAATTTTACTCAGTAACCCTATGGCCAACAGTAGTACCAATACTACCTCAAACGGTTCCCAGGTTTTACTACTTCCTCCTTTATCATCAGCCATAGTTATTTCACTACTGTATATCTTCCATCAGGAAGTTTTTTGAAATAAATAGCGTTTTGCAAATTGACGAGAATCGTATTTTTCTTGAGAAAACGCTCCTTGAGTACTCGGTCGATCACTTCTTCTTTGGTAAGTGGACCTTCTTTTACAAGAATTTCTTTGATCACCTCACGAACAATCCCTGGCTTGTAGCCCCATTCTGCGAGCGCATAGTATCCTCGTCCAACGAGTACAAATCGAGGATCTTTGATGAGTTCGTTGTGGGTCGTTGCAATATGTGTTTTGCGACCAAAAGTATCCGTAATAGCTTTTGCGACTTCACGGAAATGCATCGGAGAGCCGTGTTTTCGCATCATCAAAAATGCGTAGTCCTTGATACCGCGAGTTTTTATGTTTTGACTATCAGCTGGCCCCCATTCACCAAGAGGATTTTTGCCTATTTTTTTAGAAATAGTGAGCCATCGTCGTGCGATCTCTTCGTTTTTATATTGATCAGCAACGTCTTTGATTTCATTCAAAAAACGAGCAACGAGATCGTCTTCTGAAAGCAGTTCTTTGTCATCGAGCGTTTGATATACACTGTGCAATGCATCATGTACAACCTCTGAAAGACTTTCATCTATCGTCCATCGTGAGCTAAAGTGCTCATCTTCTTTTATTTTTTTGAATTCATCTCCCAACACGAGGTAAAACCGCACATGGTTTTGGATAGATTTATCTTTTGAGATAAATGAAAGAAAATCATCTTCGTGCACCATAGCTCCTGCGTTTTCCATCAAGTCTTTCAGCTCACTAAATGTCTTGTGTTCAGCCTTAAAGCTCTCGCTTTTTCTGATCGCAGCGAGCGCTGCGTTTTCTATCTGTCGTACTCGCTCACGAGTGATGTTGTACTTCTTTCCAATAGCCTCAAGCGTTTTAGATTCGGGCGACTCTGCAAGACCATATCGATTGACGATAATGTCGTATGCTCGATCTTGAAGATTCGACAAAAGACGTTTGGTGACTTGTTTTGGTTTGAAGCTGATAACTGCCATATATTATAACGAATAGTATTCTTATAAATTTCGATACATTCACTCTATCATAGTTATATGAAAAGTCAAACTTATCCACATGTGGCCATTAAACCTTTGTATTATAAGGCCTTTCTTATATCTCCAATAGTGAGTATTACCATGAGTCCAATCAAAATAAGGAACCCTGTGGCGTGAATAATACCAGTAACCATAGGCGAAAGCTTTTTGCGGGTCAACGCCTCCACCCACACGACCAACAACCTCCCTCCATCAAGGGCTGGAAATGGCATAATGTTCAAAACCGCAAGGTTGAGCGATATGGTGGCTATAAAGGCGAGCAAGTAGGCAAAGCCAAATGTCGCTGCATTCCCTACCTCTTTGGCAAGCCCTACCGGACCGATCAATCCCGCCGTCGATGGATGACCTCCGACGACTCTCCCTACAAGTGTACCGATAGCACCAAATATATTTGCGATAAGCGCGACTGATTGTTGTGCTGCGTTTTTTATCGCAGTTGGAAGTGACTGCTTGATCACACCGATTGGTTCGATCGCGATACCGATCAACCTACCGTCCGCAGTGCTCATCGGTGTAATCGTCGCTGTATGTAATGTATGATCATGCTCATATTCGATCCCTACTGATCCAGTAGTTCTCGCAATAGCATCTTTGATTTTTTCAGTCGAAAGTACATCGACTTGCTCTCCAGAAACAGTAACGGTTAGCACTGTATCCCCTGTTTGTATTCCTGCTTTTTCTGTCGGACTACCCGAGACTACACTGACAACAGTCGGCGTACCGTCTGGCGTAACACCAGGAAGTCCTACCGTATACGAGATTGTAAACAACACAAACGCCAAAAGCACGTTGCAAACCACCCCAGCAACCAAGACGATGCTTTTGAGATACCATGGCTTGTAGTCAAACTGTCGTTCTTTGGGAACATTGGTTTCTAGACCATTTTCGCCAGCTATTTTGACAAATCCCCCAATCGGAAGTGCGTTGATCGAGTACGTCGTCTCTCCTTTTTTCCATGATGCAAGTCTCGGCGGAATACCGAAACCAAATTCTTCGACGAGCATGCCGCTTTTTTTGGCAGCAAAAAAATGTCCCGCTTCATGCGCGATAACACAGACAAGCAGAACGAGAATGAATAGAATGATAGTCATAAGAGAGTAGTATACAGGAAAAAAGAAAAAAACCGCTGTTATATACAACGGTTTCAATACAAAAGTGCTATTTTTCACCTCTTAAAAAAGGTATCGCCCTGTTTTGTTCAAACGCCTTTATAAATTGTTGAGCGAACTCATACAAATGTATAAAAGTTTCATTCTTAGAAATTAAGAAATTACGATCTTTTACTCCGTACCATTCCAATGTGGAAGTGTTTATACCATTACCTTTTATTTTAAGCAGTTCAGCATTCTTCTTGAGCCACGCAACAGTATCAGCAATAAGGTCAGCAACTTGTGGAAACAAACCATTTCCACTCCAACGCTTAATAACAACAAAGAATGGGATATCATTTGGATAAAAACAAAGCCCTAAGGGATCCGTATTTACAAACCAAGAGGGATCTGCCCATTCACCTGCTACACGATTCAGATAAGGAGTTACGATTGCTTGGCTAGCAAAAAATGGTGTAAGGTTTTTTTGTACTTCCAGGTAATCATGGGGAATCGGATCAATAGTAGGATAAAATTCTAAATCTCTTTCACGATGATTGAAAATCTGGAAAAACCATTGATAATTCACATTAGTTAGATGAAAGACATGGCTTTTTAAAAAAGATGTAAATGTATATCCTGATTCCCTTGAGGATACAGTTGGGTTATACCAAACAGGATAGGCCAATAATATGCTCGGTAGTTCGTCTTTATGCAATACATGTGGCAATTCAAATATGTATCGATCATAATTGTATTCACAAAGCACACCGAGGGGATCGCTAAACTTTTTGCGTTTAAGCATATCTATTTTGCCAAATGCAGTGCATATACAGTGTAATGCAGTTAAATGTTTTTCTTCCAATCGGTGTTTGCTTGCTATACGGCCTAC
>JBBSBF010000033.1:0-4197 GCA_038251535.1 Minisyncoccia bacterium
AGCCATAGAACTAGTATACAGTAAGTAGGCAGTAGTTAGTAGGAAGTTAGCTTGTTAAGCATCTTTAATATTTCAGTCAATAGGTTTACAACCTCAGTATATATCTTTTCGTCTAAGAATTTTAAGCGAAATGCAATTTCAAGTTGCGTTTCTAATTCTGATGCAGACCCAAAAGCAATACTATAAAAATTATTTGTATCTTTTCTTGTAATTCTTCTTGAATCCTCTGCTATATTTGAAGGAATCGAAATAACTGCACGCTTCATTTGAGAAGTAAGACCAAATACTTCATCTTTTGGGAACTGTTTCGCAAGCTCGTAGATCTTAATAGTGAGGACTATAGATTTTTGCCAAACGATAAGATTTTTATAACCTGAACTCATTCCTACTAACTACTATCTAATTACTACTACCTGATTTGGGGTCGATAACGTCGAGACTCCAAGACAGTGTACGAAGTTTACTATCAGTGAGCTTTCCCCTATCTTCCTGTGGAGATGTCGTTTGAATTTGTTCCGCCCTAGATTGTGGGGACTGTTTGTGCCAAAGATAGAGACGAGAATGACTATAAAATCTGATAAAGGACTCGAGTACATTAACAAACGGCTTATCGTTATATTTGAAAAAAGTGAGCGCGAGCGCGAGGGCAGCAAATACCGGTACAAGTACAAATGCGATCAGTGTGGGCAAAAACTTGAAACTCAAGTAGATGAGTCCGACGCCACCAGCGAGGTATGCAAACTGACGAAAGGTAAATGGTCCAAACACCTTGTCTTCGATATCGATGAATTGAGGTACTTTGAATTGCATAGAGATAGTATACTACGGCGAGTTATAAAGTTCATAAAGTTGAAAGCTTGTAAAGTACAAAATATCAGAGTGTTTTGATAAATCCAGAAAGCATTCAACTTTACAACTCACTCTTATTTTCCTTCGGGTAGTTCCCGGTATGGATCAAGGATCGGTTGTGGTGCAGGAGTATTTGTTGACAGAGGAGGAGGGACACTTGCTGGCGTAGGTTCTATTGGTGCGACTACTGGCTCATGTTTAGTCGGCGCAAACACCGTTGGCTTGACCGCACCTTCTTTGAAGCGCTCGAGCAGCTCGGAAGGACTCGGTGCTTGAAATACAGGGTTGGAAGAAACATCTTCGTCGGTTTCTGTAAAGAACTCAGTGATGTTTTCCGCACGAGTGAGCACTTCGCTGTCGAGGAGATAGAGAATTTTTAGAATCAATTCTTCATTCATACCCTTGTCTTTGAATTCTTTTGCAACGTCGTTCATGCTTTTTACCTGCATCAAGAGATCGTAACCCGATGCTTTTACCCAAGCAGTTTGCTCATCGGTCAGAGATAAAGTTTCTTGGATTGCCTTAATAATGATGTCGTACAGATCGCTCCACATGAAGTCCTGTACCTCACTTGGCATCTCTTTGAGATAGTCATCATACTTTGTCTTTACTTGTGTCTCTTCTTCATCCATGGTTATTTACTCGACTCCTTAGGTTTATCATCTTTTGGCTTATCTTCTCCGCCGTCCCCCTTCTTTTTCTTGGTTTCATCTTCAGTAGCTTTCTTTTTAATCTGGTCTATTTTGTCGCGTTTATTATCTCGCTCTGTCTCTAATCTCTTGAGATCATTGCGCTCCTTGTCTGCTTGTGCCAATTCGAGCTCTTCGTCGTTGGTAAGGCCTGCCGGTGTTTGTAATTTAGTTTGTAGTTCTCGTATTTTTTTATTTCTTTTTGCAATACCAGCTATGATCGCTTTTTCTACTTCCTCTGCGCTTGCATCTTCGTCAACATTTTTAAATGTTCTGCCTGGATAGGATGCTTCTAACTCCTTCTTTAGTTTGTTATTGATATTTTTAAGCTCATCTTCCAGTTTGCCTAGATTACTTCCTTTAACCGTTTTTTTATGTTCATCCATGACAGTTTCGGATGCCTCATCAAAGGAGTTTTGGAGCTCTTTAATATGTCCACCGAAAATAGCTCCAATTCCCCCACTAATCGCCGCATTAAGCCCTGCAATATTAAGCGCTATATCGGCCCCCAGTCCGCCCCCGGTACTCAATCCCCAGCGCGGCTCACCACCCTTCATCCAGAAGGAATTTTCGCGCAAATTACGCGCGTACTCAGATCGCATTGCTGAGTTCAATTTCTTAGTGTCATTTATTTCACCAAATTTATCAAGGCGAAGCTTTTCTTCGTCTCGTGCAAGTTCATAAGCATTGGAATCTTTATATTTATCATCTTTCTTTAGGTCTACGAGGGTTTCAGCTATTATAGCTGATAACTGTGTTGTAAGTTTGTCTTGGGATTCTTTGTTTTCATCCAGTTTTTCTTTATACATCTCCTCAAATTGAGAACCCTTTGCGTTCTCAAGATTTTGTTGCAACTCACCCTGCTCTTTTTTGAGTTTCTCGATTTCATCATTGAGTGGTTTTGTTTTTGTTTGTACGTTTTTATCGTCCGCAACATGTTTTTGCCAATTTCTCTCCCCGGCTTCTTCCATGGATCTATTCTTTTTAGCTTCCCAAACACCAGCAGCATCTTTATTTTTTATGTGGTCATAGCTGATTGCTTTTTTGATATCTTTTTCTTTTTGTTCTTTGCGATCCTTCCTTATTTTCATATTCCCACCGATAAATGCCTTTTGTCCGAGTCCTGCAGTATCTGCCAATTTGTAGTCAGGTTTTGCACCGAGGTACCCGAGAGTTTTGTTAAATGTCGCTCCGGCAGTAAATTCTTTTTTCCCTATTTTTATCCCCGCGTTGCGGACATCCATACTCGAAGTTTGACTCCAACGCAACCCTTTGTTTAGTTGGCGCGCAGCCCAATTGCCTTCTGCGTTGCTTGCCGCCCAGTCAGTCAAGCCAATTTTTTTAACACCTTGATTTAGAAAAGTACTTGCACCGCGTAATCCGAGCGCTGCACCTCCTGCGGCAATCCCGACGCCACCACCAACGACTCCCCCTATGCCACCTACCGTTTTGTCTACTAGACCTTGTATTCCCTCTCCTATTTTCCCTGCATATTTTTTGGCAATATCGACTCCTTGCTTGATCATGAAATACACGATCAACATGGGAATTGCGATATATATCACTGTTTCAAAAAAACTATTACTATTTGAAACGTTGTTCTGATACACCGTCATAAAATCTGTCTGCAAAAATGAGTAGATGATATAGAGGAAAAACACAAAGATGGGCGCGAGGAGTGCATAGCCGGTGATATCTTTGAGCCAACTATCCCAAGACAGCTCCTTGATACCACTGACGAGCGGGATGTTCCCACGACTGAGAAAGGCAAACGGTGAAAATATCATGCCGACATAGAGTCCGATCACTCGCCCCAAGAAAAAGAATGTCGTCTTCCAAAACATCATCGCCACACCAAACAATATAAACGCTGCAATCAAACTTACGACGATGAAATACGTGGCTGTTTCGGTATCAGTGTTTGCTTTTGCGTGTTGTGAACCGATTGCGTCGAGTGTCGGGATTGCCTTTGAGGTATCGAGAACTTTTGCTGCAAAGAGCTTTTGGGGATTGAACGCAGAGACGATCTTGGTTGATAGGGATTTGTATCCTCCGGGACCAGTGAGGAGATTGCTGATGGTGCCGTCAGTATCTGCGCTCTGACATGGGCCCTGACAGACGTGCACTTGGTTGTAGAACACACGTGCCACGATGTTGGAGGTATCGATGATCACTCTCGTTGCAAAGAGACTGAAGTTGATGATGAGTGCGTTAAGTATCAAGTTTGGAATCACTCGCTTCATGTTGGTTTTGGTATTGAACACCGTCGAAAGTCCGGTCCACACCAGTATGATGATGAAGAAAATATTTGAAATATCGCGTACGAGCTGCCATCCGCGCACCGCAAACGCTGCTCGATATGAAGCATCGCTGAGGGAATATCCGAGGAAGAAATCAAAGAGCGTCCCCATCAACCCCGCAAACCATGAAATAGGAATATACACGACGTAATAAATCAATCGAGCAGCACAGCCTACCAAGGTGCCTGAACCAAAAAAACCATTTGTCCAGCTACACACCGGTAAACCGTCGCTATCATTATCATTAGCTTGTTTTAAATATGAAGAAATTTGGTTATTTGGATCATTTACTTGAGCTTGCGCTTGTGTGGCGGTGGGTACAGTGATTGTTATTGATTTGCCAATTTGAACGTAGGAAC
>JBBSBF010000034.1:0-3755 GCA_038251535.1 Minisyncoccia bacterium
ATCGTTTCTCCAACTGCAGCATCAACCAACATCATTTCTTTGACCGCTGGTACCTCTACATTCCGTCTCACCGTCACCGACAACCAAGGTGCGAGTGGATATGATGATGTCGTGGTGACGACGAACAACGCTACCTTTACTGTAAACGCTGGCGTTGATCAATCGATAGATCTCGCACAACAATCAAGCATCACACTTAGTGGCTCCGTGAATCCAAGTACGACAACTATTGCAACGGCGATTTGGCAAAAGATTTCTGGACCAAGTACTCCGACGATCCAGTCTCCAAATAGTACGCAAACAGTTGTTAGTAACCTCGCAAGTGGTGTGTATGTATTTAGACTAACGTTGACGAGCAATTATAGTATCAATGTGTATGATGATGTGCAGGTTACGGTGGTCGGTGGCAGTGGTGGAGGTGGAGGTTCGGTCACACCAAATGTACCACCAGTTGTTACTATATATCCCGTATCAAATATCACATTACCAACCAATGCAGTCAGCATATCGGGTATCGCCGCTGACAGCGATGGAACGATTGCGTCAGTCAAGTGGAGTCAAACCGCTGGCCCTACTGCTACACTCAATGGTGTATACACCACCACACTTAGTGTCTCTGGATTGAGTACTCCTGGAGTATACGCGTTCTCTTTCAGTGCGACCGATGACAAAAGTGCAACCTCGACAGTACAGACAAGCTTTACGGTGTTTGCCGCAAATACTAGTGGAGGTGGTGGTACCGGCGGGGGAAATCCACCTCCAGCATTACCACCATCGGTGAACTCCGTTACCATCATCGCAAATAGATTAAACGTCAGAGCGGCAGCGTCGATCAGATCAGCAGTTGTTGGGACCTTGAGCAAAGGAGATGTCGTCGAAGTAGTTTTGGAAACTGATGACCACCTATGGCTACAAATAAAGTCCTCAACAGGACTGAGTGGATTTGTTAGCGAGCAATACACGCAACCAGTTTCGAGTACAAACCCAACACCAACAGTGCAAACTGGAGCAACGGCGACTGTTACTGCCATAAAGCTCAATATGCGCCTTGCGCCCAGTACGAGCTCTCCGGTTATTCGAATCCTCGACAAAGGCACTCTGTTGATAGTCCTCGATCCAGCAGCAGGGGGATATTGGGTACGAGTACAGACGCTCGATGGAGTCATTGGCTTTGTTCACAAAGACTATATTGTTATGTCTGCGACGACTCAAACGCCGATCGTCACATCGCCGGTAGTCACGACGGTGAACTCATTTACGAGCATTGTAAGTATCACTGCCCAAAGGTTAAATCTTCGAAGTGGCCCATCCATACAGACGGGCGTTATTGGCACGTTAGGTTATGGTGATACTGCAAACGTCGTCGCAGTCCCACCACTGAGTGATTGGATACAGATACAAACGAGCACCGGACTTGTAGGGTACGTCAATAGAAAATACGTCAAAGTGTTGTAATAAAAAAAGAGGTATTTAGCAAGAACGGTCATGTTAACCCATGAAAAAGTGGTTAATTGATAAGATTATGTTAATGTTAGAAAAAACTACTTTTATGACAAAACAAATAACAACAGTACTGTCTCGTTCTGCCTGGGATACGGTTACTATTCATGAAAACAATGAACGACTTATTGAGGTATATGAAAACAAAAGATTAAAGTTAGGAAAAGGAATAAAGTCCTATCAACCACTTTTCTTTCTACGTGAATCAGTTGCTGAAAGGCTTTATAACGTTCCTAATTTTCTTTCAAATGAATTCAACCTTGTACTTATTGAAGGGTTCAGAACTCTTGAATCTCAACAACAAGAATGGGATGCTGAATTTAGAAAAATAAAAGAGGATAATCAAGGTTTGGGTGTTGATGAGATTGAAAAAAGAGTTCGGTTGATTATTGCAAAACCAAGTCCTCTCGCGAACCATCATTGTGGAGGTGCACTAGATGTAGCATTGGAATATAAAGACGGCACTCGTGTTGATATGGGAACCACTTATATATCTCAAAGCAGAGATCCAAGAGATAAACAAAAGTTTCCCATGCTTTCACCTCATATTACTGATGAACAAATAGTCTTACGTGGAATTTTATGTGAAGCTATGGAGAGAGCAGGATTTGTTTGGTACCCGGGTGAATGGTGGCATTACTGCTATGGAGACCGCATGTGGGCAGTGTACACGCACAGAACATCTTGTTTTTATGGCTCGGTTTCTGAACTGTAATAATAAAGCCTAAAGCGCCATTATGAAATACGAATGGTGCTTTTTTTATTAGTGACCCAAGAGGTGTACAGGTAGAACGAGATAGTGGGGAATATAAGACAGTTTAGAGAAATAAGGACAGGAATATTTCATTGACTTTATTAAAATATCATGTTATAATGCCATAAATAAACAATTTGTTCTAAAACAATAAAACCAGTATAAAATGAGTAACTATACAGTCACCTATCCAAAAGGCGGTACTAATAGAATGTGGGAACCCATGCATATTACTGCAAGCATTAAATCCCTTAAAGGTTTCACTATCCAAGGAATTACCTACACTCGGGATGGATGTCGGATAATTTTGTTTGATGAAAACAAACAGGAAATGTCCAATTATAAATATGATTGGCATCAATTCGGCCCAGGATACTACCCGAAGATTGCAAAGGATATTGCAACCGACATAAATATTTTATTTGAATTAGCTGGCCGCAAGACTCGCATCCAACCAATTCAGTTAGAACCAATTATGAAGGAAGTATTTCAAAAATGTGAATCACGGTATGGAAATAGATTACCTAATTCCGAATATGAAGCATTGGTAATTTTCGAATAAGGTAAAAACTTTATTGACAAGGACTTTCACTAGCAATGAAAGTCTTTTTTTATTCCCAATATCTGTGACCCAAGGGGTGTACAGGTCGAACTTAATGCTTAGAAATATAACGGATTTTAAAGAGTCTGGTTTGATAAATATGTATTGACATATATATAAAATAGTGCTATAATATATAAAGAAATAAATTTATTACCAAAAAACATAAATTATGCACCCAGTTCTTTTTATCATCATTTTAGTTATTACTATTGCCGTTGTCTACAAGAAAGTAATACTGCCCTTAATTGAAAAAAGGGACCAAAAACAAGCTCAAAAAAGTATTGATTCCAATACTGAATGGCAGCTAACTGAAAATGGTTTCGCTGAAGTTACAATAGAAATGCTTGCAAGGCATTCTGATAAAGAAAAAATTGCTCGCATCGTATCATCTCGTATTACCGATTATTTACAGTTAGCAATTCATCCGAAGAAACTTTCAAAGATTCTTCAAAACCTCGGATTGTTTACTGCGGTTACAAATAAATGGAGCACCAAAGAGATTGAGTTAGCCGCTTTGATTCAGCAATATATTCTCAGAGATGTATCTGCTTTTGATTTAGATGTTTACCAATCCGTCGTTAGTGAAGATAAAAAAGAAGGATTTGCAGAACTTAACAAATCTTTTTTAACAAGGGTTCACGATGACATGTTGGTATGGTCACTAAAATTAAATTAAACAGAATCTTTTTTCTGAAACTCTTATACGAAAGTATGGGAGTTTTTTTATTACCCTCTACAACAGTCACAACGTTCACTGGTGATGTAATTATACACTTTGCGCGAACTTTTTTCCAAACAAATGACTAATCGCACATCCGTGCGCTAAAGCGCCTCTGTGCAAAGCACAGAGCTTTTCCAAAGGAAAAGTACGGAATGTGCGAATACAATGCGGACTCG
>JBBSBF010000035.1:0-2891 GCA_038251535.1 Minisyncoccia bacterium
AACAACCAGGGGGCGGAGTGTATTTCACCGGAGAAACTTCTATTGACAACGATAATATCCTCTAAATGAGCAGAAAATCTCCGGTCATTTATAATACTCCCTAAAATTCGGACCACTGGTTAAGTTGAATATATTAGAATTAAATTTACCAGTGTGTTATGAAAAAGACAAGAAGAAAATTTACAAGTTCATTTAAGGCCAGAGTAGCCATAGCAGCGCTCAAGGAGAGAGAATCACTTGCTGAACTATCAAAGCGTTTTGAAGTGCATCCAACAATTATCAGCAAATGGAAAATGGAGTTCCTGGAGAAATCTGAGGATGTATTTGATAAGAAAACTGACGAAAACTCCGAAGTTGATTCCGAAAAGCTTTATGCCAAGATCGGGCAATTGGAAATGGAGAACGACTTTCTAAAAAAAAGCTTAAACAAGACCGTACGATGAATCAGCGCCTTAAACTTGTTGATAATCAGGATACGATGAGCGTGCGGAAGCAGTGTGAACTTTTATCGATTCGCAGAAGCAGCTTATACTATGCTCCAAAGGGAGAAAGTCAGGAGAACCTGAAGATCATGCGTATCATGGATGAGCATTATCTGAATCATCCCAGCGAAGGGGTGATTAATGTTCAGGATCTGTTATTCGCTTTGGGTTTTTTGGTTAATCACAAGCGAGTTCGCAGGCTACTCCGGCTAATGGGTCTGATGGCGATTTATCCAAAGAAGAACCTGAGCAAATTGGGCTTGAAAAAGTATATTCATCCTTACCTGCTCAAATGACTGGAGATAAACCGTCCCAATAAGGTTTGGCAAATCGATATCAGCTATCTTCCGATGAAGAATGGGTTCTTGTATTTAACGGCCATTATAGACGTTTACAGCCGTTATATTGTTGGTTGGGGGATATCTAACACCCTTGATGCTGACGCTTCTTTATCCATACTGAAACAGGCCATAGGGGATCATGGCAAACCTGAGATTGTTAACTCTGACCAGGGGAGTCAGTTCACTTGTGAGCAGTGGGTAGATTATCTCAAGAGAGAAGGCATCCTGATCAGTATGGATGGTAAGGGTCGTGCTGTAGATAATATCTTTATCGAGAGGTTCTTCCGGTCATTGAAATACGATTATGTATACTTGCATCCAGCCAATGATGGGCTGGAGTTGTACCAGGGGATAAAGGAGTACATCCAATATTACAACCATACCCGCCATCATCAGGGTATTGGTCGTAAGATACCGGCAAGCCTGTACAAGTCTGTGGCATGATATTAACAGAAAATGAATATGTTAACAAAAGAAAAAAGTAACCAAAAAAGAAAATGTGTTAATAACCAGAATAACTCTGCGAGTTATTGCCGGTTATGTAACACTGGGTTACATCATCATCATGATAATAATCAATTAAGAAAAGAGAAAAGTGGTCCTAAGAATGGGTAGTACTTTCATTAGCAATCCAAGATCTTTCTATATGAGGATCAGTTACCGGTTATTGAAAATTCTCTTAAATGCTGCCAGTTATGATTGTTTGATAAATACTTGCGCTTGTAACTAACGCTTGAGGCTAAGTATAGTGCGGGTATTCGATAGATGAACTGTCATGATGCAGAAAAGTTAATGCGATGAATAATGCTTCGAATCACTCTTAACCCTGCATTATATTTAGCCTTTGTTATATGCGGCTTTTCTTCCTTCTGTCAAGATGTAAGTTACAGTTTGATAGAGAGTTCTAAGTGTCCACCAAATCCAATTTCAACTATTTTTTGAAGTGTCGAAATACGAGCTTCTTTAATGTTATTCTCAATCTTTGAAATGTATGATTTTGTTGTTCCGACTTTTTCAGCAAGTTCTTCCTGTGTCATTCCTTTCTCGATACGAGCATTGTGAATTAAAGCACCGATCTTAAAGTTTTCATAACCAGCTTCAAGTTCATCGCGATCTTTTGTTCCTCGTTTTCCGTAGTTTTTTTCTTTAAACTCTTCAAGAGTGGTTAAGTTTTTATTTTTTGTTTTCATAATCTGCTTTTAATTTAAGTGCCAATTCAATTTCTTCCCTTGGTGTCTTTTGAGTTTTCTTTTGGAATCCATTTATCAACACCACTAATTGTCCCTGGTCGAAAAAACAGAAGATACGAAAAATGTCACTACTGAGTTGAACTCTGATTTCGTATAATCCATCTGTGTTCTCAATATGTTTAAGGTACGTCTCAGGAACTCTTGGGAGATCTTCAATTAAGTCAAAAGTCCAGACTATTTTAGCTTTTACTTTTTTTGATTGCTTACTGAAGAAGTCCTGAAAGTAGTCCTTGAAAAATGTAATCTCTCTATATTTCTGTTTTTTGTCCACGCTGCAAAGATACAAATGTTTCCCTAAAGTGAAACATTATTTTTAAAAATTTATCAAGTCTGTCAGTTTAGTCAATTTGATAAAGTCGCATATAACGTTCGGCGGTATGTGCAGTTGGCGCAGAGTCGCGGTGGCGCGTGTTTTGCACTCGTGGTGCGATGTAGAGTTATGATGTTGATTTGTTTATTCTCGCGTTGGCAAAAACCGTGACACCAGGAGGGAGTCCATGGCGGCAGCCGGGGCGGACTGTACCGCCTACCACTAAGCCATATTCTTTAGCCAGAAAGTTCTCGCGGTACAGAGAGCCAATTGCATATACCGACCTGTTAGGCGTATAGCCAATGATGAAATCAAAATAAATATACAAATTGCGCTCTTCCATTATATAGTACAGGCCACATCCAACCTACATGTTCTACAAAAGGATCTCTATCAACATCTACAACCAGATTAAAAGCAGGTCCAATTTCTAAGACTAATCCGAGATTTTTCGTAATCGCGAAAACTCTGCCAATATTGAGACCTAGAGACAATATCCTCCATCTAT